>JBKCEY010000081.1:0-14094 GCA_046304115.1 Burkholderiales bacterium | reverse complement strand
TCGTCGAGCCCATGATGGTCGGCATTCTGGGCGGCGGATTCGCCCACCTGCGATTGCCCAACGGGCACCAGACCGTACTCGAGGGGCAGGGTCGCTGCCCGCAGGCGGTCGATGACCGTACCTATGAGGCCGATCCGCTGGCTCCCCCAGGCTCGCTCGATGCCGTGGCTCGCCGCAACAGCGTGGGTCGATCGTCGGTGGCGGTGCCGGGCAATCTGATGGCCTGGTGTGAATTGCTGGCCCGTCACGGCACCATGTCGCTGTCCGATGTGGTGGAGCCCGCCATCCGCCATGCGGCCCGCGGTTTCATCGCAACGCCCTTTCTGGCCGACTGCGTGCGCGACTGCGCGGCCGATCTCGCCGCCGACAAGGAAATCTCCAAGGTCTTCATGCCCTTTGGCCGAGGCATCGAGGCGGGCGAGCGTGTCTACAACGGTGCCTACTCCGATACCCTGCGGCGCATCGTGCTCGATGGTCCGGCAGCGCTCTATCAGGGCGCGCTCGGTGAGGCCCTCACGCTCGACATGGCCCGCAAGGGGGGCTACATCACCCGGGAAGATCTGCTGGGCTACAGCACCAACGAACTCTCGGTGATTCGCTCGATGTACCGGGGTTTCGAGATCACCGGGCCTCCCCCACCCTGCAGCGGGCCGCTGCATATTTCGCAGATGCTCAACCTGCTCGAGCATCTGGATGTCGCCTCGATGGGATTCGGTACGGCCGATGGGGTTCACCTGATTGCAGAAGTGCTCAAGATGGCCTTCGCCGATCGCGCTGCAGCCACCGCCGACCCCGATTTCGTCGCGGTTCCGATCCAGCGCCTGCTATCGGCCGACTATGCACGAGAGCGCCTTGCCCAACTCGATCTGCACAGCGCTCGGAGCTGGCAGGCGGGTGTTGCGCCCGACGATGGCGCGCACACCACCCACCTGACGGTGGCCGATCGCGACGGACACGTGGTGTGTGCCACCCAAACCATCAACTCCCTGTTCGGGGCCCGGTACATGGTGCCCGGAACCGGCATGATTCCGAACAACTACATGTACGTCTTCAATCCGCGTCCTGGGCTGGCCAACTCGCCCGCACCGGGCAAGCGGGTGACCTCGTCCATGGCTCCGCTGATCATCCTGCGTGATGGCAAACCCTGCTGGGCACTCGGGCTGCCGGGCGGCCTTCGCATCTTTCCGTCGGCCTTCCAGTCCGTGCTCAACCTGATTGATCACGGCATGAGCCTGCAGGAAGCCGTCGAGGCGCCGCGGGTCTGGACCCAGGGCTTTGCCCTTGAACTCGAGCCCAGGATCACCGCTTCTGTGGAGCAAGCCCTGCAGGCCCGCGGCCATGACACCGTGCGGGTACCCAATGTCGCGGGCGGCATGTGTGCGATCGCCTTCCGTGAAGACGGTGACCTTGAAGGTTCAGCCTGCTGGAGGGCCGATGGCACCCCGATCGGGGTGAGCGGCGGGCTGGCCCGTGCCGGGGTGCGTTTCATGCCCGAGGCCACGCGCACGCCAGTCTGAGCGGCGCGCAGTAAGCTTCGGGTCTGAAACTCAGGAGACCCGAAGCGATGTATCCCGGCCCGCACGCCCTGAAGCATCCCGATCGTCCGGCCTTCATCATGGCCTTCACGGGGGAGACCGTCAGCTACCGCGAGTATGAGGCTCGCTGCAATCGACTCGCGCATCTGCTGCGTGCCCTGGGGCTGCGGCGCGGCGACCACTACGCCCTGTTCATGGAGAACAACGCGCGCATCATCGAAAGTTGCGCGGCGGGGGTCCGCTCGGGGCTGTACTACACAGCGGCCAACTCGTACCTCACCGCGAGCGAGCTTGCCTACATTCTGGAGAACAGCGAGTCCCAGGTGCTGATCACCTCGGCCTCGAGACTCTCCGTGGCCCGTGAGGCCATGGCTCAGGTGCCGCGCATTCGTCTGTGCCTGGTGGTCGATGCCCCGGCCGACCTGGTGAACGACGGCTCGCTGGATCAGGCCGATCCGGGCGAGCGCATTCCAGTGCGCGACTTTGTGAAGGCGACCCTGAAATTTCCGGATACACCGATTGCGGATGAGTCAATGGGCGGGCCGATGCTGTACTCCTCGGGCACCACCGGGCGTCCGAAGGGCGTATTCAAGCCCCTGCCCGACATCCCGCCGGGCGAGATCACCCCCGGCATCCGGTTTTCCGACGGCCTGTGGGGCTTTCGGGATGACATGGTCTACCTCTCTCCGGCACCGCTCTATCACTCGGCGCCCAACAGTTCGGTCAGCCTCACCATCCGGCGCGGCGGCACCGTCATCGTGATGGAGAAGTTCGACCCCGAACGCTATCTGGCACTCGTGCAGCAGTACAAGGTGACCCACTCACAGCTTGTGCCCACCATGTTCTCGAGGATGCTCAAGCTGCCTCAGACCACGCGCAGCCGCTATGACCTCAGCTCGCTGGAGGTGATCATCCATGCGGCAGCGCCCTGCCCTGTTCCGGTGAAGGAACAGATGATCGCCTGGTGGGGCCCGATCATTCGCGAGTACTACGGAGCCACCGAAGGGCTCGGGTTTGCAGCCTGCAACAGCGAGCAATGGCTGGCTCACAAGGGCACGGTGGGCAAGGTGGTCTGGGGCACGCTGCACGTGCTCGACGAAGCCCTGCAGCCCTGCCCGCCCGGTGTCTCGGGCACGTTGTGGTTCGAGCCGCCCACCGAATTCGAATACTTCAACGATTCTGCCCGCACGCAGGAGTCGCGCTCGCCCGATGGCAAGCTCGCAACCGTCGGCGATGTGGGCTATCTGAACGAAGCGGGTTTTCTCTTCCTGACGGACCGCGCCACGTTCATGATCATCTCGGGTGGCGTCAACATCTATCCGCAGGAATGCGAGAACCTGCTGATCACCCATCCCAAGGTCGCTGACGCTGCGGTGTTCGGCATTCCGAACGAGGATCTGGGTGAAGAGGTCAAGGCCGTGATCCAGGTGATGCCGGGTGTAGACCGCGACGAGGCGGTGACCGAGGAGCTGATCGCCTTTTGCCGAGCCCATCTGGCTGCCATCAAGTGCCCGCGCTCGATCGATTTCATCGACGAGATGCCTCGCCTGCCCACCGGCAAGCTCTACAAGAAGCCCCTGCGCGAAAAATACTGGGCCGGCCATTCGAGCCGGATTGTCTGAACTCTCGGGAGACTGCCATGACCGATACCGCCGACTTCAAGACCCTGATCTACGAAATCCCTGAGCCCGGCATCGCCCGGATTCGCCTGAATCGCCCCGATCGGGCCAATGCCCAGGACACCGAGCTGCTCTACGAGCTCAACAGCGCCTTTGACCGTGCGGCTCATGACGATGATGTCCGAGTGATCATTCTGGCCGCCGAAGGCAAGCACTTCTCGGCCGGCCACGATCTGTCGGAGACCGATTCGGCCGCCGCCATGCGTCGCCAGCGCACGGTGGGCACGATGTGCGGTTTTGGCTGCGCCGGGGCCGAGGCCCAGATGGCGCGTGAAGAAGAGATCTACACCGGCTTTTGCGAACGCTGGCGTGACATTCCGAAACCCACCATCGCGGCCGTGCAGGGCAAGTGCATCGCAGGCGGACTGATGCTGGCCTGGCCGTGCGATCTGATCGTGGCGGCCGACGACGCCTCATTTGCCGATCCGGTCGTGGCCTTCGGGGTGGGCGGCGTGGAGTGGTTCCACCATGTGTATGAGGTGGGCATGCGCAAGGCCAAGGAGATGCTCTTCACGGGCGACGCCATCAGCGCACAGGACGCGCTCACACTCGGCATGGTCAATCAGGTGGTGGCACGCGATCAGCTGCAGGAAGCCACGCTGGCCCTGGCGCGCAAGATTGCCTCGAAGTCGCGTTTTGCCCTCAAGATGACCAAGCTCGCGCTCAATGGTGTGGCCGATGCCGCAGGCCGGGATGTCGCCATGCAAAACGCCTTTCACCTGCATCAGCTGGCCCACACCCACAACCTCAAGGTCTTCAGCATGCTGGTCGATCCGACCGGCCTGCCAGAAGCCACACGCAAGGCGATGGCCGCGCGGCTGGCAGCCCAGGGGTAGACCTGTCAGGACGGCACGAAGCGGTTGGTCTTGTCGTCGTGGGTCACCCGACCCTGTGCGCCGATGAACTCCTGCGCTTCGATCGCCTCGAGCAGACTGCGATCCGAAGGGGTGCTGGCCATGAATCGGGTGCCATCGGGTCGGCGGGCAAACACGAGGGCGCCGGTCGGGCCATCGCGATCATGCATCACGGTATAGGTCTCGACCGTACCCTCGCCTTCGGCGAACTCCACAAAGGGCGTACGCGGCTGCGCATCGAGCTCGGCCTGCACCTCGTCAGGATCGCGCGGCGCGAAGGCCGTTGCGGGACGACGGGTGCTGTAAATGCCGATCGAATGCTTGGTCACATAATTGCCGTTGGCGGTCACGAGTCCGTAGCTGCCTGGTGCAGCACGCACCTGCTTCATCATTTCGGCAATCGAGTGGGTGACATAGTTGTTGCCCGGACCGCCAAAGAACGGCAGGCCTCCCGTCACGGTCAAACCGCGCGGATCATCGGGCGAGATCCCCATCTCCTTGCAGGCGATCTCGACCGCTGAGGAAAAACAGCTGTAGAGGTCGATCTTGTCGACCTCGTCAAAGCCGATGCCCGCCATGCGAAAGGCCTCTTCGAAGACCTTCTTCATGGCCGGGCAGGAGTGATAGTCGCGCCGCTCACTCATGTGCCAGATGTCGTGACCATCCGCGCAGCCATGCAGAAAGACCCAGCGATCCTCGGGCACACCCAGTTCGCGAGCCGCAGCCACACTGGTGATGATCACTGCTGCCGCCTGATCGATGAACGCATTGGAGTTCATCAGACGGGTGTACGGAAACGAGATGTAGGGGTTGTCGGGCGCAACCGTGGTGAGCCGCTTGGCATCAAAACCATCGCGGCGATCGGCCAGCGGGTTGGCAGCCGCCACGGCGGCAAAGCGCGCCATCAGTTGTCCGATAACAGCCTGATGCTCGGCAAACGTTCGGCCCTCGCTCGCCCGCAGGGCATTTTCAAGCATGGGGTACATGTAGATCGCCGCGCGGGCACCGTGTCGGTCTTCGCAGTCGGACCAGCCCCGGCGGTCGACGCCCCAGACCGACATGCTGCCGCCGGGGTCTTCATTCCAGTCGAGCCTGATCTTGGCCCGCTCGGCCGCTTTCTGGGTGGCCAGCGCCTCACCGCCCACCACCATCGCTGCCGACACCTCGCCGCGGGCCACCTGCTCGCTCAGACGATTGACGCTGTACTGGGGCATGTTGCCGCCCGGGTGGGTGTAGACATACCGCCGCAGACCGCGAGCGCCAATCCGGTTGGCCAGCGACTTGGGCGGGTTGTGGTACGTGCCAAATGGACTGGCAAATCGATGACTGGTGTCCGAGAAGCTTCGGATGACCACCAGGCTGTCGAGGGCCTCAATCAGGCGCTGGCCCGGCCCGGCATCCTGCGCGGCCTCGCGGGCGACCTGGGCCATGAGGTCCATGGGGGAGAGTGCCTTGAGTGGGTCACGTTCACGTTGTGTGACCTGGCCACAGCCAATCATGACGGGTGTGTGACGATCATCCATGCAGGGTCTCCTCAATTGGGGCTCGATTTATGCGGCATCATCATATCTGTTCGTCGCTGTGCCTCAGTCGCCGCTGTCACTCCGCCAATACCCATCAGATGAAACCCGTCCGATGAAACCCGGCACGCGATGATCGGGCGATTCCATGAAACTGCGAGCCTTGCCCGGCCCGCCTTCCAATACGAGACATGAGAACCATCACATTCACGCTCAATGACCAGCAGGTCACGGCCGAGGTCGCGCCGCACACCCTGCTCGTGGACTTCCTGCGAACCGACCGTGGCCTGACCGGCACCCATGTGGGCTGCGACACCAGTCAGTGCGGTGCCTGCACCGTGCTGGTCGATGGCCGTGCAGCGCGCAGTTGCGCCATGCTGGCCGTGCAGGCCGATGGCACTCAAATCACCACCATTGAAGGACTCGGGACGCCCGAGGCACCGCACCCCATCCAGCAGGCGTTCATGCAATGCCACGGGCTGCAGTGCGGGTTCTGCACGCCGGGCATGGTGATGTCCACCGCCAGCCTGCTGCGCAGCTGTCCCAATCCGACCGATGAGCAGATTGTTCACGGCCTGGAGGGCAACCTGTGCCGCTGTACCGGATACGTGAATATCGTTGAATCGGTCCGCGTCGCGGCGGCCGCGTTGAAGTGATGGAGCCCCGCGCATGAACGCCCCCAATGAAATCGGCCGCTTTGGTAGCGGCCATTCGGTCCGACGCATCGAGGATCCGACCCTGGTGTCGGGCACCGGTCTGTATGCCGACGATGCACAAGCCGCAGGCCAGGTCCATCTGGTGCTGCTGCGCTCGCCCTATGCCCATGCACGGATCGCCGCGATCGATACCTCGGCGGCCAGGGCCATGCCAGGCGTGCAGGCCATCTACAGCGGAGCCGATCTGGTCGCTGCTGGCGTCAAACCCCTGCCCACGGTGGCTGGCTTTCTCAAGCCTGGCGGTGGCCCTGCCGTCTCACCCCCCAGGCATGCGCTGGCCGTCGACGTGGTTCGCTTTGTCGGTGAAGCCGTGGTGGCCGTGCTGGCGGACACCCGCGAACAGGCTCAGGCCGCTCGCGATGCCGTCATGATCGATTATGAAGACCTGCCCGTGGTGGTGGACGTCTTCGATGCGATTGCCGATGGTGCACCGCAGGTCTGGTCCGATGCGCCGGGCAATGTGGCCGCACAGGCTCTGCATGGCAAGGCCGCCGAAGCGGCACAGGCCTTTGCCCGGGCAGCCCATGTGGTCGAGCTCAATCTGGTCAACCAGCGTCTTTCTGCGGTGCCGATGGAGCCTCGCGCGGCGCTGGCCACGCCCGACACAGCCTCTGGCCGACTCACGCTGCGCCTGTCCAGCCAGATGCCCAGTGGCGCGCGCAACACCCTGTGCGACAACGTGCTGGGCATCCCCCAGGACCGCGTGCGCGTGGTGGTGGGGGATGTGGGGGGCGGCTTTGGCATGAAGACCGGCCTGTACCCGGAGGATGCGGTGGTCGCCTGGACGGCGCTGCAACTGCAGCGCCCTGTGAAGTGGGTCGCCGATCGCAGCGAGGAGTTTCTGAGCACCTCAGCGGGGCGTGATGTCAACACCAGCGCAGCGCTCGCCCTGGATGCCCAGGGCAAGATCCTTGCGCTGCGCGTGCAGTCGCTGGCCAACGTCGGCGCCTATGCCACAGGCACCGGCGTGGCGATCCAGTTGCTGATCGGCCCCTGGGTGGGCACCAGCATCTACGACATCGGCCTGATCGATTACCGCTTCCGGGCCGTGCTCACCCATACCGCGCCCGCGGGCGCCTATCGCGGTGCCGGACGCCCGGAGGCGATCTACATCATCGAGCGTCTCATGGACGCCGCGGCACGTCGCATGGGCATCGATGGCGCCGAGCTGCGTCAGCGCAACATGATCCGGCCCGATCAGATGCCGTACACCAACCCGATGGGTCAGGTTTACGACACCGGAAATTTTGAATCGATCACCCGGCAAGCCGTAGCCCAGGCCGACTGGAATGGGTTTGAGGCCCGGGCGGCGCAATCCCGGGCGCGCGGTCGCCTGCGGGGACGAGGCATCGCCAGTTTTCTGGAGTGGACCGGCGGCAATGCCTTTGAGGAGCGCGTGACGGTCAATGTCACGGCCGAGGGTCTGATCGAGATCTTCACAGCCACCATGGCCATGGGTCAGGGCATCGCCACCACCTACGCCCAGCTGGCGGTCGACATCTTCGGGGTGCCGATCGAGCGGGTGCGCATCATCCAGGGCGACACCGACCGCGGCGTGGGCTTCGGCAGCGCCGGCTCACGATCGCTCTTTACGGCGGGCTCCGCCGTCAAGGACGGGGCTCAGCGCACGGTCGATCATGCAAAAGAACTCGCGGCCGACGCGCTCGAGGTTGCGCCCACCGACCTCGACTATGTGGCGGGACGGTTCGGTGTGGCTGGAACCGATCGGGGCATCGATCTGTTCGAGCTCGCCTCGCGCCAGCCCACCCGCCGCATCGATGTGGAATCGGTGACCAAGGTGCTGGGGCCCACCTGGCCCAACGCCTGTCACATCTGCGAGGTCGAGGTCGATCCGCAGACCGGTGAGGTGAGCCTCATGGACTACAGCTCGGTCAACGATGTCGGGCGGGCCGTCAATCCGATGATCGTCATTGGTCAGCTCGACGGGGGGGCGGTTCAGGGCATCGGCCAGGCCCTGTGTGAACAGGTCATCTACGACCGCAGCAGCGGCCAGTTGCAGACCGGTACCCTCAGCGACTATGCGCTGCCTCGCGCCGACATCATTGCGGCCTTCAGGACCACCCTCGATCAGAGTGTGCCGTCGACCAACAATCCGCTGGGCGTCAAGGGTGTGGGCGAACTCGGCACGATTGGCGCCACGCCGGCCGTGGTCAATGCCGTGGTCGATGCGCTGGCGCGCGCCGGCCAGGGCCAGGCCGCTGAACAGCTGCAGATGCCCCTGACACCCGAGCAGGTCTGGAACGGCCTGCAGGGGCGGTATCCCGCCCTGCCCCGCATCGAGATTCCCGGAGCCTGATGCCATGAATGCCTTTGAACACCATCGTCCTGCATCCACCGCACAGGCGGTCGCCACCCTGAGCGCGACCGCTGACGGCCGCTTTCTGGCAGGCGGGCAATCCTTGCTGCCCGCCATGAAGTTTGGCCTTGCAGCGCCCTCCGATCTGATCGACCTCAGCCATGTCAGCGAGTTGCGCGGCATTCATCGTGAGGCGGGCCTGCTGCGCATCGGCGCCATGACCACCCATGCCGAGGTGGCCGAGTCGCCGCTGGTTCGGGCTGCCATTCCTGCGCTTGCGCAGCTTGCTGCCGGCATTGGGGACCCCGGGGTCAGACACCGTGGCACCCTGGGCGGCAGCCTGGGGCTGAACGATCCTGCGGCCTGCTATCCCGCAGGCGTGCTCGGTCTGGGCGCGACGATCCGGACCGACCGCCGTACGATAGCGGCCGATGATTTCTTCATCGGTCTGTACGAGACCGCGCTGGAACCGGGCGAACTGATCGTGGCGGTGGACTTTGCGCTGCCCGAAAAAGCTGCCTGGATGAAGTTCAAGCAACCCGCCTCACGGTTTTCAATGGTCGGGGTCTTTGTCAGTCGCGGGTCAGCGGGCATTCGGGTTGCGGTCACGGGCGCGGCCTCCTGTGCCTTCAGGGCCAGTGCGCTTGAATCCGCACTCACACAACACTGGTCTTCGAGCGCCTGCGTCGACGTACCGATCGATGCCACGAACATGAATGGCGATCTGCATGCCAGCGCTCAATACCGTGCTCACCTGGTGCGGGTGCTGACCCAGCGGGCCGTCGACTCGCTGTAAACAGGACGCCCCGGTCTGAGGATCAGAAGAGCTCCCCTTGAAGGGGGCTCTGTGCAGAGGGGCTCTCTGCGGGTGCGCCCTCTGCCTTGGAGCCCTGCACCAGAGGCTTCTCTGCAGGTCGGGGCCGCCGGGGGCCTGATCGGCTCTGCGAGGACGGCAGACCACTGCGACGCGAACCATGTCGCTGCTGGATCTGATCGGCCTCGGCCCGGGTCTGCTGCTGCTTGCGCAGGCCGTACATCACCGCTTTAGCCCTCTCCAGGGCCTCGCGTTCATTCACGATGGGTGCGGGATAGGCGCGGGTTCCCCACTCGGGAATCCAGTGGCGGATGAACTCCCCCGCAGGATCCTGATCGGCCGCCTGCTTGGCTGGCGAGTAGATCCGCAGGGTATTGATGCCCGTGGTGCCCGACTGCATCTGCATCTGACTCCAGTGAATACCGGGTTCAAAATCCAGAAACTGGCGAGCCAGATGAAGGCCCGGAGCACGCCAGTGCAGCCACAGGTGATAAGCGGCAAAACTCACCAGCATGGCGCGCATGCGGAAGTTGAGCCAGCCGGTGGCGTTGAGCGAGCGCATGCAGGCGTCAACCATGGGATATCCCGTCATGCCTGCCTGCCAGGCCTCAAGCCGCACCCGGGCTGCCGCATCCAGAGGGCGGCCAGATCCCGACTCATCGCCATCTCGCAGACCGTCGCAGGCCCGCATGAAATTGCGAACTTCGATCGCTGGCTCGTCCTCGAGCTTCTGCATGAAATGGCAGTGCCAGCGCAGCCGGGAGGCAAAACTGGCGAGATCACGGCGCAGTGCGGGATCCCCGGTCTGACCCATGGCCGCCCGAGCGGTCTGATAGACCGTGCGCATCGAGACTGTGCCAAAGGCCAGATGAGCCGAAAGCCTGGAACAGTGCTCGGCTGCGGTCAGGGGGCTCGACAGCTTGCTGCGATAGCCCTGGGCATCAGCCTTCAAGAAGCGCTCCAATCGTTGCGACGCTGCCGCTTCCCCGGACACCAGATCGGTTGATTGCCGCGAGAGGTCAGCATCGGGCGCTTCAATCGCCAGCGCCTGCCGTGTTCGATGAATCCAGTCCTCGGGCAACGCGATCGATGGGCTGCGATAACGCACAGGAGCAGCCTGCTGAGGCTCGGTCATGCGGGCCTCCCAGCGAGCGGCCCAGCCACGACGGTCCTTGAGCCGACGCACCACGCCGGTCTGCGCAAACTCCTGCCAACGCACTGATCGAGCCGCGCACCAGGCAGCAATCGCCTTGTCCCGCGTCCAGCTCCAGCCCGGGCCGGTCTCTTCGTGGCTGACCAGCGTATCGAAAGGCCAGACCGCATGGATGCGAGTCAGCGCCTCGAGCGCAGCGTCCGACCAGACCAGAAACGGCAGTCCGCGATTGACCAGCCGCTGCCTGAGCGGCCTGAGTGCCTGAAGCATCCAGACTCGCTGGCGCGGATCGAACTCCTCGCTGCCCGTCCATTGGGGCTCAATCAGACAGAGCCCGAGCGCCTCGCCCGCCTGGCTCGCCAACACGAGCGGAGCATGATCATGCTCCCGCAGATCGCGTTTGAACCAGACAAGCGTGCGGCAGGAATTCACACAGCGCAGGATGACATGCCTGCACAAATCCCCATGGTCGGGTCAGGTTACGATCCGGCGATGCACGATCCCACCTCACTGATATCCCAGATTGTTGACCAATCGCCGTTTGGCGTCGGCCTGATCGACTACGACGGATATTTTCGCAAGGTCAACGCAACCTACAGCGCGCAATATGGCTACTCGGTCGATGAACTCACCGGGCAGCACTACTCGCTCATTCTGCCCAGAGAACATCAACTCCGATTGCTTGCGAGGCATCAGGCCTTCCTCAGAGGCGAGGAAGACTACGACGGCGAATTCGGCGTCGTGCACCGTGACGGCTCCCATCATCGTGTACTGATCGCATCTCGGCGATTGATCGACCAGGACGGGACGCGGCTGCGCATGGTGTCGCTGTTGAACTTTGACGAGCGCAAACGCATGGAACTCGAACTCGAGCGCGCACGTCTGTTCATCCAGAGCATTCTCGACTCCCTCGACTCCAGAGTCTGCGTCACAGATGCGGCTGGAATGATCATCGCCGTCAATCAGCAGTGGCGACGCTTTGAGCATGAACAAGGCATGCCCCTCTCCCATCGTTTCGAAGGCTCCCGCCTGCTGGAGGTCGATCAGAGGCCACCCCAGGGGCACAACGCGCTGGATGGATCGAGTTCAGGCCGCCTTGATGCCACGACCTCGCCCTGGATTGCTGACCTGAAGCGAATCATCGCTGGCTCGGACCCCATGGTTGAGTTCGAGTACAGCATCGGCTCGGATGAATCAACCCGGTGGTTTGTCGGGCGCATCGCCCGGATGACGAACGAGGGCCCTGAACGCTTTGTGATCACCCATGACGAAGTCACGACACTCAAGCGATTGCAGCAGGCCCTCGCCCATCAAGCCGGGGTGCTGGCGCAGCAGGCCAGCACCGACGAACTGACAGGGCTTGCCAACCGGCGCACGGTCATGGAGCAACTGCACCGCGAACACGAACGATTGCGACGATACCCGGATCGCGTAGCCTGTGTGCTGGCGCTGGACATCGATCACTTCAAACGGGTCAATGACACGCTGGGCCATGCAGCAGGAGATGTGGCATTGCGCCACGTGGCGCAGCAGATCCTGCAAGCTTCACGCGAAAACGATCTTCCCGGTCGGATTGGAGGAGAGGAATTCATTGTCGTGATGCCCGATACCGATGTGCAAGGTGCCATCAGACTGGCCGATCGCATCCGTGCGCAAATCGAGTTCAGCCCTGCATCGTGGAATAACGCACCCATTTCGCTGACCGTGAGCATCGGCGTCAGCGAAATCCTGCGCAGTGATCCCAGAAGTCAGGATTCCCTGGAACGGGCCGATCAGGCGCTCTATGCCGCCAAACATGAAGGGCGCAATCGCGTGCTCGCCATCATGCGCTGAGCCTGCGGTCATGCGGTACCACCCCGGGAAGGTCACGGGCACGGGCTTTGCTGATGTGCGATCACGCGTCGAATGGCGACGCATCACGCGATGAGGCCCCTCATGAGCATTCCCAATCTTGACAGCACCACGCACAGCAGTTCGGGCATGACCGCTTTGGCCAGCCCTCAGGAAAACCGGGCCCGCCTGACCGAAGAGTTTTCCCATGCGGTCGACGAGGCGCAGAGCCTCCTTCAGAGGGCGGCTGCAGAAGGCGGCGAGCGTGCCCGTGAACTGCGTGCCGAGGTGGAGACCCGGCTGCGTACGGCGCGCGAACGACTTCACCAGATTCAGGAGCAGGCCACCGACCGGGCCCGGGATGCTGCCAAGGGGGCCGATCATTTCGTCCATGCCCATCCCTGGCAGGCCATGGGTCTTGCCGCAGCGACAGGCCTGGTGATCGGCCTGTTGATGCATCGACGCTGAGCCCTGATCTTGTCGGGCCCCTCCGAGTCGCACCCCGAGCCCCGATCAGGCTCGGGCGGTGCATTGCCGTCTGGTTTGCTGGGTGCCGGGCTGCGTCAGTTCACGGGCCTCATGATCGAGGCCTTGCAGGCCCGCATTCAACTGGCCGATCATGACTGGCGTGAGTTGCGTGCCCAGCTGCTGCGGCGCAGCCTGCTGCTGGCCTTCATGCTGCTGGGGCTGGCCTTCCTGGGGGTGGCCGTTCAGGCCTGGGTGGTCGTGCAGTGGTGGGCCGTTGCAGGCCCGGGGGCGTTGCTGGTGATCGCAGCGGTGTGGTTTGTGCTGGCCCTGTGCATCGGACTGATGCTGATGCTGGATCTCAAGGCATCAGGCTGGGCCGTGATCCGGCGTCGAACCGGCCCGTGATCAAGCGCAGGGGAAGACCAGGATCAGGCGCCTCTGAAGATCTTCATCACGCGCGGGTGATCGGCCGGTAAACCAGGCGAGCCACCCAGCGCTCCCGTGCATCGACCGGACACGGCGGGATCATGAGCAGACTTTCAGGACGATCGCACTGATACAGGTCGCTGCCGAGCTCGGTCATGCCATCAAGGATCAGCCGGTCATTGATGGACACGGCATGCTGTGACTCGGCGTTTCCAAAGAGCTTGCTCAGCGGAATCAGCGATGCACTGCCGATCTGTACATGTCTGAGCGTCTGACCGAACAGCAGACCCGCCGTGACATCACCCACGCCGACGGGAACATGAACCACATACCAGCCATCGTAGGTGTGCCGGGCCTCGAAACTGTCTTGCGAGACCTGGTTGTCGCGCATGAGGATTCCAGAGAGGCGTTCAGTGCGCTGCGTGGTCTCGCGCAGGGCAATCTCGAGGCCAAAGCGCTGCTGAGCCAGCAGGGATACTGAAAGCTCCACACCCGCTGCATGAAGCTCTGCAGGCTGAACGAGACGCATGGTCTCGAGGTTGTTTTCCATGTAGAAGAGGCCCCGCTCGCGCAGGCCCTGCAACCCCGCCTCGAGATCATGCACCCGGATGGTCTTGTCGGTGGCTAGGTTCATGTCAAGCGCGAAGGCACCCAGATTCTGATTCTCCAGGGTTGTGGGGAAATAGACCATACGCACCAGTTCACCGAGCGCCGCATCGCGCAATTGGGGCAGGCCGGGATCGCCGCTGCGCTCAAAGCAGACCTGCGCGTCGCGTACGAAC
>JBKCEY010000080.1:0-12545 GCA_046304115.1 Burkholderiales bacterium | reverse complement strand
GTTGCGGACTGCGTCGACAGGGGCAGCACGGGGGTGGCCGTGGAGGGCGGCAAAGGCAATGCCAGCGGTTCATCGGCCAGGCGCCTCAGCCTGTCCTCGCAGCCGCCATCAAGCGCACAATAAATCGCCCGAAATCGGGCTCGTTCATCCCGCACGCCGGCCAGAGTGACCGGCACGGTGACTGAGGCCGGGCCGAGGCTCTCAGGAGTGATCTTTCGTGTCGACGTACATCCAGAGACCCCAAGGCCAAGGAGGAGCGCGAGCAGGATCATCGTGCACCGCATGTTCAGACCGTCTCGGTGCACCGGTCAGTCCATCCCGACCGTGGCCTCAACACGAAAGAACTGCTCCGCACGCCGATGATCTTCACCCCGGTGGGAATTGGCACTCTCGGCGCTCTGATCAAAGTCGATCTTGGCCGCCAGAACCGCCCGACAGGTCATGTAGGCCTTGGCGCGAGGCTCCTCGAGATCGTCAAGGTGACGTCCCAGCAGATCGACGAGCTGTGCCTTGCGTCGATAGAGCATTTGAACCTGAGCGCCTTCGGTGACTCGGGTCGACAGAAGCGTGCCAGCGCACGCGCTCCAGGAGGTGGTGCCGCAGAATTCGGGCAGCTTCACGGTATCAAGCTGATGGGCATCGGCCCCCAGATCTCGGCCTGTCTGAATCAAGAGGGTCAACATTTCGTCCTGATACTCACTGGCGCGCTGAAACCGGTCGATCTCGCAGGCTTCACAGCCCGGCATCAGCGTGGCCCGAAGCAGCCCGAGTAGGCTGCCTCGAGAGGCGCGCTGGCGGGCCACCAGTTCGGCATCGAGCCGGGTCAGCAGCGAGGCGTCATGGCCGGTCGTGCTGCACGCGTCACGCTCCCAGGCCGCCAGCAGATCAGCATCCGAGCGATGGGGCTGAGGGGAGCTTGGCATCAGGTCACCGCGCACCATGAGTCGGTTGGCTTTTTCGTCGAACGCAAAACTGATCTTGCGATAGGCAATCGGCCAGTCCGACAGCGAACTGGTGTTGAGCTCGAGCAGGGGGCGGCGATCGAGGGCGCGATGTACCGCCCAGAAGCCCCGATGCGTATGGGCGGACAGATAGACCAGAGGATGGGGGAGGGCGGACATCAGTGTGCGCAACAAGGTTCGGCTGGGTAATCCGAGGGATTGCCAGTTGTGATGACCCGCGAATACAACAAGATCGCCCGCTCGCGCGGCTTCATTGACCCAGCGGGTGATGGCCCGGATCTGCTCAAGTCGCACATGGCCGATGCTGCCCGGGCTCTCGCCGCGCAACACATCCCAGGTGCTGACCAGCTGGCCTGCCTGATTGGTATCCAGAGCGATGATCACCACGCCACGTGGGGCACCGCTGGCTGCTGGCAGGCGCAGCCTCTGGGCGATGAAGGAGTTGGCATACAGATCCCCATCGACCAGGCGCGCCTCGATCGCGCTGATGTAGGCCTTCGGATCGGTATTGCGCCAGCTGATGCGCTGGTCGCCATGGGTTGCAGGCGAGGGCAGACCGGACAGGGGGGTGGCGCCCGAGCTCAGTCCATTCAGATAGGTGGTGATGAAATCGCGTTTGGTGAAGGCCTCGCGTTCACTCAGATGGCGCTCATCGGCGCCCGCCGCGCCTCGGCGGCAAGCCGCATTCCATTTGGTCGAGCCCTCATCGTTGGCGGCCCCCAGCACGTTGTAGCCATAGATGCCGAACATGAGGCCGTCATGATTGCCCGGCAGCAGCGCGCCCTGCGCGGGGCCGGTCTCGAAGAGTCGATGCATGCGCCGGGCTTCGGACTTGCAGGATAGATCCAGCACATCGCCCAGATGTAAAAAGGGCAGATCCCGATGGGCTTCGAACACCCACTGCATGATGCGCCGCCCGAACAGGGGCTGCTCGGGCGGGCGCTGTGTGACCTCCAGAAATCCATCGAGCGCGTTGTCGTTATCGACCAGGGGCACACCCGTGGCTTCATGCTCCTGGGTGTCGCCGATCGCGATGATCGGCTGGGTGAGCGCCACATAGCGGCCTTGCGGGTCAGCACCGGGCCCCGGCTGAGGTTTGAAACCGGCACAGGCCCCAAGGGTCAGCAGGCCAAGGAGGAACAGAATCCTCGCCACAGAGGCATTGCACAAGAATGTCATTGGATGGGTCGCTTGGCTCGCAGAATGCTCGGTCTTCAGTACAGCGACTGAGGAAAGAGCTTGAAGAACAGGTTGAGCAGACGTTGTGTGACATCACGCGCGGGCTGTCGCGAGAGGGTTCCGGCGTCGCTTTGCCATTGCAGTGAGTGGTCATCGGTAAGACTCACGCGCCAGCTGTTGGCGGGGGTCATGTCTCGATCCATACCCGTGGCCAGCGCCTGAGCCAGCGGCACGCTTTCAATGATCACCCCCATCTCGGAGTTGAAGACCTCCGAGCGCGGGTCCAGATTCATGGACCCCACAAAGGCGCGCTCCCGGTCGATGACCAGCGCCTTCACATGCAGGCCGACAAATCCGCCACGTACCGGGGCGGTATCCACCAGCGTCGACTGAATCGCGGCATCGGCGCGAAGCTCATGCAGCACCACGCCGAGCCGCAGCAGCGTGGTGCGCCATGACTCATAGTGGCTGTTGACCGCAGGCACATCATGCGAAGCCAGCGAGTTGGTCAGGATGCGCACAGTGACGCCGCGGGCCCGCAGTGCCCGGATGTCTTCAATGAAGCGTTCATCCGGAATGATGTAGGCGTTGGTGATCTGCACCTCGCGTTGGGCGCTGCGCATCAGGTGATGGATGGCATCGGGCATGCGGTTGCGGGTGCGTTCGTCGCGCGAGGGTGGGTCGGCCTCAACCCGGCCGCGGCCTGGCAGCACCCGGCCGGGCAGGGTGGCCAGATCGGCATCCCATCGATGGCGACCCTCCAGCAATTGAGCTGCGCGAGGGTTGGCCTGCAGATCCTGAATGGCCTTCAGACTCGCATCCGACAGGGCTGCGTCGGCGCCTGTGCCTTCGAAGCGGGGCGGACGGCGCACGTTGTCGTGGTTCCAGTAGCGATCAAAGATGACACTGGCCTGGCGGGCCACCGGGCCCACCGCCATGACATCCAGGTCATGAAAATTGAACTCCGGATTCAGTCCGAAGTATTCATCCCCGATGTTGCGCCCGCCCACGATCGCCACCCGGTTGTCCGCGATCATCTGCTTGTTGTGCATCCGGCGGTTCAGCTGGGTGAACCGGGTGGCACCCTCCATCACCCGTGCAACCAGACCGCGACCGTGCCAGCCATTGAACAGCCGAAACTCGATGTTCGGATGCCGGTCGATGAGGCCGATCGCGGCATCACGCAGCTCGATATGGGTCATGTCGTGCAGCATCGAGTTCAGGTCATCAAACAGGATGCGCACCTTCACTCCGCGGTCGGCCGCTGCGATCACCCGAGCCATCAGCAACTGGCCTACCCGATCGCCGAACCAGACGTAATACTGCAGATCCAGCGAATGGCGGGCGGAGTCGATCAGGGCGAGCCGCCAGGCCAGTGCGTCCTGATTGCGATCAAGCACCAGAAAGCCGGACATGCCCTGGCCATGAATCTGCTCCAGCGACTGCTCGAGCACGGCCAGCGATCCTCCGGCTTGGGGCGCCAGGGCAAAACTCGCAGCGGGCTTGGGTGGCGCAGGAACACTGACACAGCCTCCCAGGAGCACCAGCGCCAGCGGCAGGACAAGGGCCCGAATCGTCCTCAGAACCATGTCATGTGCTCCTTGATCCCTTTGAGTGCCGCGTTTCATCGCTCTGCTGTGTTGTACAGCATCGGGCCGATCGATCCGGCCAATCAAAAAGCCCGGTCGACCCGAGCTAACCCGCCATTCTATTGACCCTGATCAGGGGCGTCCATGACGGTTGGGTGGCCGGCCTGTCCATCATGTCCCCGGCCACGGGGTAGAGTTCGATCATGAACTGGTCTCCCGACGCCATCGCCTCCATCGAGCGGGCCACGCTCGATGCCGTGCCGCCCCGGATTCAGGAAGAGGTCGAGGGCTGGCTGATCGGCTATGACGACGGCACGGTGTCACGTGCCCGCAGCGCGGCGCCACTGCTTCATGAGCCCGAGCGCACCCTCAGCCTGGAGAGGATTGCAACGCTTTACAGGGCCCAGGACCTGCTCCCCTGCTTCAGGCTGCCTGACACGACAGGGCTCGTCGCTGTGCGTGATCGTCTGATGGACATGGGCTATATCTCGCGCAGCCCGACGCTGGTGCAGTGCGCGTCCTGTGCGACCGTGCGTAATGCGCCCAACAGCGCGCTGAGCGTTCCTGAATCAAACAACGCGCCAGGCGAGCCTCAATCAGTCTGGGGCGGTATCAGCTTGCGCCTGAGTCCATCGCCCGATGAGGCCTGGTGTTCGGTGTTTCTGGGGGAGGGTTTTGATCCGGTCGATGGACAGAGCCGCACCACTGTTCTCAGGCGTGCCCGGTACCCCCGCTATGCCCGGATCGAGGTGGATGGCCAGACCGTGGCCGTGGGGATGGGCAGCTTCAGCCAGGGATGGGCCAGCGTTCACGGCATGCGCACCTTGCCCGAGTTCAGAGGGCGTGGTTTTGCACAGGCCATTGTTCAGGTCCTGGTGAACGAGGCACTCGAACAGGATCTGACCCGCGTCTTTCTTCAGGTTGAACAGGCCAATACCGCGGCGCAGCGACTGTACCGTCGCCTGGGCTTTACCGATCAGTGGACGTATCGCTACTGGGAGCCCCAGACCCAGGGCAGCGACTTGGCTCACAAGCAGTTCTCGGATCGGTCTACAGATCGGTCCACGAATCGGTCCACGGATGCAAGCGAGGTCATGATCCAGCGCCTTGAAGGATCCGGAACATGACCCTGCAGCTGGGGCCTCTGGCCCTGCCTTTGGGGCCGCTCGCCTTGTTGGTGATCCTTGCGGCCACCGCCTGGATTGCCGCTCGGGCGAGCCACCCCTCCGATCGCATGACGGTCGACGGGGCCCTCTGGTGGTCGGCAGCGGCCGGATTGCTGGGGGCGCGTGCGGCCTACCTGCTGCGCCACTTCGAGGTCTATCGCGATCATCCTCTGGCTGCTCTGGATATTCGCGATGGCGGGTTTCTGGTGCTGCCGGGTATTGCGATTGCGATGCTCGTGCTGCTCTGGCTGATGCGCACCAAGCCGGCCTCTCGAGTGCGAGTGATCGGCATCGCCGTGCTGGGCCTGTCGCTGTGGTGGAGCACGTCTGCCGTGCTGCAAGAACGCAGCCCGGTCAATCGGATCAATCTTGCGAGCCTGGGCGTTCCCTTGTTGCCGGTGCCCCTAACGCCTCCAACCGGATCAAAGGCCGATGCCGATACCGATGCCGTGACCGCCTCGTCGCTGGCGAGCATCGCCGCCCGCACGCAGGCTCAACCCATGGTGGTCAATCTCTGGGCGACCTGGTGTGCACCCTGTCGGGCCGAGATGCCGGTCTTTGCGCGAGCCCAGGCGAGTCATCCGCAGATCACCTTCGTTTTTGCGAATCAGGGCGAAACGCAGGCTGTCATCCAGGCTTACCTGCAACGCGAGGGCCTTGCCCTGCGCGAGATCTGGCTCGACCCGGGTTCGGGCCTGGGACGGGCGGTGGGCTCCAGTGCACTGCCCACCACGCTGTTTTTTGACGCCCAGGGTCGGCTGGTCAAGGTTCATCTGGGGATGCTGAGCGAGGCGGCCCTGCGGGTGATGCTGGCGCCTCTGTCCAAACCCTGAGCTGTTGTCATGACTGCCTTCACCGATCCTCTGGCTTTTGACGGACCCGTCACCCTGACGCTTGTGGAACAGGCCGATCATGCTGATCCTCTGTCCCTCCTTCGCGAGCGTTTCAGTCTGCCCGCCGATGTGATTTATCTCGATGGCAACTCCCTGGGCGCGTTGCCCCGGGGTGTTGCCGAGCAGGTTCAACGCGCGGTGGTGCAGCAGTGGGGCGAGGGCCTGATCCGTTCCTGGAATGATGCGGGCTGGTACCCCGCGCCGGGACGCGTTGGCGCGCGCATTGCACCACTGATTGGCGCTCAGCCCGATGAGGTGATCGTGACGGATTCCACCTCCCTGAACCTGTACAAGCTGGTCTGCGCGGCATTGGCCCTCAGGCCGCAACGACACCGGGTGCTGTGCGAACAGGGAGACTTTCCGACCAGCCTTTACATGACCCGAAGCGCCGCCCGACAGGCTCAGGCCGAGGTGATGGCCTTGAACCCTGAGGATGTGCTCGACGCCATCGACGAGCAGGTGGCCGTGGTGGTGCTGACACATGTCAACTACCGCACGGGTCGCAGGCATGACCTGCCGGCGATGACCCGCCGCGCTCATGACATGGGCGCTCTGGTGCTCTGGGATCTGTGTCACTCGGCCGGTGCGATGCCCTGCGATCTGGGCGCCCATGAGGTTGATTTTGCGGTGGGCTGCGGCTACAAATTCCTCAATGGTGGCCCTGGTGCGCCCGCTTTTGCGATGGTCGCCCGTCGGCATCAGGCGGGTCTTTCACAGCCACTCACCGGCTGGTTCAGTCACGCCCAGCCGTTCGCCTTTGAAGACGAGTATCAACCCGCCGAGGGCATTGCTCGCCTGCTGGTGGGCACGCCGCCCGTGCTCAGCCTGCTGGCTCTGGAGTCGGCGCTGCAGGCATTTGATGAGGTCGATCTGCAGGCCTTGCGGCGCAAGAGTCTGAGCCTCACGGGCCTCTTCATGCGACTGATCGACCAGGAGCTCGGCGGCCTGGGTTTTGAGATGCTCACCCCCCGCGTGGCCGACAGTCGCGGCAGCCAGGTTTCGATCGCGCACCCGCTGGCTTACCCGATCATGCAGGCCCTGATTGCGCGCGGTGTCATTGGCGATGTTCGTGAACCCAACATCCTGCGCTTTGGGTTCGCTCCGATGTACATCCGTCATCTGGATGTCTGGAGGGCAGTGGCCCATCTCAAGTCCATCGTTCAGAGCGGCGTCCATCATGATCCGATCTACCACCAGCGCAAGGCAGTGACCTGAGCAAGGATGCACTGAGCGACGATCAACTGACTGAGGTTGGACTGGCTGATGTTGAACTGGCTGATGTTGAACTGAGCGACGATGAACACTCTGCACATTGAAGCCTTGATTGAGCCGGTGCTCTCGCTGGTGGCGCAGGCCGCCCAGGCGATTCGACAGATTGATCAGCAGCGAGAGGCAAGCCCATCAGCCGCTGTGCATCTGAAGACCGATGGCAGCCCGGTAACCCAGGCAGACTGGGCTGCGCATCGCATCCTGACTGAAGGGCTGTCTGCCCTCAGCCCGCACTGGCCAGTGGTTTCTGAAGAGGATCAGCAATCCTGGGCCCATCGGCTGCCTCAGGGCCTGTTCTGGCTGATCGATCCGCTCGATGGCACCAAGGAATTTCTCAATCGCAATGGCGAATACACCGTCAATGTGGCGCTCATTGAAAACGGGTTCCCGGTGTTCGGCGTGGTTGGCCTGCCTGCGAGCGATCAGTACTACTGGGGTGGTGCCGATCTGGGCGCCTGGTCTGGGCGGGCACAGGGCTCGGCGCAGCCGCTGAGCGCTGCCGCCGCGCAGTCGCCTTCGGCCCTGCGCATCACGGTAAGCCGCAGCCACCGGGATGAGGCCACCGAACGGCTGCTCGAGCGACTGTCCTTGCAAGGCCCGATCGAGTGCATCGAAGCGGGCAGCTCGCTCAAGTTCTGCCGGCTGGCCACGGGCGAGGCCGATCTGTATCCCCGCATGGGGCCTACCTGCGAATGGGATACCGCTGCTGCACAGGCGGTGCTGGAGGGCGCTGGCGGCTCCGTGCTCGATCCGACCGGACAGCGCCTTCGTTACGGCAAATCGCAGGTCCTGAATCCGAGCTTTCTGGCCATGCGCAACCGCATCGAGCGCAACGCCGCGGGATTAAGCGAGTTCATTGAGCTCTGCGCTCAGCCTCAGAGATCAGCCTGATAGCGGGCAATCATCTGTTCCTGCGTCTCGGCCGGTACATCCAGCCCGGTCTGCTCGCGAATGATCTGGCCCAGATTGGGCAATTGGCCTCGCGGCTGGCGGGCTGCATCGCTCCAGAGTCTTGAGCGCATGAACGCCTTGGCGCAGTGCATGTAGACCTGCTGCACCTGGATGCGAATGACCAGCCGCGGCAGGCGCCGCGCATCGGCACAGGCCTGCAGATCCTCGGGGGCCTGAGATAGAACGGCATCGCCATTGATCCGCAGGGTTTCATCGATGCCCGGAATCATGAAGATCAGACCCGCCCGGCCGGTCTGCACGATGTTCTGCAGAGAGTCGATGCGGTTGTTGCCCGGCGCATCCGGGATCAGCAACTGACCCAGGGCATCGACTTTGACAAAGCCGGGATCACCGCCTCGAGGCGAGGCATCGAGTGCGCCCAGCGCATCGGCCGTGGCGAGCACCAGAAATGGGGATCGCGAGATGAAATGCCTTGAATGGGTCTCCAGCGCGCCGAGTTCCTTGCGTACGGCCCGTTCGCCGGGCATGCCATAAAGCGTACGAAGCGTTTCAAGTGAGGTGATGGTCGATGCTTGATTGGGCATGATTCGTGAGCCTGAAGAATGACCTGTGGTCAGGAGCGTGCCGGCCAGTCAAGGCCCAGTTCGCGGGCCACTTCTTCCGAGTGCTGGCCAGGGCTGGCCGCATGCCGCAACTCGCGCCGCTCGGGTGCACTGGAGAATTTCACGGGCAGGCCCACTTCGACATAGCGGCCCTCCGTGGGGTGCTCCCGCTCCCGGAATAAACCACTGGCCTTCAATTGCTCGTTGTCGGGCAGCTCATGAATGGCATTGACCCGCATGGCCGGCACATTGGCCTTGCGACAGAGTTCGAGCCATTCATCGGTGGTGCGCTCGGGCGAGATCCGGGCCATCTCGACGAACATCTGCGACATGTTGGCACGCCGGGTGGGTTTGTCGATGAAGCGCTCCTGCTTGAGCAGATCACCGTGGCCGGCCGCCTCAAAGAACCTCACCCATCGCTCATCCACATAGGGTGCGAAGGCAATCCATCCATCCTTGGTCTGCATGGGCTGGCGGGTTGGATCGAGCTGGCGCAGGTAGTAGCCGGGCTGCGCAGTGGGGGGCACGAAACTGTTGTCGCACAGATGTTCAACCGTATTGAAGCTCGCGAGCGACTCGAACATCGGAACCTCAACATGCTGGCCTTGCCCGGTGCGCAGCTTGTGAATGATTGCAGCGAGCACGCCATAGACCGCATGAAGGCCCGAGACCTTGTCGGCAAGGGCAGTGGGCAGAAAACGTGGCCGCGCATTGCCATCGGCCATGGGCAGCAGCGAGGCCATGCCGGTTGAGGCCTGGATGATGTCGTCATAGGCCTGCAAAGCGGCATACGGGCCGCTCTGATCGAAGCCGGTGCAATGGACGTAAACGATGTCGGGCCGGATGGCCTTGACGGACGCGTAGTCCAGACCCAGTCGAGCGACCGCATCGGCCCGGATGTTGTGAATGAACACATCGCTCTGGGCCAGCAAGCGGCGCATGGCTTCACGCCCGGCATCTGTCTTGAGATCCCAGTCGACATTGCGCTTGCCGCGGTTGAGCCGCATGAATACCGGCCCCATGCCAGGCGTCTTGGGCGGATTGCCCACGAGCCGAGCGGTATCGCCATCGGCCGGTTCGAGCTTGATCACCTCAGCGCCCAGGTCGGCAAGTGTCTGGGTGCAATAAGGGCCAAAGAAAACCGTGGTGAGGTCGGTGATGCGCAGACCCTCGAGCAGCGCGGTTTGTTTCATGGGGTGTCTCCGTGCGATGGTTGGGGCTGGCGGCGCATGGTCGGTAGGCAGCCCGGCTCTGATTTGCCGCGAGCATAGCAGTGTGACCTGCGTTGACGAATCGAGGCGTTGGCCTCAGATTGGCCGCCATGAATCCGCAACTTGAACCGAATCCTGGCGGCAGCGGGGCAAGCCCGCGTCATGTGGTGCTGCTGGGTGCCACCGGAACGATCGGGCGCGCCGTGTTGGCCGAACTCATGCGGGCCGGGCATCGGGTGACCTGCCTGGGTCGACAGGCGCCAACCGGGGCCCACTTCATGGCCTGCGGGTTCGATCACCCTGAAACGGTCAAGGCCGCGCTGGCCCGGCTCGCTCCGGTCGATGCCATTGTGTCCTGTCTGGCCTCACGGACCGGCGCGCCTCGCGATGCCTGGGCGATTGATCACGATGCCCATCTGCAGGTGCTGCGAGCGGCTCAACAGACCGGCGTGCGTCAGTTCGTCCTGCTGTCTGCGATCTGCGTGCAAAAGCCCCGGCTGGCATTCCAGCAGGCCAAGCTGGCTTTTGAGCGCGAGCTGATCGGCTCGGGACTGGACTACAGCATTGTGAGGGCCACGGCGTTTTTCAAGTCACTGACCGGTCAGGTCGAACGTGTGCGCTCGGGCAAGTCCTTTCTCGTGTTCGCGGATGGGTATCTGACAGCCTGCAAGCCCATCAGCGATCAGGATCTGGCGGTGTTCATCGTGCAATGCCTGCAGGATCCGGCGCGCCGCAACCGCATCCTGCCCATCGGTGGCCCCGGGCCTGCCATCAGCCCACTGCAGCAGGCCGAGCACCTGTTTGAACAACTGGGCCGTCCGCTCAAGGTGCGAAGTGTTCCCTTAGGCCTGCTTGATGCGGTGATTGCCGTGTGCTCGGCGTTGGGCCGCATCTGGCCGCGGATGGCCGACAAGGCTGAGTTCGCCCGAATCGGACGTTACTACGCCACCGAATCGATGCTGCTCTGGGATGAGGCCCGCCAGTGCTATGACGCCGCCTCAACGCCCGAGTTCGGCCAGGACACCCTGCTGGATTTTCAGGCGCGCCTGCTGCGCGGCGAGGTCAGCGCAGAGCGGGGCGATCACGCGGTGTTCTGAGCGGTTCAAGGCTGAGCGGTTTAAGGCTGAGCGGTTTGCGGCTTAACCCGCCTGCTGTGGGCTCTTCGCCTTCAGCGTACGCGAGGGCACAGCAAACACGCCGCCGCCCAGATGATGCAGGGTGTGCAGGTCTGCATTGTCGTCATTGAAGTTCCAGCGGCCCTGGTCAAAGACCCGCGGATCGGCCCAGGCTCCGATCACCTCCACGAAGACCGTGTCATAGGCCTGACGCGCATGGGCATCGAGGTCGTCTGCGGCTGGACCCGGGGTATGAATGACCCGAGCCTCCATCCAGGCCACGCAGCCTTCGATCAACGGAACCCTGAGTGCATCGCTGTCATGGCTGGCAATGCCAAGCGCCTCGAACTTGTCGCGGCCCTGCAGACTCGGATCATCCAGACTGACACTGCCGACCGCAAAGCACAGATCCGCCTGGGTGGCGCAGGGAATGCACACGCCCAGCACGTCGGTGGCAGCGATGAATCGTGCGCTGACCGTCTTTTTGTCGACCACCAGGGCCAGACGGGGCGGCGTGAACTCCACCGGCATCGACCAGGCTGCGGCCATCACATTGCGCCGTCCGCCATGGCGCGACGTAATGAGGACCGTCGGGCCATGATTGATCAGTCGACTGGCGTGGGGCAGGGCAACGGACAGCAGGCTCATGGGTATGATGATGCCAGCACTTCGACCTCAATTCTGGAGACCCTCATGAATGCACCGCGCGATCCCCTGCCGACCGGTCAACTCGCTCATGCAACCGCCCAGACGGCCCCCCAGGTGCCGGGTCGGCGTGAGTTCTTCAAGTACCAGGATCTGCTGGTGGCCCAGGCGACGGACGGGCGCATGAAGGCCCAGATCATGTCGGCCTCGAAGGGCATGTCCCAGCCTACAGGCTGGCACTACCATGTCTGCGAGGCCCAGTTCGTCTATGCGCTCAAGGGCTGGGTCGATCTCGAGTTCGAAGACGGCCGCAAGATCCGGCTGAATCAGGGCGAGTCACTGCTGATTCCGGGCCACCTCAAACACAATGAGACCGCCACTTCCGACGAACTGGAGTTGCTCGAGGTGGTTCTTCCGGCCGACATGGGCACCGTGGCCTGCGACCCGCCGACGGTTACTCAAAAATAGCGCGGGGCAGCAGGGCACTGACCCCGACATTGGGCAGATCGACTGCATTGCTGATGCGAAGATCCACCGCCAGCGAGCAGATCACATAGGCCTGATGCGGGGAAAAACCTCGTTCGCCAAGCAGCAGAATCATCTCGCGCAGCGCGTTGCGCGCTGCAAGCGTGAGGTCCTCGCCGTGCTGGGTGCCGTCCGGGTCGATCGGAAATCCCATCGTGGCGATGAAATCATGGGGTGCCGCCCATTGCGGGGCCATGAACCAGCCCGGATGAGAAAACCTCGGAAAACGGGTTTTGCGCCGCGCGGCTTCGCCCTTGTGCAGATGCAGGCGCGCCGTGAGCGTGGCGCCCATCTCGATGGCCGTGATGCAACACTCGGAATCGCCCTGTGCATAGTGGGCATCGCCCGCTGAAAAAAGCGCTCCGGGTACGAAGACCGGCAATTCGAGCCGGGCGCCACGGGTCAGCTGGCGAATATCGAGATTGCCGCCGTTCTCGCGCGGCGGAATGGTGCGCAATCCTTCGGCTGCCATCGGCT
>JBKCEY010000079.1:0-8357 GCA_046304115.1 Burkholderiales bacterium | reverse complement strand
AAGAAGATGTGCGCCAGCAGATCGCCGCCAACAAGGTCAACCTGATCGATGCCCGTCCGGCGGAGTTTTACAGCGGCGACACCCGCCACGGCGCTGCCAAGGTACCGGGTACGCTCAAGGGTGCTGTGAACTTCGAGCATGCCCAATGGTTCACCCCTGGCACTTCCCAGCTGCTGACCGGCGACGCAGCCCGCAAGGTCGCAGCCAAGGTCCAGATCGACGACAGCAAGGAGACCGTGTCGTTCTGCAATACCGGTCATTGGGCGGCAACCAACTGGTTCGCCCTGTCCGAGGTGGCTGGCAAGAAGAACGTCAAGCTCTACGCGGGATCGATGGTGGATTGGTCGGCTGACCCGCGCGGCCTGCCCATGGACAATGTTCCGAACCGGGCCAAGCAGATGCTGATCGATGCCAAGTTCTGGGCCGAGAAAAACCTCAAGTAAGCTCCGTCTCGTGAAACGATTGCCTCTGGCGGCCGCGATGGCCGCCTTTTTCATCTTCCTGATCTGGAGCATCTCCACACGCCAGGCCCTGCTGTTCGTGGTGGGCATCGGCATGGGCGCGGCCCTGGCCGCCTTCCGGTTCGGCTTTACCACCGGCTGGCGTCAGTTGATTGAGGACCGCGACCCGCGTGGCGTGGCCGGTCAGGTGCTGTTGCTGGGTCTGGGGGCCCTGCTGGCCATCCCCCTCATGGCGCAGTTTCCGGAACTCAAGGCTGCCCTGGGTCCACCCAGCGTCAGCCTGATCCTGGGTGCCTTCGTGTTCGGTCTGACCATGCAGATCGCCGACGGCTGCGGCTCGGGCACGCTGTACAAGGCGGGCATGGGCATTCCCCTCAATGCCGCCATCCTGCCCCTGTTTGCCCTGGGCAGCTTCCTCGGCTCGGTACACCTGCATCACTTCCTGGCCCTGGGCCAGACCGAGCCGATCGGTCTGCTCGAGACGACCGGTACCGCTGGCGCTCTGGCCATCACCCTGATCCTGCTGGCTGTCTCGGTAGGACTGGTGAGGCTGTGGGTGGGTGCAGGCCGGGCCTGGCTCGATGCCCGCTGGATCAAGGGCGCAATCATCCTGGCTGTGCTGGCCACGCTCAACCTCATCCTGGCCGGCCAACCCTGGGGCGTGGTCTACGGATTCGGTCTTTGGGCTGCCAAGGGCGTCACGGCCGCGGGCCTTTTCGATGCAGGCACCAATCCCTTCTGGAGTCAGGCCGGCAATGCCGAGCGCCTGGGGCAGACGGTGCTGCTCGATGTCACCTCCATCACCAACATCGGAATCCTGGCTGGCGCGCTTTGGGTGGCCAGTCGCGGCACCACCGAAACAGCAAAACCCCTGACAGGGCAGCAGTGGCTCATCGGATTGCTGGCCGGCTTCATCATGGGCTACAGCTCACGGCTGGCCTTCGGGTGCAATGTGGGCGCCATGCTGAGCGGCATCACCACAGGGAGCCTGCATGGGTGGTTATGGGTGCCGGCCGCGTTTGCCGGCACGCTGATCGGCGTTCGTGTGCGCCGTCGTTACGGGTTCTGAAGCCAGGGATTCTGAGATGACCGCCAACACCGTGCTCAAGATCGGCTTCTGGATCGTGCTCCTGGCCTTCATCACCTGGGACCTGCAGGCCTCAGCGCCGGTCGATCTGCGCAATGAGCCCCCGGTGATTGCCGCGGGGTCGGGCCAGGTCGCGAGCGGCGGGCACTGCTCGATGCCGCGCTAGATCAGCCTTGATGCCCGCTGGGCAAAGGCGATCGCGATCCGTTCACGGCCTGGGCCGGTGCGTACAGGCCCCTGAAAAACAGGCGCGTGAAATACAGGCCCATTAAAAAACCCCCGCCAGGCGGGGGTTTTCTCTTTGTGGCGTGAGCGACACAGCCGAAAGCCTCAGGCCTCGGGGCTGACCGCCACCTTGACGGGCACGACCACGTCAGCATGCAAGGCCACCGATACGTCGTACTCGCCGAGCGCCTTGAGCGGACCCGTGGGCAGGCGAACCATGGCTTTGTTGACCGAAGGGAAGCCCTGCGCATTGAGCGCCGTAGCGATGTCGAAGTTGGTGACCGAGCCAAACAGACGGCCGTCCACACCGGCCTTCTGACTGATGGCAACCGTGATGCCATCCATGCGTGCACCGGTTGCCTGGGATTCGGCAAGCCGGTCGGCCTGGATTTTTTCGAGTTCGGCGCGACGGGCCTCGAATTCCTTGATGGCGGATTCGGTGGCGCGGCGAGCCTTGCCTTTGGGGATGAGGAAGTTGCGGGCGTAACCGTCCTTGACGCGCACGACATCACCGAGCGCACCGAGGTTCACGACCTTTTCGAGAAGAATGATCTGCATGGGGTTCTCTCGCGAATCAGTGGTTGTCGGTGTAGGGCAGCAGGGCCAGGAAACGGGCGCGCTTGATGGCATCCGACAGCTGGCGCTGATAACGGGCACGGGTTCCGGTCAGACGGGCCGGGATGATCTTGCCGTTCTCGGAAATGAAGTCCTTCAGGACATCGATGTTCTTGTAGTCGATCCACTCGACCTTTTCGGCCGTGAACCGGCAGAAACGCTTGCGCTTGAAGAGCGCGCTCTGGGTAGGGCGCTTGGGCTTTTTGTCCTTGCTGCCACGACGCATGAATGCCATGTCATTGATCCTTTGATTCGATCGGGTTCAGTTCGGTGATGTGAAAGACCAGAGACCTTGAGCCCTGCCTGCGCGGTGCGATGAAGCCGCTTGCCGAAATCAGGCTGCCTGCGGTGAGTGCCTTGAGGCCGAGAGCCGGGCTACCGGCAGCCAACGCCGCCAATTCAACCCTGACTATCCGCCGGCCACCTGCCTGCTCTTGCGTCGATTCGTGATCCAGCTTCAGGCCCATGACCGGAATTCCGGCCGGGGTGTAACGCAGGGCTTCGAGTTCGACGATGCGGGCGTGCAGCGTGAGGCGATTCAATCCGCGCTCAGCTCAGTGTGTCCCTCAGTGAGTCCTTCAGACAGCCGGGGCCGGCTGGCCTTCGGGCGCCACGGTCTTGCGAGCCTCTTCGCGCTGGATGCGCTTGAGCATGGGCGACTGTCCGGTTTCGGCCTTGGGCATGCTGACCACCAGGTGGCGCAGCACGGCGTCGTTGAAGCGGAATGCATGCTCGAGTTCAGCCAGCGTGGCCGGATTGCACTCGATGTTCATGAGGGCGTAGTGCGCCTTGGCGACCTTCTGGATCGGATAGGCCAGTTGCAGACGCCCCCAATCCTCGACCCGGTGCATGACACCTTGCTGGCCTTCGACCAGCGCCTTGTACCGCTCGATCATGGCGGGCACCTGCTCGCTCTGATCGGGGTGAACAATGAAAACGATCTCGTAATGACGCATCGGTTCCCTTTCTCTTGGTTAATTTGGCTCTCTCTGCAAAACAGATTGAACCGACTGAAAACGCCCCGGGCCTGATGCGCTCGAACCCCGGACGGCTGTTTCCTCATGGACGGGGGCGGCGTAACCACCCCTGGCCGCAGGCTGTTGCGGGAGCAGACCCGGTTAGGGCCTATCCGTACGGCGAGGAACCATAGATTATCGTCCGAGTCGGTGCACTCTGTCCAGTGCCGCTCCAGGTCACCCGTTGCGTGAGGCCAGTCCTCACCATGGCGTGGCCTGTCCGGCAACCCTCTGCCACAATGGAAGGCAAGCGGCAGATGACACAAAAAAAGCATCCGGAGACCCCATGCAGCACACCACCATCGACCTGTCGCGCCAGCAGGCGCGTATCAAACCTGCGGCTGTGGCCTGGTCGGCCCCGGGCAAGGACTGGACCTTCGCAGAAGTGGAGACCCTCACCAACCGGTTGGCCCAGGGATTGCGGTCGATCGGCCTGGGACGGGGCGACCGGGTAGCCACCCTCACCCACCATCAACCCGAGTGCGCCATTCTCACGCTGGCTGCTCAGAAGATCGGTGCAGTGTGCATGCCGGTGAACTGGCGTCTGGCGGCCCCTGAGGTGGAGTACATCCTGAATGACGGACAGGCGCGCTTTCTGATGACCGACGCCGAGTTCCTGCCCATGCTCGCGACCCTGAAGTGCCCGAGTCTGCAGACCACCGTGCTCACCCTGGCCCCCCCTGGCCCCGGCAACGCCCAGGCAGCCAGCGCCGAAGCCGCCGGCTTGACCGGGCAGCACGATCTGCAGGGCTGGGCCTGCGGCCATCCGGATCAGGATCCGGGTTTTGCTCCCACGCCTGCAGATGCCGCCCTGCAGCTCTACTCCTCGGGCACCACCGGTCTGCCCAAAGGCGTGGAGTTGTCGAGCCGCGCACTCGCCGCAGCCTTCGTCAATGGCCTGACCGATGAGTGGGGCTACGACCCGGCGGTGCATGTCAACATGAACGTGCTGCCTGCCTTTCACATCGCTGGGCTCGGCGTTGCCCTCATGACCTATGCAGTGGGCGGCACCAGCGTCACCCTGCCCGACTTTGATCCGAAAGCCGTGCTGGACCTGATGGAAAAGCGCAAGGTCAGTCATGCCTTCCTCGTGCCCGCCATGATCCAGTTCCTGCTGCAGGTGCCGGGTGTGGAGCAACGCGACTGGTCGGCCCTGCGGGTGCTTTCGTACGGCGCCTCACCGATTTCGGAGGCCGTCCTCAAGCAGGCCATGGCGGTTTTTGGCTGCGGCTTCATGCAGGTCTATGGCATGACCGAGACCTGTGGTTCGGTCACGGTGTTGCGGCCCGACGACCATGCCACGAGCGGCCCCAAGGCCGAGTTGCTGCGCTCGGCAGGCGTGGCCATGCCTGGTGTTGAATTGCGCATCGTGCGCCCGGGAACCGAAGAGGCCTGCGACGAAGGCGAGGTGGGCGAACTGCTGGTGCGCACCGTTCAGAACATGACCCTGTACTGGCGCAAGGCCGAAGCCACGAGCGATACCTTCATGCCGGCCGCCGACTCCGGCGGATCCTGGCTTCGTACGGGCGATGCCGGCTACATGAAGGGGGACTATCTCTTCCTGCACGATCGCATCAAGGACATGATCGTCTCGGGGGGCGAGAACATCTATCCCGCCGAGGTTGAAAATGCCCTCATGCTGCATCCCGATGTCGCCGACGGCGCCATCATCGGAGTCCCGGATGAGCAGTGGGGCGAAGCCGTCAAGGCGATTGTGGTACCCCGCCCGGGGAGTTCCCCCGATCCGCAGGCCATCATCGAGTTCATGCGCAGCCGAATCGCGCGCTACAAATGCCCCAAGTCGGTTGACTTCGTGCAGAGCATTCCGCGCAACCCGAGTGGCAAGATTCTCAAGCGAGTCCTGCGCGAGCCCTACTGGGCCAGCCACAACCGTCGCATTGCCTGACCCACCCCCCACAAGGATCCATTCATGAGTGAACTCACCGTTGTTGCCCGAGGCTTGCGTTTTCCTGAAGGCCCGATCGCCATGCCCGACGGCAGTGTGCTGCTGGTGGAGATCGAACGCGGAACGCTGTCGCGCGTGACGCCCGATGGCCGGGTCGAGGTGGTGGCCAGCCCAGGCGGCGGCCCCAATGGCGCGGCCATGGGCCCCGACGGCAAGGTCTATCTGTGCAACAACGGCGGGTTTGAGTGGCACGAACTCAAGACCGGCGGCAAGCGCCCCGGCCATCAGCCCGCCAACTAGTCAGGTGGGCGCATCGAACGGGTCGATCTCAAGACCGGGCAGGTGGAAGTGCTCTACACCCATGGACCCAACGGCCCGCTGCGTGGGCCCAACGATCTGGTCTTTGATGCGCATGGGGGCTTCTGGTTCACCGATCTGGGCAAGGGCCGGCCCCGCGACCTTGACCGCGGCGCGGTGTATTACGCCAAGGCCGACGGCTCATCCATCACCGAGGCGATCCAGCCCCTGCTCACACCCAATGGCATCGGCCTGTCGCCTGACGACAAACGCCTGTATGTCGCCGAGACCCAAACGGGCCGGGTCTGGGCGTTCGAGATCGAGGCGCCGGGCGTCGTGCGCAAGCTGCCCTTTCCGGCGCCCAACGGGGGCACGCTGCTGGCTGGCATGTCGACCTTCAGGCTGTTCGATTCACTGGCCGTCGACTCCGGCAACAATGTCTGCGTGGCCTCGCTCTTCGAAAGTGGCATCACGGTCATCCCGGCCGACGGCGGCCCGAGCACGCTGGTCCCCATGCCCGACATGTACACGACCAACATCTGCTTCGGAGGCCCTGACCTGTGCACGGCCTACATCACGCTGTCGGTTACGGGCCAACTGGTCTCGATGCGTTGGCCGCGTCCGGGTGTGCCCCTGCATGGGCTCAATCGCTGATCGAGGGCACCGCGCAATGGAGATTCGGACCATGACGCGCCAGGAGATTGACCTGGCCGTTGAATGGGCCGCCCGGGAAGGCTGGAACCCTGGGCCTTCAGATGCAAACGCCTTTCATGCCGCCGACCCGGAGGGCTTTCTGATCGGGCGGATCGAGGGCGAGCCGGTAGCGGTCTGCTCGGCGGTCAGACACGGGGCGCACTTCGGATTCATCGGGTTCTACATCGTCGCCCCGCACCTGCGCGGACGAGGCTATGGCCTGCAGATCTGGAAGGCCGCCATGAATCGTCTGCAGGGCCGTTGCATCGGGCTGGACGGGGTGATCGAGCAACAGCACAACTATGCACGCAGCGGATTTGCGCTCGCCTATCGACAGGTTCGATATGCCGGGAAGGTGCAGCCCGCAAACCCGGCGCAACTCCAACCCGGGGTGCAACCCCAACCTCCAGGGCATCACCAGCCCCCTGTGCATCACCAGCCCCCTGAGCAACACCAGCCACCTGAGCACCCTACACACGCTGCGCGATCTGGCCACGCGCAGCTGAGGGAGCTGGCTGCTGTGCCGATCAACGACTGGGTCGGATATGACCGGGCCTGCTTTCCGAGTGAGCGCAGACCCTACATTGAAGCCTGGGTCAGCCAACCCGGGACCGTGGCCCTGGCCTGCATCGACCAGGGTCGACTTGCCGGTTACGGTGTCATCCGACCCGCGCGACAGGGCTACAAGATCGGGCCCTTGTTTGCCGACAATGGCCGGATCGCATCGCAACTCTTTGCCGGCCTGCAGTCGCGCGTGACTGCAGGCGCAGACCTCTTCATCGATGTGCCCCTGTGCAACGAGCAGGCGGTGCGGCTTGTTGAAGGCGAAGGCATGAAACCCGTCTTCGAGACCGCACGGATGTACACCGGCGAGCCTCCTGCCCTGAACACTCAGGCCCAGTTCGGCATCACGAGCTTCGAGCTCGGTTGACGCGCACCCCGCGCTTGAACAACGCGCAGACCAGGCGACCTAGCGCTCAGCGCGCCGGCCGATCGGGGTTCAGACAGGTCGGCAACGGCTCGCCTGCCGCATGGGCGAGCAGATTGCGTGCGGCGAGCATGGCCATGCCCAGGCGCGAACTGCGCGTGGCGCTTCCGATATGTGGCGTGAGGGCCACATTGGGTACGGTGAGCAGATCAGGATGCAGGGCGGGTTCGTTCTCGAAAACATCAAGGCCCGCGGCAGCAATCTGACCCTGCCTGAGCGCACGCGCGAGCGCCGCATCATCGACGATGCCACCGCGCGCAATGGTCACGAGGGTCGCACTGGGCTTCATGAGGCCAAGCTCGCGCTCGCCGATCAGATGATGGGTTTGCGCACTGTAGGGCAGCACCAGCATCACATGGTCGCTCTGGCGCAGCAGGTCATCGAGCGATACACGGGTGGCGCCGAGTTCGGCCTCATGGGCTGAGGGCGACCGGTTGGCGTACAGGATGCGCATCGAAAAGCCTCGCGCCCGTCGGGCGATGGCCGAGCCAATACGCCCCATGCCCACGATGCCCAGGGTCGTGCCATGCACATCGGCGCCCAGGAACTGATCCCAGGCCCAGCGGTTCCATTGCCCAGCCCGCAGCCAGTGCTCCGACTCACAGACCCTGCGGGCGGCCGCCATCAGGAGCGCCCAGCCAAGATCGGCCGTGGCCTCGTTGAGCACATCGGGCGTGTTGGTGACGGCAATGCCCCGGGCGGTACAGGCCGCCACATCGATGTGATTGAAGCCCACCGATCCGGTGGCCACGATGCGAAGGCGCGGACAGACGGCCAGCAGACCTTCGTCAATGCGATCGCCCGCCACCACATAGAGCGCATCGCACTGCGCTGCGTGCGCCCTGAGCTCTTCGGCTGACCAGGCGGTCTCGCCCTCGTTGGCGACCACCTCCCAGGCGCTGCGCAGCGCCTCGAGCACTTCAGGAAAGACCTTGCGGGTAACCAGTACACGGGGCTTCATGGGCAGCGGATCAGAAGTTCGATGGTGAGTGGACGGATTCGGCAGGCGAAGTCGTGGGGGGCCAAACCCTTGACGGACGAAGCCGTTGAGGAACGAAACATTCAGGCG
>JBKCEY010000078.1:0-12517 GCA_046304115.1 Burkholderiales bacterium | reverse complement strand
CGTCGATGCGCCCCGGATGGACGCGGATTCGTGGACAGCCCGTCCATCCACCACCGTCAGATCAGCCTGTGCAGTGGCCAACGAATCCCAGTCACCGGTCAGCGGATCAACCGGCAGCACCACAAAATCGGCATCATGGCCTGGCCTCAATGCACCCCGGCGGGCTTCACTCCAGCTCAATCGATGACCCTCCACCGTCGCGAGCCGCAAGGCCTCCAGGCGCGTGAGCCTGCTCTCTCCCAGTTGAAGCCCCGATTCGCCATCGCGCCGCGCGCGGGACTGCCACAGGGCAAAGAGCATGGAATGCGGCACCCCGTCAGTCGACAGGGCGACCGGAACGCCGGCATCCAGGAGCGCGCGGATGGGCGTTCCATGGGCACCGAGTGCACGCAGATTGAAACGGTCATCGGCCTGCTGCATGAACCCGGGCGTCACCGTCGCGATCAGACCCAGTCGCTGCATCCGGGCCAACTGGCTCTCGGTCGCCTGAGTGACATGCACCGCCACCCAGCGCAACTCCCGCAGGGGTATGACCGCATCGATCGCCTCGAAGCACTGCAGGACTCGCTCAAGCTCGTAGCACACGAGCACGCTCACCCGAAGACCCAGCTGAGCGGCCCGGGTGCCCAGCCGAATCAGCCGCTCACTCGAGAGCGCCTGCGCAAAATGCCCGGCCCAATGCTCGTAGGGATAGGCGCAGCCCAATATCCTTGCCACCATCGGATCAGCCACATCCAGGCACAGACCCTCCTCGGTGAAAAGCCCCTGCGTGCGGCCCCGACCCGCGAGGCGAGCTGCCCAGGACTGCATCTGGCCTTCCAGTGCATCATCATCAAACGATGCACTGGGCAGGCTGAGACAAGCCTGCATGCGCATCGTGAGCGCACCATCGCTCGCCAGCTGACGCCAGGCATCGAACAGGGCGGGTGTCAGGCCATGGCCCTCGAAAGCCGCAGTGATCCCCGCCTCGCGGGCCAGTCGCAGACCATGATGCAGCCCCTCGAGTCGCTGCTCGAAGCTGAAACGGGGCACCGCGCGCATCAGCACCATCTCCAGCGTGGGGGCCCGGTTGCGCTCAAGGAAGACACCGTTTGGATCGCCCCGCGTGTCGCGGACAATCTCGATCCGGTAAGGGTTGGGCGTATCAGCCCGTACACCGCACAAGGCCAACGCACGACTGTTTGCAACCGCCACCAGAGGCAGCCGGCTCCACCAGCCCCAGGGCGATCGGATGAACACCGGATGATCAGGCGCTGCGCGATCCAGATCATGGCGATCCGGAAAACGGCCCTCGGTCACCTGATCGGGCCGGCTCCAGTAACCATCGGGAGGGGTGCCCATGGGCTGGGTCACAATCCACTGACCCGCAGGCATGCGTGAAGCCACCTCGGCCAGGGTCTGCACGATGTCGGCAACCGATCTGCAATGCGCAATCGACACGCCCACCCGGTCACGAAGGCCGAGTCGATCCAGGTGGGGATGGGCATCGAAGAGGCCCGGAATGACTGCCCTGCCTCCCAGATCGAGCACCCGGGTGCCTGGCCCGACCAGACTCGCAAGGTCTGCGGTGCGGCCCACGGCTGCGATACGACCTTCAGACACGGCGACGGCCTGCACCACCGACGAGGATTCGTCCAGGGTGTGGACGACCCCGGAGTGGATCAACAGCGACACTTCAGTGGCTGGCGAGCTGCGCATCAGCGGCAGGCCTTCGGGGTGAAACCGATCATCTCCAGCGCCCTCATCATGTTTGGAACATTCTAGCGACCCCACCGCAGCGTCTGTGTCAGGATGAGCTCATGAATACCTCATTGACCCGAATCGGATTCATTGGCCTGGGCGTGATGGGTGAGCCCATCTGCAGCAATCTCGCACGCAAGTCCGGCCTTCCCGTCATGGCTTACGACCTCGACCCAGCGCCTGTGCAACGGCTGGCCGCCGAAGGCGTCACGCCCGCCCAGAGCCCTGCAGCGATCATGGCCGGGTGCGACCTCATTGTCCTGTCCCTGCCTTCCGGCGAGGTGGTCGAGCGACTTGCGCGGCAGCCTGACGGATTGCTGGCTCATCTGCGAGACGGTCAGGTCATCATCGACACCGGCACCACGGGCGTGGACACCACACGCGCACTGGCCCTGGAATGCTCCAGGCGCCAGGCCCACTGGGTTGATGCACCGGTCGCCCGAACCCGGGCAGCAGCGATTGCGGGCACCCTGTCGGTGATGGTCGGAGCCAGCGAAACGCTCTTTGCACGCATCGAGCCTCTGATCGCGACCTTTGCCGAGGAGATCACACGGTGTGGTGAAGCCGGGGCCGGGCAGGTCGTCAAGATCCTCAACAACATGGTGCTCTTCGAGACCGTCATGGCCCTGGGCGAGGCCCGACTGATGGCCGAGCGCGCCGGAGTTGATCCGACCCTCCTCTTTGACACCCTCACCAAAGGCTCTGCCGACAGCTTTGCGCTGCGCAACCATGGCATGAAGGCACTCCTGCCCGGCGAATTTCCGGAGCGCGCTTTCTCGGTTCGATATGCGCTCAAGGATCTGCGCTACGCACTCGACATGGCGGAGCAATCCGGCGTGGATGCCCGCGGCGCGCGAACCGTTCAGGGCTGGTTCGATGCAGCGATCGAGAGCGGCCTGGGCGATCGCTACCACCCGGTGATCGGCACACTCATGGGCGGCCAGGGCGCATGATCCAGCCGTCCTCGCCACCAAAACCACTCCCGGGGACTGACCCCTCAAGCGCAATGGCCCTACCGGCATCGGGCGCAACGGACCCAAGATCGGCCAACCGCAAGGGCATCCTCTGGATGGTGATCGCCATGACGGCTTTCATGGGTAACGACGCCATGATCAAGGCCCTTGGCGAGCGTCTGCCCGCGGCGCAGATGATCGTGGTGCGCGGCGTGATGGCGATCAGCATCATCACCCTGGTGGCCTGGCGGATGGGCGCCCTGCCCCGCATTCGGGACACGCTGAGCGGCTGGGTGGTTGCCCGCGGTGCCTGTGAGGGGCTGGGCACCTTCATCTACCTGGCAGCGCTCTTCAATCTGCCGCTGGCCAACGTGACAGCCATCAACCTGTCCTCGCCGCTGATGCTTGCGGTGCTGGCCATGATTTTTCTGGGGGAACGGGTCACACCCGTGCGATGGCTGATCATCGCTGTGGGCTTTACGGGTGTGCTGCTGGTCATTCAGCCCAGTCTTGATGGCATGAACACCTATGCCTGGATGACCCTGGTGGCCACCCTGATCTATGCCTGTCGAGACCTGCTCACCCGCAAGGTGCGCTCGGACATTCCTTCAATCCTGATGACGCTCACCACCGCGAGTGTGGTCTGGCTGATGGCAGCAGCCGTACTGGCCTGGGAAGGCTGGACCCCGATTGGCTGGCGTGATGTCGGTCTGCTGGGCATTGCCTCGGTCTTCCTGTCGCTCGGTTACTACGCCATCGTGGTGGCACTGCGTCAGGGTGAGATGTCGGTGATTGCGCCCTTCCGGTACGTGGGCCTGCTGTGGGCGGTTTTGCTGGGCTGGATCGTCTGGGGTGATCTGCCCAATCTGCTGGGATGGTTCGGCATCGCGCTGCTGATCGCTGCAGGACTCGCGATGATTCGTACCCAGCAGCTCCGAAAACACTGACCGTTCGGAAAGCGCTGATCCGACCGGTACCCATTCGTAGATTTCTCGACTCAGCGGTACGATTGATCCAAGCGCATCCCAAGAAAACTCAAGACCCAGAACCGGAGACCTCATGGCCGCAGACACTGTGCAATCGACTCAGACCGAAGAACTCAACTTCGATCCGGCCGCGCTGCGCCGAAAGTACGACCTCGAGCGGGACAAGCGTCTGCGTACCGAGGGTAACGACCAGTATGTCGAGACCAAGGACGATTACGCACACTTTCAGGACGATCCCTGGGCTGACCCCAATTTCAGCCGCGAACCCGTCGTTCGGGAGGTTCAGGTGGTGGTGGTGGGCGGCGGCTTTGGTGGGCTGCTGTCGGGCGCCCGGCTGCGCGAGCAGGGCTTCGAAGACATCTGCATCATCGAAAAAGCGGGCGACTTCGGTGGCACCTGGTACTGGAACCGTTACCCCGGCGCCGCCTGCGACACCGAGAGCTACATCTACCTGCCGCTGCTCGAAGAGACGGGCTACATGCCGGTCTCCAAATACGCCCGCGCGCCTGAAATTGCCGAGCACTCGCGCCGCATCGGCAAGCACTTCGATCTGTACAAGTCGGCCCTCTTTCAGACGGTCATCACGGGCATGCGCTGGCAGGAGGCCAGCCAGCGCTGGGAGATTCGCACCAACCGAAACGATGTGCTGAGTGCGCAGTTCGTGGTGTTGGCGGGCGGCCCGCTGCACCGACCCAAGCTGCCCGGCGTGCCCGGTGTGGGGAGCTTCAAGGGACACACCTTTCATACCAGCCGCTGGGATTACGACTACACCGGCGGCGACTCCTACGGCAACCTGCACAAGCTTGCCGACAAGCGGGTCGGCATCATTGGCACAGGCGCCACGGCCGTGCAGTGCGTGCCCCACCTCGGGGCTGCGGCGCAGCAGCTCTATGTCTTTCAGCGCACCCCGTCGTCGGTCGATGAGCGCAACGACCGCCCGACCGACCCGGCATGGGTGAAGTCACTCAAACCCGGCTGGCAGCGTGAGCGGGTAGCCAATTTCACCTCGGTGGTGTCGGGTAGCGCCTTTGAGATCGACCTCGTCAATGACGGCTGGACCGACATCATCGGCAATATCCTGTTGTCGGCCCGCAAGGCTGCGGCTTCAGGCCAGACCGTCACCGATGAAGCCACACTCATCCAGCTGGCCGACTTTCGCAAGATGGAGCGCGTACGCGCCCGGGTCGATTCCATCGTCACGGACAAGGCCACCGCAGAGGCCCTCAAGCCCTGGTACAACCAGTTCTGCAAGCGGCCCTGCTTTCATGATGATTACCTGCCCACCTTCAATCGACCCAATGTGAAGCTGGTCGATACCGATGGTCAGGGTGTCGAGCGCATCACTGAACGTGGCGTGGTGGTGGCCGGCAAGGAATACGAACTCGATTGCCTGATCTTCGGCACGGGCTTCGAGGTGGGCACCGATTTCACGCGCCGGCTGGGCTTTGAAGTTCAGGGTCGCGACGGTGTCACGCTCACCGACAAGTGGAAGGGCGGTGCACAGACTTTCCATGGGCTCTTCACCCGAGGCTTTCCCAACCTCTTCGTGATGACCACGCAGCAATCCGGCCAGAGCCCGAACTTTCAACACATGATGGATGAACAGGCCCGTCACATCGCCTGGGTACTCGATCAGCTTCGGGCCCGCGGTGCGCGCACGGTGGAATGCAGCGAGCAGGCCGAAAACGACTGGGTGCAGACCATCGTCAAGTACTCGCGCGCGCGCCAGCCCTTTCTCAACGAATGCACGCCGGGCTATTACAACAACGAGGGCAAGCCCAACGAGCGCACCGCGCGCAACTCACCGTTCTGGCGCGGTCCGATCCAGTTCCTGCGGATCTGGGACAAGTGGCGTGCCGACGAAACCCTGCCGGGGCTGGAGCTTGGCGCTCGCTGATCAGGAAAACACATAGGGCGCCAGCGTGTCCTGCGCCTCCCTGCGCAGGGCATGCCACTTCTGTGGCCCCCCGTAGTAGGCCAGGCTGCCGGGCTCGGCATTTCCTTCGCCGTTGTAGTACGACAGGCAGTCTCGCAGCGGCGCGCTCATGAGGTCCGCCTCCCGACAATGCTGCGCATAGGCATCTTCGGGTGCATGATCGATATCGACCACCGCCGCGCCACGGGCGCGCATCTCGGTGAGCATCCAGACCACATAGTCGGTATGCGACTCCAGTCCCATGATGAAATTGAACTGGCCTCCTCCGCCCTGCGGTCCGGACATGATGAGCAGATTGGGAAAGCCCTGGCTGTGGATGCCCAGGAAGGTGCGCACGCCGTCGTCTTGCCACTTCTGACGCAGGCTGCGGCCATCGCGACCCGTGATCATGTTGAATGAAGCGGTCGCCATCCACTGAAAGCCTGTGGCGTAGATCAGCACATCCAGCGGATACTCGATGCCGTCATGCACGACACCCCGCTCGGTGATGCGCTGCACGCCACGCGGCGCGGTATCCACCAGCTTCACATGGGGCAGATTGAATGTGGGCAAAAACTCGTCATGGAAGGTGGGGCGCTTGCAGCCATAGGGATACCAGGGCTTGAGTGAGGCTGCGGTCTTGGGATCCTTGACGATGGCGTCAACGCGTGCCCGGATCTGCTCCATGATCCTGAAATTGGTGTCGAGCTGCGCAGCAACCATTTCTTGTGGCGACAGCACCCGATCATAGGTCTTGCGCTCCTTGTAATCGGCCACCTTGCCTGCCAGAAAGTCATCATTGCCCTGCAGGGCCGTGCGCCCCGAGGAGATTTTGGCCAGACGCGAGCGGCGAGCCAGATTCCAGCCCGGCTCATGCTTCCAGGCCTCGATCTCCTCAGGCTGGGTCGCCCGCTGATCGCGCACATCGATGGTTGATGGCGTGCGCTGGAACACCACCAGTTCGCTCACCACCTTCGCGAGTTCCGGAATGACCTGCACCGCCGTGGCGCCTGTGCCGATGATGCCCACGCGCTTGCCGGCCAGATCGACATGGTAGTTCCAGCGCGAGGTATGAAAGGACTCACCCTGAAAGCTCGACATGCCCTCGATGCGGGCGAGTTTGGGCGTGGTCAGGATGCCGTTGGCGAGCACCACCACACGGGCGCGCATGCGGTCGCCCCGGTCGGTCTGAACAATCCAGCACTGGGCGCTCTCATCCCAATCGGTACGCTCCACGGTGGTATGGAACAGGCACCGATCGTAAAAACCATAGCGTTCGGCGAGCAACTGGCAGTACTCGAGGATCTCGAAGCCAGACGCGAACTTCATGCTCGGAAAGTAGCCGGTTTCTTCCAGCAGGGGCAGATAGCTGTATGACTCCACATCACAGGCAATGCCCGGATACCGGTTCCAGTACCAGGTCCCGCCCACATCACCGCCCTTTTCGCAATAGCGCACATCGGTGAACCCGGCCTTTTGCAGCTTGGCCCACAGCAGCAGGCCGCCGAACCCTGCACCAATCACCAGGACGTCGCAGGTATCGGTGAGGGCCTCACGCTCAACCGGAGGCTCGGAATAGACATCCTCCAGATAGCGCGAGAACTCGCCCTCCATGGCCATGTAGTCGGCCGCACCCCGGCGGGCTTCCTTGAACTCCCGATAGCGGGCCTGCTCCTGCGCATTGAAAGCAGCCCCGGCCGGGGCATCAGGCAAGACCTTCCAGGCTTCGTCCGTGGTGACTGAATAGCCCTGTCCCCGGATACGCTCGGTCGCCTTCGCGGCACGGGTATCAAAGGTCTTGCGGCCAGTGGCTGGATCGATGCGGATCGCGGTGCGGGTGGCAGTGGACATGGGTCTCCTCGCGGTCGGGCTTGCCTCTGGGGCAACCGGTGGGCGCGACCTCGGCTGGTCGCTTCGTTTCCTGAATCGCATCATGACAGGTCCACTGTCCCAGCGGCTACACTGCGCTTTTCACAAATCGGCCGGTTTCGCCGGCTGGTGGATCCCCTCTTTTTTTGCCCTCGCATCCACTTTTCTTCGACCTGAGTACCCGCCCATGACCGCTCCCGCCTACCCCTCAACCCAGCTTTTCATCGATGGACAGTGGTGCGATGCCGCTGACGGCCGCAGCCTCGCCGTGGTCAACCCTGCCAATGGCCAGGAGATCGGACGGGTCGCCCATGCAGGCCAAGCCGACCTCGACCGGGCCCTGGCGGCCGCTGAAAAGGGTTTTGCCACCTGGCGGGTCATGTCGGCCTACGACCGCTCCAGGATCATGCGAGCCGCCGCCGCCCTGATGCGCGAGCGGGTCGAGGCAATTGCCACCATGATGTCTCAGGAACAGGGCAAGCCCTTGGCCGAATCACGTATCGAAACCATGTCAGCGGCCGACATCATCGAATGGTTCGCCGAGCAAGGTCGTCGGGTGGATGGCCGCATCGTGCCGCCGCGCAACCCGGCCAATCAGCAGATGGTGATCAAGGAGCCTGTGGGTCCGGTTGCGGCGTTTACGCCCTGGAACTTTCCGATCAATCAGGTGGTGCGCAAGGTGAGTGCCGCGCTTGCGGCGGGTTGCTCGATCCTGGTCAAGGCTCCCGAAGAAACGCCCGCCTCGCCCGCAGCGCTGATTCGTGCCTTTGCCGATGCCGGCGTGCCTGCAGGCGTGATCGGTCTGGTCTATGGCACGCCGTCCGAGATCTCAAACTACCTGATTCCCCACCCCGTGATCCGCAAGGTGACCTTCACGGGAAGCACCTTTGTCGGCAAACAGCTGGCAGCCATGGCCGGGCAGCACATGAAGCGGGTCACCATGGAGCTCGGTGGCCATGCCCCGGTGATCGTGGCCGAAGATGCCGATGTGAAACTCGCGGTGCAATCGGTGGGTGCCGCCAAGTTTCGCAATGCCGGTCAGGTCTGCATCTCGCCCACGCGCTTTCTGGTGCACAACAGCGTCCGGGCTGAGTTCGAGCAGGCCATGGTGGCCCATGTGAATGGCTTGCGGGTGGGTGAAGGACTGGCCCAAGGCACCACCATGGGACCGCTGGCCAATGCCCGACGCCTGACTGCCATGGAGCACATCACGGCCGACGCGGTGCAGCAGGGCGCCAAGGTGCTGGCCGGGGGCGAGCGCCTGGGCAGCGCGGGCAACTTCTTTGCACCCACTGTGCTGACTGACGTGCCTCTGTCAGCCAAGATCTTCAATGACGAGCCCTTCGGGCCGGTGGCAGCCGTTCGGGGCTTCGACACGCTGGATGAAGCCATCGCCGAGAGCAATCGTCTGCCCTATGGCCTGGCTGGCTATGCCTACAGCACCTCGATCAAGACCGTGCATCGCCTTACCCAGCAGCTCGAAGTCGGCATGCTCTGGATCAACCAGCCGGCCCTGGCCGTACCCGAGATGCCCTTTGGTGGCGTGAAGGACTCGGGCTATGGCAGCGAAGGCGGCCCCGAGGCCATCGAGGCCTATGTCAACAACAAGGCGGTGTACGTCTATTGCGGTTGAGGCCAAAGCCACCCCTATTGGATCTTCCGATATCGGCTCTGCCGATGCTGGAGCGCCTGAAATTGGGGCCGACGATGCTGGGCCGGCTTATGCACCAACAAAGCGGGTGTTGCGCCTGAACCGGGCAGACAGGAACGCACCATCTTGAAGCACCTGGGGATTGCGGGCACCACGCCCTGCAGTCCCCTGTTCATTTTGGGGCTGATTGAGCGACCCAAGCCAGCAGGAGGCCCGGTGCAGGCGGTCGGGCGTGCGATGGCACGGGCTTTGCAAAGGATCGGGTACAGACCAGATGGACGTGGTCTGGCCTCTCTTCCTACCCAAGACCTGGAGTGACACTCATGACCCGTCGTACCCAGCTCAAGGCTCTGGCCGCAGCCACCGCGCTTGCGACCAGCACCTTTGCTCTCCCCGCCTTTGCTCAGGCCTCCAACACCATCAAGGTCGGCGTGTTGCACAGCCTGTCCGGCACGATGGCCATTTCCGAGACCGTGCTGAAAGACACGGTGCTGATGGCGATCGATGAGATCAATGCCAAGGGCGGCGTGCTTGGCAAGAAACTCGAGCCTGTGGTGGTCGATCCGGCCTCGAACTGGCCTCTCTTTGCAGAAAAGACCCGCCAGTTGCTGACCCAGGACAAAGTGTCGGTCATCTTTGGCTGCTGGACCTCGGTGTCGCGCAAGTCGGTTCTGCCGGTGGTTGAGGAACTCAACGGACTGCTGTTCTACCCCGTGCAATATGAGGGTGAAGAACTCTCCAAGAACGTGTTCTACACCGGTGCAGCACCCAATCAGCAGGCGATCCCGGCGGTGGATTACCTGATGAGCAAGGATGGCGGAGCGGCCAAGCGCTGGGTTCTGCTGGGTACCGACTATGTCTACCCCCGCACCACCAACAAGATTCTGCGCGCCTACCTCAAGAGCAAGGGCGTGAAAGACAGCGACATCGACGAGAAGTACACGCCTTTTGGTCATTCCGACTATCAGACCATCGTGGCCGACATCAAGAAGTTTTCGGCGGGTGGCAAGACTGCCGTGGTCTCGACCATCAATGGCGACTCGAACGTACCCTTCTACAAGGAACTGGGTAACGCCGGGCTGAAGGCCAAGGATGTTCCGGTTGTGGCCTTCTCGGTGGGCGAAGAGGAACTGCGTGGCGTGGACACCAAGCCGCTGGTGGGACACCTGGCCGCCTGGAACTACTTCATGAGCATCAAGAACCCGGCCAACGACGAGTTCACCAAGAAGTGGGGTGCGTACGCCAAGGCCAAGAACATTGCTGGCCACAAGGACAAGCCGCTGACCAATGATCCGATGGAAGCGACCTACATCGGCATCAACATGTGGAAACAGGCTGTCGAGAAGGCCAAGACCACCGATGTCGACAAGGTGATCGCTGCCATGGCGGGTCAGACCTTCACGGCGCCCAGCGGCATCACGTCCAAGATGGATGAGAAGAACCACCACCTGCACAAGTCGGTGTTCATCGGTGAAATCCGCGCAGATGGCCAGTTCAACGTGGTCTGGAAGACACCGGGTCCGGTCAAGGCTCGCCCCTGGAGCCCTTACATCCCGGGCAACGACAAGAAGCCTGACGAACCCGCGAAGAAGTAATCGCGAAATACCCTGGCGACGGTCTTGAGCCGGCGTCGGGGAACCCCGGTGCCGGGCCTGACCTGGCGCCGGGGCGCTTTGCATCTGGGCTGACCTGACGCAGAGCACGACCTGGCAGGATGCGTGTTGATGAGACAACGGATTTCGGGATGGATGATCGCGTTCGGTCTGGCGCTCTCCTCTCCTGTGGGGGCATTGACCCCCGAACTGGTACAGAAAATCGCCCGTGGCGAGTCTGATGACCGGATTGCAGCGATCGGTCAGGCCATCGAAACACCCAGCGCGCGCACATCAGCCTTTCTGCAGGCACTGGCCGACGAGCAGGTTCGCGTCAGCGCCGAGGGTGTCTTCATCGTCAAGGCTGGTCAGGCCATGGATCCGGTCAGCGGCGCTCTGCGCCCTCTGCCCACAGATGCCGAAGAGGTGATGCTCAACAACCGGCTGCGCAGCGAGATCGATGTCGCGCTGGCCGCCCTCAAGCTTTTTTCGGATCAGCCGGTGCAGCGGCGTGCAGCCGCCGTGGCGATGCTCAAGGATCCCGATGCTGAGCGCGTTGCGATGATCGAGCGTGCTCTGGCCGCAGAACAGGATTCAGCGGTGAAGGCCGTTCTGATCGAGACCCGGGCGGCGATGCTGCTTGCTGACGCACAGACCGATGTTCGCTTGAAAGCGGCCCAGGCGCTGGCTTTGAGCCGTCAGCCCGAGGTGCTCCTGCTGCTCAACCAGCGCTTGGCGGCTGAATCAGACCCAGGCGTCAAGGTCGCTCTGGCGAATGCTGCAAGGCAGGTGCAGGATCGCCTGCGCTGGGGTGAGATCGCCGGCACCGTGTTCACCGGAGCCAGTCTGGGCTCCATTTTGTTGCTGGTTGCGCTGGGCCTGGCAATCACCTATGGACTGATGGGCGTGATCAACATGGCCCATGGCGAACTCATGATGATTGGCGCCTATGCCACCTGGGGCGTGCAGGCCCTGTTTCGCCAATACCTGCCAGGAGCCTTTGACGCCTACCTTCTGGCCGCACTGCCCGCAGCGTTTCTGTCGGCAGCACTGGTCGGCGCCCTGATGGAGCGACTGGTACTCAAGCATCTCTATGGCAGGCCGCTTGAGACCCTGCTTGCGACCTGGGGCATCAGTCTGGTGCTGATGCAAACCGTGCGCAGCCTCTTTGGTGCACAGAATGTGGGGGTCGAGAACCCGAGCTGGATGAGCGGATCCATTCAGGTGCTGCCCAACCTTCAGCTGCCCTGGAACCGGATGATCATCATCGGGTTTGCACTGGTGGTGCTTTGTGCAACAGCCTTGCTGCTGGCCCGAACCCGACTGGGACTGTTCGTGCGCGGGGTCACGCAAAACCGGCAGATGGCTTCCTGCGTTGGCATCAACACAGCGCGCATCGACACCTGGGCATTTGCACTGGGCTCGGGCATTGCGGGATTGGCCGGCTGTGCCCTGAGTCAGATCGGCAATGTCGGGCCTGATCTAGGCCAGAACTACATCGTCGATGCGTTCATGGTGGTGGTGCTCGGTGGCGTCGGGCAGCTTGCAGGCACTGTCTACGCAGCTCTCGGACTGGGCCTGGTCAACAAGCTTCTCGAGGGATGGACCGGTGCCGTGCTGGCCAAGATCGCCGTGCTGGTCTTCATCATCGTCTTCATCCAGAAGCGCCCTCAGGGGCTCTTTGCGATGAAGGGCCGCTCCGCGGAGGCCTGACATGAGCACGCCTGCGACCACCGTGGTTCTGCCCTCACGCCCCGCGCTGCTCGGGCGACGCGCCTGGACCGCCTTTCTTGTGGCCTTGATTGCAGTGG
>JBKCEY010000077.1:0-6251 GCA_046304115.1 Burkholderiales bacterium | reverse complement strand
GGCCCTGGCCCTGCGCGAGGGCGTGCCTCTGAATCTCGCGGCCGCGCGGCTTGCAGCCACCCGCCCGACAGCGGTCAACCTGCAGTGGGCACTGAAACAGGTCCGGGCGGCTGTGGAGCCGACCGGCGCCTATCGAGGTGCAGCACCGACAGACCGATCATCAGATGCAGTGTCAGGCGCAGTGTCAGGCTCAGTGTCAGACGGAGTGTCAGACGCAGTGTCAGACGCAGTGTCAGACGCAGCGGCCAGGGCCTGGCAGCGCGCCTGCGCCATCGCGGCCGACGATGTGCGCATCAATGCCGCCATCGGAGAGCATGGCCTGCGTCTGCTCGAGCAGCGCCTGGCTCTGCGCCATGCGGCTGCGCGGCCCGTGCAGTCGGATGCGCCTTTGCAGATCCTCACCCATTGCAACGCCGGGCGTCTGGCGACCGTGGATCACGGCACCGCGCTCGCTCCGATCTATGCGGCCCATGCAGCGGGCATCCCTGTGCATGTATGGGTCGATGAAACAAGGCCGCGCAATCAGGGCGCCAGCCTGACCGCCTGGGAGCTCATGCAGGCCGGCGTGTCCTGCACCGTGGTGGCCGACAACGCGGGCGGCTGGCTGATGCAGCAAGGTCAGGTGGATGCGGTGATCGTGGGATGCGATCGCGTCGCAGCCAATGGCGATGTGGCCAACAAGATCGGCACCTTGCTCAAGGCGCTCGCTGCCCGGGATGCAGGCATTCCCTTCTGGGTGGCCTGTCCGACCCCCACCCTGGATCGGGCGGTGCCCGATGGCCGTGGCATTCCGATCGAGATGCGTGATCCGCGTGAGCTCACCCATGCCCGGGCCCGTCGCATGGATGGTGGCATCGAGGAGGTGTCCCTCATGCAGGACGGCGTGAAGGCACTCAACCCGGCTTTCGATGTCACGCCCGCGCGGCTTGTCGATGCCCTCATCACTGAACACGGTGTGATGCCTGCATCACACCCTATTGCGTGATCGTCATCTGACGCTCACGTGACGATCGCATGACCGGACACGACCTGCCGACCCCATGACCATGCCCACGATGCACTTTGCCCATGAGAACGCCGCCAGGCAGGCCCTGCTCGAGACCGCCTGTGCGCTGGAGTTGCGCGGCCTGAGCCATGGCAGCTCGGGCAACGTGTCGCTGCGATGGGATCGCAGCGGCGCCCGGGGTCTGTTGATCACGCCGAGCGCCATGCCCTTCGGGCAGTGCAGCATCGATGATCTGGTCTGGATGGGCCTGAGTTCAGGGCTCGCCGAGTCCCGGCCTGTCCTGCTCGATGGCGTTCGCAGACCTTCGTCGGAGTGGCGGTTTCATCATGACCTCTATGCGGGTCGTGAAGAACTTCAGGCCATCGTGCATGCGCATGCCCCGCAGGCAGCCCTGCTGTCCTGCCTGCCGCGCGTTCAGCAGGAGGGCATTCCAGCCTTCCATTACATGATCGCACTGGCTGGCGGCGCGGATATCCGATGTGCGCCGTATGCCACCTTCGGCACCTCCGCGCTCTCAGTTGCGGTCGTGCAGGCCCTGCAGGGCCGCAAGGCCTGCCTGATGGCCCATCATGGCCTGATCGCGGCTGGCACGAGTCTGGCCGCCGCTCTGGCGCTGGCCGAAGAAGTGGAGTGGCTGAGTGCGGCCTATGCCCGAGCGCTTGCGCTGGGCGGTCCAGCCTTGCTCGATGCGGCCGAGATGGCGCGCGTGCTGGAGCGTTTTGCGGATTACAAGCCCTGAGAGGCTTTCATTGCAGAAAGGAATGTGTTCCAGCTGGAATTCAAACCCTCAGCTGGCGCAGGAAGCTGCCCATCAGGGCGCGCGAGCCCGGGTCAGTGCTGATGGACCGGGCCAGACTCAGGCGGTCGGCCAGATCGATGCGGCCCACGGCGGTCCAGTCGGCACGTGGGGCTTGTTGAAGATGGAGTCCGTTTTCCTCGAGCATCAGCACCTCATTAGGTGCCAGCTCGACCGTGCAGGCATGAATGATCATCGGGTAATTCTCTCGTTCGTTTCTCGTCTGTGTCTGACCGCAAGCATGGGGCCCGGTCCGTGACACGACAATGACCATTCAGCCTTGCGGGCCGATCGTCCGACGAGCGGTCGAGGCCAGACAGACACCCGTGCGGCTGTCCGCAACCTGCGCGATCTGTTCAGGTGTACCGCTGGCCACAATCAGTCCGCCTCCTGCACCGCCTTCGGGGCCGAGATCGATCACCCAGTCGGCCGTACGGATGACGTCAAGGTTGTGTTCGATGACGATGACGGTGTTGCCCTGGTCACATAACGACTGGATCACTTTCAGTAAAAGGGCGATGTCATGAAAGTGCAGCCCCGTGGTGGGTTCGTCCAGGATGTAAAGCGTGCGACCGGTATCGCGTCGCGAGAGCTCCTGCGACAGTTTCACCCGTTGAGCTTCGCCGCCCGACAGCGTGTTGCCGGCCTGACCCAGTCGCAGGTAGCCCAGGCCGACATCACTGAGCGTCTGCAGCTTGCGAGCAATCGCAGGAACCGCATCGAGCACATCGCGCGCGGCATCAACCGTGAGTTCCAGGACATCGGCAATGCTGCGACCCTTGTACTGCACATCGAGGGTTTCGCGGTTGTAGCGACGACCGTGACAACGATCGCAGGGCACATGCACATCCGGCAGAAAGTGCATCTCGATGCGCAGCACGCCATCGCCCTCGCAGGCCTCGCAGCGTCCGCCTCGCACGTTGAATGAGAAGCGACCCGGGCCATAGCCTCGTTCACGGGCGAGCGAGGTCTGCGCGAAGAGCTCGCGAATCGGTGTGAAGAGGCCCGTGTAGGTGGCTGGGTTGCTGCGCGGCGTGCGCCCGATCGGGCTCTGATCGACCGCAATCACCTTGTCGAAGTGTTGCAGTCCATCGAGGGCATCGTGGGGCGCAGCATCGGCACGGCTGCCGTTGAGGCGGGCGAGGGCTGCGGGCAGCAGCGTCTCGTTGACCAGGGTCGACTTGCCGGAGCCCGACACTCCCGTCACGCAGGTGAGCAGGCCCACCGGGAAGGCGGCATCGATGCCTTGCAGATTGTTGCCGCGCGCACCGTGCACCGTGAGCCAGCCCTGCACGGGGCTGCGCCGCTGGCGAGGCGGCTCGATCCGCAGGCGTCCGCTCAGGTACTGGCCGGTGAGCGAGGATGCGCAGGCGGTGATCTCCTGGGGAGTGCCCTGAGCGACCAGTTCGCCGCCCTGCTCGCCGGCCCCGGGCCCGAGGTCGACCACATGATCGGCCGCCCGGATGGCTTCCTCGTCATGCTCGACCACAATCACCGAGTTGCCCAGATCGCGCAGCCGGCGCAGTGTCTCGAGCAGCCGGTCATTGTCGCGTTGATGCAGACCGATCGAGGGCTCGTCGAGCACGTACATCACGCCAGTCAGGCCCGAGCCGATCTGGGAGGCCAGCCGGATGCGCTGGGCTTCTCCGCCCGACAAGGTCTGGGCAGGCCGATCCAGGGTCAGGTAGGGCAGACCGACATCGACCAGGAAACGTAACCGGCTCGCGATTTCGCGGATCAGTCGTTCGCCGATGGTCGCCCGCGCGCCCGGCAGATCCAGTGTTTCAAACCAGCCAAGGGCCTGCGCCAGCGTCCAGCCGGAGACCGCCGTGATCGGTACCTGCGTATCGGTTGGACCGATCCGCACATGCTGTGCATGCGGGCCCAGACGGCTGCCCTGGCAGGCCTTGCACGGGCGGGTGACCAGGCAACGTCCCAGCTCTTCACGCACGGCCGGCGAGGCTGTGTCGCGCAGACGGCGTTCGAGATTGGGGATGACGCCTTCAAAGGGGCGCTCCTCCACATGCGGCCGTCCGGAGTCATCCAGATGCACGAAAGCAATCTGCTCTGATCCCGAGCCGTTGAGAATGACCTCGCGCGCCGAATCGGCCAGTTGATTGAACGGTGTTTCCAGGTCGAAGCCGTAGTGCGCTGCAAGGCTTTGCATCACCTGGAAGGTGAAGGCATTGCGGCGATCCCAGCCCATCAGGGCGCCAGCCGCAAGGCCCAGTTCCGGGAAAGCCACCACCCGCCCCACGTCGATCTCTTCGCAGGTGCCCAGGCCATCACAGGCCGGGCAGGCTCCAGCCGGGCTGTTGAAGGAAAACAGTCGCGGCTCGAGTTCGCTCAGTGCGTGGTTGCAGATCGGACAGGCGTAGCGATTGGAAAAGCGCCAGCCTGTTTCCGGTGGCTCCATCAGGCAGGCGCCGGCCCGGCCGTCTGACAGACGCAGGGCAGTCTCGAGCGAATCGACCAGCCGCTGGCGTGATCCCGCCTGAATGCGCAGCCGGTCCACCACCACCTCGATGGGCGGTGGCATGCCGGGTGCGAGCCGTGGAGGGGGATCGAGATCGATCACCGCGCCGGCCATCCGGATTCGTACGAAGCCCTGTCCTCGCAAGCTTTCGAGTACGGCATCCGGGGGTACGTCGGCTGGCCAGGCGAGCGGTGCGAGCACCATGATCCGCGCACCCTGGGCCTCGTCCATCAGGGTATCGGCCATTTCGGCGACGCTTTGGGCCTGCAGTGGCTGATCCGGGTGTTCGGGGCAATAGGGTGTACCAGCCCGCGCATAGAGCAGACGCAGGTAGTCGTGGATCTCGGTGACGGTGCCCACCGTGGACCGGGGGTTGGATCCCGAGGCCTTCTGCTCGATGGCGATCGCAGGCGACAGGCCCTCGATCAGGTCGACATCGGGCTTGTCCATGCGCTCGAGGAATTGTCGGGCATAGGCCGACAGGGATTCCACGTAGCGGCGCTGGCCTTCGGCATAGAGGGTGTCGAAGGCGAGCGATGACTTGCCTGATCCTGATGGCCCGGTGATCACCACCAGACGGTCGCGGGGCAGGTCGAGATTGAGGTTGCGCAGGTTGTGCGTGCGCGCGCCCCGGATGCGGATGCTGCGCTCGGGCTCGTGGGTCATGGGTGCTCACAGGGCAGCCTGCTACTATAACCGTGACCCTGTTGTCTGCGACTGCTGTCTGCGTCTCTGGCGCTCCTGCGCGCTGTTGTACCCAATCGCCTGTCGCAGCCTCACAGACGCTTTCTCTTCCTGCTCCTGACCTTTGCGCACCCTTTCCCAACCCGCGGCGACGCGCGAACGCATGACGCCTCGCGAATTACGGGCGAGTCTCTCGCTCGCATCGCTGTATGCGCTGCGCATGCTCGGGTTGTTTCTGGTGCTGCCGGTCTTTGCGGTTCATGCTGCCCAGTTGCCGGGCGGTGTGGCCGCCTGGCAGGTCGGCCTGGTGCTGGGCGCCTACAGCCTCACCCAGGGACTGCTGCAGTTGCCCTTTGGCATGGCCTCCGACCGATTCGGTCGCAAACCCGTGATCGTGTTCGGCCTGATCCTCTTTGCGCTGGGCAGCCTGGTGGCGGCCATGGCCCAGGACATCACCTTCACCATCATCGGCCGTGCCCTGCAGGGCACCGGAGCGATATCGGCTGCAGTGACAGCCTGCATTGCCGATCAGACCCGAGACTCGCAGCGCACCAAGGCTATGGCTCTGGTCGGTGCATCGATCGGCCTCACCTTTGCGTTGTCGCTGGTGCTGGCCCCCGCACTTTATGCCGCCGTGGGCATGCAAGGCCTGTTTCATCTCACCGCCGTGCTGGCTGTCTGCGGAATTGCCGTGGTGTTGTGGGGCGTGCCTGCAGGAGTCGATACGCCACAGGGTTCAAGGACACCCGGTCAGCCTGCCGCAACATCACGGCGGACTTCGCTGCGCGATGTGCTGCGCGATGCTGAGCTCATGCGCCTGAACTTCGGCATCTTCGCCCTGCATTTCGTGCAGATGGCGATGTTCGTGGTGCTCCCCGCCTGGCTGGTCGAACGCGCTGGTCTGCCCTTGCCCGATCACTGGATGCTGTATCTGCCGGTGGTGCTGGTGTCGTTTGCGCTCATGACCCCGCCCTTGGGCTGGAGCGAGCGTCAGGGCAAGGTGCGTCTGCTGTTCCTCGTGTCGGTGGCGCTCGTAGCTCTCGTGCAGGTCGGCTATGCCCTGGGGCCCGGCCATGCCTGGTGGTTCGGTGTGCTGTTACTGCTGTTTTTCACGGCCTTCAATATTCTCGAGGCCCTGGTGCCCTCCATGGTCTCGCGCCTCGCGCCGGCCGATGCGCGCGGCACGGCTCTGGGCGTCTACAACACCACACAGGCCATCGGCCTCTTTGCGGGCGGTGCGGGCGGGGGCTGGGCGGCCTCGAGCTTTGGGGGCAGCGGGGTTTTCATCC
>JBKCEY010000076.1:0-24031 GCA_046304115.1 Burkholderiales bacterium | reverse complement strand
GGCCAGATCCCCTCGCAGGTTCTTGACCAGTAGGATTGAAGGAAAAAGGACGTTTTTTCAGTCATCCGATGTTTTGTATAGGTACGACGACTTAGTGACTGACTCTTGCGCAGATCCAGGCTGCGGGGTCTGGAGCATGATCATTCATCTCAACTCGATTGTGACGAATGCCGCAATTTTCCCAGACCGTTGAGCGGTTTTGCGTGAATTGGCACGGCATAGATGCTTCTCACTCGGCAAAATGAAGACTCCATTCCACTTGGCGCCCACTTTGGCATGACCCGCCTACTTCATGTGTTTCATTCCTTTGCCCTTGGCGGGTCGCAGGCGCGTCTGATTCGGCTGATCGACGGGCTGGGCGATGAGTTTGAGCATGTGATCGTAAGCCTCACTGGCGATGTTTCAGCGTTGCCTTTGGTCCGACATCAGTCCCGAGTGCGCGTACTGGATGGACGCCGCTTTGCGACCCGGTCCTGGTTCCCCTGGCGAGCAATCCGGCGGGAGATTCTCGCGTTCGCACCCGATCGCATTTTCACTTACAACTGGGGCGGGTTTGATTGGGCCTTGGCCGCATTGGGGACGGGAATCGCCCATGTGGCAGTTGAGGATGGGTTTGGTCCCGAAGAGTCAGTTCGCCGGTTGACCCGACGCTCCTGGGCTCGCCGCGTCGTCTTAGGACTGGGTCGTTCCGACATGTTCGTGCCGTCGCGGTCGCTGCACGGGATCGCACGCAGCGAGTGGGGCATCCCCGAGAGCCGCTTGCACCTCATTCCCAACGGGGTGGCATCCGAGCGATATCAGCCGATTGTCGAACGTGACCGCCCGAGTCAGTTCAGCCGCGGCAAAGGGGAGTGGGTGATCGGCACCCTGGCCGGATTGCGCCCTGAGAAATCGCTCGACCGGATGATCGAGGCCTTTGCAAAAGTCCGGTCCGCGATCAAGGAGCCCGTTCGTCTGGTCATTGCGGGCATCGGACCTCTTGAAGCGGCGCTGCGTGCTCAATGCACTGCATCCGGTCTTGCTGATGATGTGCTGTTCGAGGGGTTTCGGGCCGATCCCCATCGGTTTCTTCATGAACTCGATCTCTTCCTTCTGTCCTCACAGACCGAGCAACTGCCCATCGCCCTGATCGAGGCCATGCTCTGCGGCCTGCCGGTTGTGGCTACCGATGTGGGCGATGTGCGGGAGAGTCTGCCTGCGCAGCAGCATCCCTGGGTGGTTGAACGCAGTGCACAAGCACTGGCCGATGCAGTTGTGGATAGCCTGCAGCAGCCCGCACGACGTGCCGAGTTCGGGCGGCTTAACCGGCAGCGTGCGCTCGAGATCTTCGGGCCAGAACCCATGCTTTCCGGGTGGCTGGGGTTATTCAGGGGATGCCCGGCGGATGCCATCGTTCCTTCTCTGCAGGTGGACCAGGGGGCGGCAGATCCGCATCTCATCGTCTTCAGCAGTCTTTTTCCGTCCAGCGAGACGCCCCAAGCCGGAATTTTTATCCGCGAGCGGATGTTTCGGGTTGGCAGACACCTGCCGATCACGGTGGTATCACCCCAGCCCTGGTCTCCCCTGGATGGGCTTATCCGAATTTGGCGCCCGTCGTTCCGGCGAAGCGGCCCAGCTCACGAGCGGTTGAACGGCATCAATATTTTCCGGCCAAGGTACCCCTCGATTCCGGGTCTGCTCAAAGGGCTGGATGGCTGGAGCATGGCCATGGCATCCCGTCGAACCGTCGATGTGATCAGGGCATCGTCCCCGCGCTCGATTCTGGATGCGCATTTTGCCTACCCCGATGGTTATGCAGCTAGCTTGCTGGGCCGGTGGTGCACGCTGCCCACAACGCTCACGCTGCGGGGCAGCAAGGACACCGGTCTGTTGAATACGCCGCGTGAGCGGCAGGTGCGGCGAGCCGTGCTGTCTGCTCGTTCGGTGTTTGCGGTTTCAGATGCATTGCGGGATGTTTTCACATGCCAATTTTCAATGGCTACGGAGGCGATCACCGTGGTGCGAAATGGAGTGGATACCGAACGGTTTCATCCTGTTGATCGGCGCGAAGCCCGCGACAGGCTCGGGATCCCGATGACGGCCAAGGTCATCATCAGCGTGGGTTGGCTGGTTGAAGGCAAGGGTCACCACCGCCTGCTCCCGATCCTGCAGCGGATGCGACAGCATCATCCGGAACTGCAACTGCTGATCGTGGGGGGCAACGCTGGCGCCGATGATGGTGAACAGCGGCTCAGGACACTTGCGGCTGAATTGGGCCTCGAACAGGCTATTCGGATCTGCGGACTGCAGCCAGCCGAGCAACTTAAATGGTTTTACGGCGCTTCAGATGTCTTTGCTCTGGCCACCCGGACGGAGGGATGGGCCAATGTGCTACTGGAGTCCATGGCCTGCGGCGTGCCCGTAGTGACGACCCGTGTTGGAGGCAACGCCCAGGTGGTGGCATCTGAAGAACTGGGCCTCCTCAGCGAATTCTGGGATGAGCCTGCTTTTGAGGCTGCGCTCGAGACTGCGCTCTATCAGCGAGAGTGGCGTGTGGATGCGCTGGTCGCTCATGCTCAGGCTAGCGGCTGGGATATTCCGGTGCAGATTCTCGTCAAGCGCTTTCGTGATCTTGTTTCACGATCGGGCCAGTCCGAAACTGCCACTGAATCTCTGAGGGTCTGCGCATGAGAGGTGTCTTTTTTCTTGGGGCGGCTCTGGCGCTCACGTTCATGGGGTTCTGGAGCCCCATCGTATTTGCTTTGGGCTATATCTGGGCCGATATCGTCGCCCCCAATCGTATTGCGCCGTATGCCTTGGGATGGATCTCGCTGCCCATGGTGTTCGGAATTTTAGTTCTGCTGTTTCTGCCCAAGGCTATCGGAAGCAGCGAGCCCCGCTGGAACTGGACCAGCACGCTGCTCCTGTTGCACGGCATCTGGATGACCCTGAGCCTGAACTGGGCGGTTTACCCGGACGCAGCCTGGTTTTCGTGGGAGTACGCCATCAAGGCTCTGGTCTTTGCGCTGATCCTGCCCTGGTTGCTGCGCAGTCGCGCCAGCGTAGAGGCCATGGTGTGGACTCTGGTTCTGTGCGTTGCGCTGCATGCGGCCCCATTTGGTTTGAAGTTTGTACTAGGCGGAGGCGGCTACAGGCAGTCGCTGGGTCTGATTGCCAGCAACAGCAATTATGCTGAATCGAGCACGCTCGCCATGCTGGCGATATCGATCATGCCGATGGTGTGGTTTCTGATGCGCCATCAGTCGGTGTTCTCGAATCAGAAACTGGTTCGCTACAGTGCAATTGCAGGTACCGTGTTGCTCGCCCTATCCATGGGCGGTACCTACGCCCGAACCGGCCTGGTGTGCCTGGCGGCCCTCATCGCCCTAATGATTATGCAGCGTGGTCAGCGGGGCTTGAAAATCGTGCTGGGTGTGGTCGCCCTGATAGGTATCTATCTGGCTGCGCCCGAGCACTGGTTTGAGCGCATGTTTTCTATTGAAGATACAACCGATCGATCCTCCATGGGCCGCGTCGCGGTCTGGAAATGGACGCTTGAATATGTTGCGGCGCATCCGTTCGGAGGTGGGTTCGGCATCTGGCGCTCGAGTCAGTTCACCTTGCCTCTGATTGATGGCACCGAGCTCGCGGTGCAAGGCAAGGCCTTTCACAGCATTTATTTTGAGGTGCTTGGCTCGCTAGGCTATCCAGGCTTTTTCTTGTACTTCGGTTTTATCGCTTCTGCCCTGATTGTCTTGCTTCGTCTGACCAGGCGACCTGTTGCCGACGATGGAGGCGACGCCTGGATACCAGACCTGGCCCGCTCACTGATCCTGACGATGTTGATCTATCTGACGGGTGGACTATTCATTGGTGTGGCCTTTCAATCGTACCCGCTCTACCTGGTTGCCTTGTCGGTGGGGCTTGCAGGTCTTGCCCGCAACGCCTCGGAGGTACCGAGACCATCCACCCCCCGTTCTGGCGAATCACCATGATCGATAACTTCGTCATTGTCTTTTTTACCGGTGTTCTGCTTTATGTCTTGCTCCAGCTCAGCCGACGCGACTGAGCGCGACTTCTGTTCGCGACAGGGGCTTGCATGAAGATTCTTCATGTTCTGGATCATTCATTGCCGCTTCACAGCGGGTATACCTTTCGGTCCGAAGCGATCCTGCGTGAACAGCAGCGCAGGGGATGGCAGCCTCTGATGCTCACCACACCCAAACAGGGTCCGCAGGATGAGCTCGTGCAGGACATCGATGGGCTTCGCTTCTATCGGACACCGTCGACTGGCCGCGAAAGCCTGCTCGCCCAGATGCGACTGACGTGCGATCGACTGCTCAGCCTGTGCAAGACCCTGATGCCCGATCTGATTCATGCGCATTCCCCGGTTCTGAATGCCCTGCCGGCACTGGCTGTGCGGCGCAAGCTGGGAATTCCCCTCGTGTATGAAATGCGTGCTTCCTGGGAGGATGCAGCGGTGGACCACGGCACAACTGCTGAAGGCAGTTTGCGGTACCGTGCTTCCCGACTCGCTGAAACCTTCGCACTGCTGCGGGCGGACCAGGTCACCACGATTTGTGAGGGTCTGAAGCAGGACATCCTTGTTCGGGGCGTGCGTGCCGACAAGGTGACGGTGATTCCCAATGCGGTCGACACCACCGCCTTCCGTTTTGATCCTTCACCCGATGCTCAACGCTTGCACGAGCTGGGTCTGCAGGGCTGCACTGTCCTGGGATTTTTGGGGTCGTTCTACCACTATGAAGGACTTCACCTGCTGATCGAGGCTCTGGGTCGACTCAAGCCGGCGTATCCCGCCTTGCGACTGCTGCTGGTCGGAGGCGGGTTTGAGGAGGACGCACTGAAGGCGCAGACGCAAGCCCTTGGATTGGGTGAATCGGTGGTCTTCGCGGGGCGTGTGCCGCATGCCGAGATCGAAAAGCTCTATGCGTTGACCGATCTGCTGGTTTATCCAAGACTGCCTGTTCGCCTGACCGAGCTGGTCACCCCACTGAAACCCCTTGAGGCGATGGCGCAGGGCCGTCCGGTGCTCGCGTCGGATGTAGGTGGCCATCGTGAATTGATCCGAGATGGGCAGACAGGCGCGCTGTTCCGAGCGGGCGATGTGGATGCCCTGTGCCAGGGGATACAGCGAATGCTCGCCACGCGTGAGCAATGGCCGAAGATCCGCGAACAGGGTCGGCGCTTCGTGGAGTCAGAGCGAACCTGGAGGCTGAGCGTTGACCGGTATCAGAGGGTCTACGACGCTGCGCTTGCCAAGCGGATGTCGCGAGGGGTCTGAAAACCATGTGCGGCATTCACGGTCTGATTCGTTTTGATGGACACCCGGTGGCTTCGGCGCTTCTGAGCGCGATGGGTGATGTGACTGCGCACCGGGGCCCCGATGATGAAGGGCAGTACATCGACCCGACCGGGCAGTGCGGGATTGCCATGCGACGACTGTCCATCATCGACCCGGAAGGTGGCCATCAGCCGCTACACAGCGCCGACGGGCAGATCCAGGTGGTCTGTAACGGAGAGATCTACAACTTTCGGGAGTTGCGTGAGCAGTTGATCGCTCAGGGTGCGCGTTTCTCGACAGGATCTGACTGCGAGGTCATCGTTCATCTGTACGAGCGGTATCAGGATTCGTGTGTCGATTTCCTGCGCGGCATGTTCAATCTCGCCCTGTGGGATGCCTCTAGAAAACGACTCTTGCTCGCGCGCGATCGACTGGGGATCAAGCCGCTCTATCTTTTGCACACCTCGCAATGGCTGGCTTTTGCAACGGAATCCAAGGCCCTTCTGACCTTGCCGGGTTTTTCTGCTCAGCTTGAGCGCCGTGTCCTGCCGGACTATCTGCATCTGGGCTACGTTCCGGCACCGCACTCCCTGATCGCAGGAATCTCCCAGTTGCCAGCGGCCAACGTCATGGTGGTTGAGTCGGGGCGGGTGACCCGCAGGGCGTTCTGGTCACTGAGCGTGGCGCCCGAACGGAATGTGACAGAGTCCGACTGGATCGCTCAGACCCGGCAGACGGTGGATGCGGCTGTGCATCGCCAGATGGTGAGTGATGTTCCGATTGGTGCATTTTTATCCGGTGGTGTGGATTCCAGCGCCGTCGTGGCCGCCATGGCTCGCCATAGTGATCGACCGGTGAAGACCTACGCGATCGGTTTTTCGGGTGGTTCTGCTGAATCGTTCTACAACGAATTACCGTTTGCGCGGCAGGTCGCTGATCACCTCGGGACCCAGCACCGCGAGATTCAGGTCACCCCTGATACGGTGAACTTGTTGCCGCGGCTGTTGTGGCATCTCGATGAACCCATTGCCGACTCGGCTTTTCTCACGACCTATCTGGTGTCTGAGTTTGCCCGACAGGAAGTCAAGGTGATTCTGTCGGGTGTCGGTGGCGATGAGTTGTTTGGAGGCTATCGCCGGTATCTGTCCGAACACTTGCAGGATCGACTGCGTCGCTTGCCCGGGTGGATGATCCGATGGATGCGTAGCGCCGCACGACATCTTCCGACCGACCGGCACGGCGCATGGTCGAACCGAATCCGCCTGGCCAGAAGCGTGCTGGACAGTACGGGGTTGCCTGCTTCACAGCGCTACCGGCTGTATGTCCAGGCCCTGCATCGCGAGACGGTGGCCTCGCTACTGATCGAACCGGCACCCCTTCCCGTCGGCTCGCACGATGCCCTGGATTCGGCATTTGACCGGTTTGCCGGTGTCGATCCGGTCAACCAGTTGTGTGCGGTCGATCTGTATACCCAGTTGCCCGATGACCTCCTTTTGTTGACCGACAAGATGAGTATGGCGGTCTCGCTGGAATGCCGGGTGCCGCTCCTGGATGAGTCGCTGGTGGATTTGGCCGCACGCATTCCGGGCGATGCCAAGATTCGCAATGCTCGCCTCAAGCACCTGCTCAAGGAGTCTTTGCGAGGGCAACTGCCCGATGATCTGATCGATCGTCCCAAGCGGGGCTTTGGCATGCCGGTTGGCGCCTGGTTCAAGGGGCCGCTCAGCGGCATGGTCAAAGGCCTTCTGGGAGCACCTGCCCTCAGGCGTCGTGGTCTGTTTCATGAGGCTCCCGTTCAAGCCTTGATTGATGACCACATGAGCAGTCGAGCCGATGCCACCGATGCTTTGCAGGCCCTGGTCAACCTTGAGATCTGGTGCCGTGTGACCCTTGATCGAGAAGACCCCCTCAAAGTCAGTGATGACCTGCGAACCATGGTCCGGTCATCCTGAGCAAGACCTATGAAGATTCTCTACCTCTGCCACCGGTTTCCGTTTCCGCCCAAGCGTGGCGGGAAAATCAGGCCGTTCAACATGATTCGGCATCTCTCGCAGCACCATCAGGTCACGGTCTGTTCCTTGGTGCGCTCCGAGCAGGAGCTCGAGGAGGGCAGGGGGATCCATGCGCATTGCACCCGCTTCGAGGCCTTCAGGGTCCATGATCCGGTGCAGTGGGCCCGCATGATTGCCCGACTGCCTCTTGGAGCACCGTCCTCGTTCGGGTATTTCCATTCTGCCCGCATGCAGCGGCGAATCAACGACCTGCTCGCAGCCGAGCGCTTTGACCTGATCTTTGTGCACTGCTCATCAGTTGCGGGGTATGTCGCCCATGTTCGGCATATTCCCAAGATCCTCGACTTCGGTGACATGGATTCACAGAAGTGGCTTGAGTATGTGCACTACAAACCCTGGCCATTGAAGTGGGGCTATGCCCTTGAGGGCTACAAGCTGCAGCGACGCGAGGGCTGGCTGGCCCGTCAGTTCGATCTGTGCACCGCCACAACGCGCGCTGAATGGCAGACGCTGGAGTCCTATCAGACGGGTGCCGCGACAGACTGGTTTCCGAATGGCGTGGACGCGACGTTCTTTGCGCCGGACGGGCAGGGGTATGACCCTCAGACCATCAGCTTCATAGGACGGATGGACTACTACCCGAATCAGGAAGCGATGCTGCGTTTTTGCGAGCAGACATGGCCTTTACTGCGGGCCCGTCATCCGCAGAGCCGATTGCTGATCGTCGGGGCGGATCCCAGTGAGGCCATTCTGGCGCTGCAAAAAAAGCCTGGAGTGACCGTGACAGGTTCGGTGGCTGATGTACGACCCTACATCCTGCGTTCGGCCGCGATGGTCGCACCGCTCAATATCGCGCGTGGAACTCAGAACAAGATCCTCGAAGCCATGTCGATGGGTGTGCCGGTCATCTCGAGCCGGATTGCTGCCGCAGGGGTCGATGCCAGCGCGCCCGAGCACATCAGGGTGGCCGATGAGCCGGACGAACTGTGCACAGAAATCAGCCGGGTCATGTCCGATCCGGATGAGCGTGCTCGACTCGCGGTCAGCGGTCGGGCGAGGGTGCTCAGTCACCATGCCTGGCCCGAGTCCATGAAACGACTGGACGCCATTGTTGCGCGTTGCCTGGCGAACCGGGTGTCTGTCTCAACTGCAGGGATTGATCGATGATGAAAATCAGTATTTTCGGGCTCGGCTATGTGGGCGCGGTGTCGCTGGCCTGTCTGGCTCGCGATGGGCATACGGTGATTGGCGTCGACATCGATACCGCCAAGCTCGAACTGATCCGCGCTGGGCGCACGCCCGTGGTCGAGGAAGGGATGATCGATCTGATGACCCACGTTGCTGCGTCGGGCCGGGTTGAGGTGACCGACCAGGTCCGTGAGGCGGTTCATCGCACCGACCTGTCGCTCATCTGCGTGGGCACGCCGTCGGCCGCAAATGGTAGCCAGGATCAGGCTGCAGTCATGCGACTGACCCATCAACTCGGGCAGGCCTTGCGGGACAAACCAGCCGGTCATGTGCTGGTCTTCCGATCCACGCTGGTACCGGGAACGGTTGAGGATGTCTTGCTGCCCCTGATCGAGCGTGAGTCAGGGCTCACCGAAGGGAAGGACTTTCATGTCTGCTTTCAGCCGGAGTTCCTGAGAGAAGGTTCTTCCATCAAGGACTACGACCGTCCTCCCTTCACCGTCGTTGGTGCGCGCTCTCCGGTTGCCGAGCAAGCGCTGCGCAATCTGTTCGGACACCTCGATTGCGAGTTCATCAGCACATCGGTGCGTTCTGCCGAAATGATGAAGTACTGCTGCAACAACTTTCACGCGCTCAAGATCACCTTTGCCAACGAGACCGCACGCCTGTGCGAGGCACTGGGCGTGAATCCCTTTGAAGTCATGGATCTGGTGTGTCAGGACACCCAGCTCAACATTTCGCGGGCCTATCTGCGCCCGGGTTATGCCTTTGGCGGATCCTGCCTGCCCAAGGATCTGCGAGCGACCCACCACATGGCTCGTACCCGGGATGTGGAGTTGCCGATGCTGGGCGCAATCCTTGCGAGCAACCGGCTTCATGTTGAGCGGGCCTTCGACAAGGTAGTTGCCACGGGAGCACGACGTATTGCTCTGCTCGGCCTGTCGTTCAAGCCGGGTACCGATGATTTGCGGGAGAGCCCGCTGGTGATGCTGGCCGAGCTGCTCTACGGCAAGGGCTATCAATTGAGCATTGTGGATCCGGATGTCCAGCTCTCCAGGCTGCTGGGTGCCAACCGACGATATATCGAGACGCATTTGCCGCATCTGGGTGATTTGCTCACTCCAGACCTCGAGACTGCCATCCGGGATGCCCAAACGCTGGTCATCGGAAACAGTTCGGATGCAGTACTGACCGGACTGAGCAGCCACGCCCGGGCCGATCAGCAGATCGTCGACCTGGTGGGCGTGGCTTCCCGCCTGAAGACGCACGCACGCATTCATGGTCTGGCCTGGACGCCCGTGGCGTGATCAGCTCGCACGGGTCAGCGCGCGCGCAGGTCTGTCCCCACTGGTTGGATCGTGCCTTGCGATGGGGTGCGGTTACCCTGCTCGTGGTCGTGCTGGCCTGCGTGCTCAGTCTGATTCCGCATCTGAGCCCTTCGAGCGAGCAGGTCCGCCTTCGCAATGCCTTGCAGCTGAGCAGCCAGCCCCTGGATGCCCGATGGCCCGGTCGTCCCGGGATGCCTGATGGATTTCTGGTGGATTCGCCGCCTTATCCGGAGCCGTACATCGCCTTTGTCCGAAAGCACGAAGGAGACGAACCAGAAGTATGGATGCGTAGCACGCGACTGGCTGCAGCGCTCATTCCAGACCGTGGCCTGCGCAGGCAGGGAGCCATCCAGAGCAGCATGACGGCCACCCTGCAGCGGATACAGCAGCACGGCGACGGCTACTGCGGTGACTATGCCGATGTGTTCGCGGGGCTTTCAACCGTGGCCGGGATTGCGTCGCGACGCTGGTCGTTCAGCTTTGACGGATTTGGAGGGCATGGTCATATCTTCAACGAAGTCTGGGATCCGGTGCGGGCGGCCTGGCTCATGCTTGATTTGCAGCACAACTTCTATCCTGCAGATCAAGCGGGCCAGCCTGTTTCAGCGCTGGAATTCCGGGAGCTGCTGCAAAGCGAGCAACCGGTGAAATTGCGCCTGATCGACGAGGCTGCGTCTTTTGGATTTCGTACGGAGCAGGCGGCAATCGACTACTACCGTCGCGGTCTCAACGGCTGGTACATGGCCTGGGGAAACAATCTGTTCGAGCAAGACCGGTTGTGGCTCGCTCGCTGGCTTGCTCCCATTCATCGGGCGGTGGAACAGTTGGCCGCGATCGCCAGCGGGCGCGTGCCACAAATCCGGCTGATGCAGTCCGAGCAGAACGCGACTCAGGTCGGCCGCATGCAGCATCTCAAAATGCGGCTGCAATTGATCGTGATCGGAACAGCAGGTCTGCTGGTGGTGTTTGCGATCCAGCTGGTGCGATCGATCAGACGGCGGAAACCCCGAATCGATCAGCCAGTGCCTGAAGGCTGAGTACCCGCCGTTGCAGGCCATCCGACAGGTCGGCTCCGGGAGAGAACCATCGAGCCTGAATCCATCCTGGTTGCTGGACGGTCTGAACCACGGTCGTGCGATGGTTCCGCTGTCGCAGCTGATAACCCAGGGCTGCGAAGATCGGCCGGCTCCAGACGGGTCTTGCTTCGTGAAGTCTTTCCCGCAGCCTGGCGGATGCACCAGGGCCCTGCGAGAAGCTGAATCCATAGCTACTCGGATGGCGGGACAGTGCAGGGTCGATTCGACTCATCAGTGCAGCCTCCAGCGCTCCAGCACGTTTCCAGCTCAGGTTCAGGGAGGCAGCCAGTCGAATCACCTCCGGGCTCAGCAACGGGGTTAGAAAAGGTCCTGTTCGATTGGCTATCGAACTATTGCGACTCATCCACCATCGACAACGGAACAGGGGATAGAGCAGTTCGATTTCCCTGCGATCCAGTGCTCGGTCGCCGCTGCTGTGCGTTTGTGCGATCGCAGTGGCCATGGAGTCTCGGTAATTCCGGCGATCGTGTTCGAACCGTAGCAGACCGCCTGGATTCTGAGAATAAAAGGCATCCACGATCTGTATTGGGTGCAGGCTACCTGAACCGAGGTGGAAAAAGTTTCGCAAGATCTCACCGCCCCCGCCGTTCAGAATGACCCGGCCGTCGGCGGCCTGATTCAATCGCGTCAGTCGGTCTGCGCCTCGATCCAGAAAGCCATCGGCACTGTAGCCATCGAAAAAATCCATGCTGGCGTCGACCGGTGTGGCTAAGGGCAGGCGGCCATTCATCTGGCGCTTGTCCACATGCGTGATGTGTAAGCCCTCAGCCTGCCCGATCGCCTGTGCCACACGCACATCCGAAGAATCGGCCTCGCCGTATACGAAAACCTCGCTCGAGATTCCACTTTGGCGGGCCAGCCCCAGGACCAGGCGAGAGTCAAAGCCTCCACTCAAGGCCACGGACGCCCGGTCGAAACCTTGGCAACGGGCGGTTTTAAAGTCTGTGCAAAGGTGTTCAGCGATTCGTTCAACAGCTTCATCCAGCGAAGCGATGGGCCCAACGGACTCACCCCAGAATGCGGACCAGCAGTCAATCTGCCTCTTCTCGTGCAGGGCAATCAGATGGCCGGGTGGCAGCAGTTCCATACCCTCGATCAGCGTTCGTCCGCCGTGCGGGGCTTCGGCCAGGAGATATTGGAGGACTGCGGTGTCGTCAAAGTGGCGCACCTCTCGTTGCTCGAGCAGACTGAGAAACGAACTGCCAATCACGCCCGACTGACGATCTCTGAACAGTTGTAGGCCGCCGATCGGATCCCCATACACCCACGTCTGCTCCGTGCCGATCAAGACCAGGGCGAAACTCCCGCGAAGTTGACGCAAGGCAGCAGCAGCCCTCTCGTGCCGACCCTGTGCAGTCGCTTCGAGGACGGTTTCCAGGGTTCGCTCCAGCGTGCCGTGGGCCGCCCAGATCGGCCCCACGCTGACGATTCGCCAATGGTTCCAGAACAGCGAGCGAATCGCATGGGCTTCGCTGGATGCAACACCGAGCTGGATCTGATGGGTGTTGGCAGGGATTTTTTCCAGCCGGAATCCCTGACGCTCGAGGCTCAAGAGGGCTCCTGAGGTGTCCTCGAAAGAGCCTGCCGGATCGGGTGGTCGCAAAAAAATACAGGGCACGTTCGGGCTCGGGTCAGACGGTTCGGGGATTGTGCACCAGTAGATGACGAGGAATGAACGGACGTTGATGCGGTGATGAATGGTGAGGGGTTCGCCGTTCGTGACGCGTACGTATCCGTCTGACGGGATGGCCTAAGGGTTCAGGTTTCGGTGTCGAAACCATGAATGAGCAGATCCACTTCGCGACTGCTACGACCCGACCGCTTTTCCCGCCGAGACTCTCATGACACACTCCAGCCGCCCATTCATTAAATCGAACAAACCGATGACGATTGCCCTGCTGCTCGCAACCGGGCTGACCCTTCAGGCCTGCGGTGGTGGAGAAACAGTGAGCGCGCTGAACGACACTCTCGAGATCGATGAGGCCGGTAAGCGCCGAAGCAAAACAACGACCATCCCAACCACTAGCACCTCCACCAGCACCTCCACCAGCACGGACGGGGCGGGTACCGCGGTTCCGACTGTGGACGCGGTGGCTGAATCGACCTCCACCACAGTGACGCCAACGCCTGAGTCCACCATAGTGCTGGCCAGTGCTTCGACCTCCTCGGTCGATTCGGTCACTACAGCACCTGCGACCAGCACCAGCATCCTGAGCACTTCGAGCACTTCGAGCACTTCGAGCACGACGGCCACGGTCAGCCCTACCTCGACTACCTCGCTCGCGACAGCAGTCTCTGCCCCGGTAGCGTTGCCGCCCATGACCGTAACGGTCAATGGGGTGGCGGCACCGTCGACTTACCTCGATTCCCTGCGCACACGTTCCGGCAACTGGCAGTTGCACAGCCTCGGTCAGCATGGCGAATATCACGCCTATCTGATGCGTCTCGAGTCCAAACCGGAGTTCGGCCGCGTGATGGCCTGCCGCCGGCCTTTCACGAAGGAGGCCGGAAATACGGTTGACCTGTCGGTGCTTACTAGCAACATCGTTCTCTCGGCAGCCGGTGGCAGCTGGAACTGGTCTGTGGGGATTGCTCAGGGCGCCTGCCGCGTGGTTCAGAACATGGAGCCGGTGACTCCGAACGCCCAGTGGTTGCGAGATGCCGTGGCTGAACGCCGCCTGCCTTCTTACTCGCGGGCACGTGCCTGGTTTCCGGCCTCGCTCAAGCCGCTGGCTGTTGATACCCGGCGCGGTGCCTATGATCCCTTGAGCCTCGGCCCGGTTCCTGGGGCACCAACAACCGTGCCGAGCTCGAACAACAACTATGTGGGTATCACTTCGGCTCAGGGCGGTGAGTACACGGCGTCGCGCGGTTTCATTCATGATGCAGATGCCAAACTGGTCGACGCAGCCCTGAGCCGTGAAGACAACCTGATCGAATCGACCTGGAGTCAGTTTGTTCAGTACACCTGGTACAGCCTCGCGCAGCCCCAGGGTGCGGTCTGGTCGGATCGGATTCATACCACGGTCGATCCGCAGTTTCCACAGACCGGTGAGACGGCCTGGGAGAATCCGCTCTGGACAGCTCCCAAGCCCGAGATCCGTTCGCTCACGGAAGTTACGGGCTGGAAGCGCGATGTCCACCACATGGAAAACACTGGCTTCATTCACTGGGTTCTGACTGAGGATCCAGTCGCCGGTCTTCTGGTGCAGCGTCAGGCAGCTTATGCGCTGGCCGCTTTCTACGAGGGCTATCGCAAGAGTACCGATACGACTTACAAGGTCCTGACCGACCAGGAGCGTGGCATCTACAACGCCTTGAGCACGCTCTGGAAGTCGCGTGATGTGAGCCGACGGGTGAGCAGCGCCGCAGGAACCATGATTTGGGATGCGAACCGGACCCAAAAGCAAGCCATGGACGCGATCGCTTATCTCGATGCCAAGATGGTTGCTCCCGTACGTGCTGCAGTTCCTGGGCTCTCAAATGAATACGTCCGCAAGATTGCAGGTGTGGTGATGTCGTCGGGCGGTACTGAAACGATGAATACCCCCGCTGGTGTGGTTACCATGACGGTGTCCTCCAACTTCATGTTGCCGCAATATGGCAAGGAGCCCCTGTATCTTTGGACACTCGACGGCAGCCCCACCGTCAAGTCCTGGTTTGAGATGGCGGCAGGTTATGTGGCTACGCGCCTGGTGGACGTAGGGGGTGCTGCAGGTGTCGATGGTTGCGTGGGAACCCGGGGTTCTTCATTCCCGCTCAAGGTCAATGGCACAGTGCCGACCTTCAGTGACCGTGCAGGGTGGGCTGCCTGGGTCAATGAGCAGTGCCCCGCTGCCAACCGGGCCAACTTTGATGGTGCCTATATTCACACCTCGACGCAGATGGAGGGATTGCTGCTGCTGGCCCGCAGTGCCGGTGTCACGGGTCTTGACCCCGCAATCAGCCGGGTCCAGGCGCTGCGTGCCGCAACGACCGCACCGCGATCCCTGAGCTCGCTGCAATGGCACAAACATCTGTCTGGTCCCGCCAACTGATCGTCGTACTGCGCCGCGGGTGATGCCTGTCTCTCGAACAGCCCTCGCGGCCCGGTTGGCTCATGTTCAGGCCGCCGCCGGTCGGCAGAGTGAGGGACTCAAGGCGCTGCTCAAGGGCAGCGACTTGAGCGATGCAGGGGTGGCTCGCAGCGCCGCCCGTATGATCGCAGCAGGCTTCGAACGGCGATACAAGCTCATCGCCCCTGAGTTCACCGCGGCGCTATCGACCGTTAGCGACCCCGTCGAACGGCGACGTTTCCACCGCTTGTTGCTGCTGGAGTCAGTGCTTCAGTTCAATCGATCCGAGCGATTTGACCAGTTGCCGTTGCTGATTCAGCACTACCAGTTGCATAGCCTGGAGCGCATCGTACTGACCGAAACCGATGATCAGGCCGACTGGCTGACCGGCTCATCCGACCGATACTGCAAGGATCTTGGACTGGCCACGCTGGCTCTGGTTGCGGTCGGTATGCGGGTGGCGGAAGTTCGCTCCGGCATTCACCGGCGCGCCCTGATTGAAGGTCCGCTTCGGCAGATTCCTGCCAAGCTGGCAGGCATTTTGCAGGCCGGGGGATTTCGCTTCTACATTCAGGCTCATGTTCACGACCCACAGATCAAGAGCCTGGTGGTTTCCGAGCGCAAGGAATATTGGCGTTGCTGCGCGCTCCTGTGCAAAGTCATGCCAGAGTTGAAAGGCTTGATCTCGATCGGTTGGATCGTTGATCCTGCGCTTGAGTGGGTCTCTCCCCGGATTTACGATTCAGGTCGTATTCCAAGCGAAAATGGTGCTCTGTATTTCAATCTGGGTTCGACGGCACAGTCAATTCAAGACGCACTCACCCGATCAAAGACGCGACAGGCGCTCTACGAGCAAGGCCGATACCGGCCTGCCAACTGGCTGAGAATCTGGCCTCGACAGGCGCTGATCGCTTGGGCCGACTCCCTGGGAATGCATGATGAGCAGATCATGGGTGAATAGCAGCGCATCGGTCTTGGGCGCTCAGGCTCCTCCCGATGATCGCGTCAGTCGAGCTGCCCTGATTGAGGATGTCCTGCAGCTTGCAGAATGTTCGCGACTCGTCGTGCTTCACCGAGCGCGTTCAGGCGACCTTGAAAGCGTAGCAGCAGACTATCTCGCGCTGGCGCGGCCAGGCATTCCCCGTGCCGGGTACAGGGCCTACTCCGCACAAGCAGTCAATTACATCGCACGCTTTCACACAAGTCAGGGGAATGAAGCTACTCGCGTGTTGCTGCGACTGGTTCTCCTGGCCGCCTGCATCGAGTTGGTTAGAACGGAACAGTATCTGCGTCTACCCGAGCGCATCTTCCTGAACCATACTGCGATGCTGGTCCGCATTGCAGCAACAACCGACTGCGATGCGTCATGGCTGAATCCGGACCATGACCTCTTTCACAAGGAGTTCGGCCTTGCGAGTCTTCGGTTGATCGCAGCAGAAAACCGCGTGGTCGATGCCAACAGTGCCATCCCCCGCAGCGTGGTTTGGAAGTCGGGCATATGGAGCTGCCCGCGGAATCTCGCAGTTTTTTTCCGCTTGGGTGGCTTTTCGCCCTACCTGCAGACCCATGTGCACGATCTCACCATGTCTCGCATTACCGAGGGCAACAGGATCCAGTTCTGGCTCAGCTGTGCGGAGATTCTGCGAGACCGGCCTGCGCTCAAAGGCATGTTCGGCGCGAGCTGGCTAGAAGATCCTGCCCTTGAGTTCGCAGCGCCGCGGCTGTATCTAGCCAATCGTGTGCCCCGCGATAACGGCGCAATCTATGTTCCTATGGGTACAGACGAAGAGACTGTGGGAAATGCCTTGCGCAAGTCGGCATTTCGGCAAAGCCTGTATGACAATGGTCAGTATCGGCCGCAGCGCTATCTGATGATCTGGCCCAGGGCCAGGGTGATCGAATGGGCCGACCGCTGGATCAGCGAGAATCCCGACCACCCAGGTGTCGCTTCAGCCGGCGCATGATGTCCATGAAGCCACTGATCTCGGCCTCGAACTCAAGCTCGGAAAAGCGCTCGCTATCCAGAAATCGCGGCAGATAGTAAAGGTTTGCAGACTCAGCGGGATCGATCCAGCCAGGATTGCAGGTCGTGGCTGATTGCAGACCCAAGCCTGACAGCACCGTACCCGATTGAGCATCGTATTGCCCGGACGGGTAGCAGTAGTGACGCGCATTGCCCAGTCCCAGCGACCTCAGGTCTTCAAGGCACCCTTCAACGTTGAGTTTCAGGGATTCAGGCGAATCGGCTGTGAAGCTGTGATCCCTGCCATGGGCCTGGAGCGATACCGACGGATCGTTCTGTACGAGGGTCAGAGTGCCCTGGGTGGCGTAGCGAAAAAGCGCATCGTTGGACTCATGTCCAGGCAGCGGCGGATCATCACCTTTCTGGGCGAGTTCGTCTGCCGCCTTCTCGAGCTGCTTCTTGGGATCGTCAGGAGGCCACGCGTCCATCGCAGGAAGGTCTCGACCCAGCCGCTGGGCGTAATCTGTCCATAGGGCATAGCGCCAGCCGACATGTCGAAGAGGCGCTTGCTCCACGATAGGGCGGGTATGCAGGTAGACCGTGGCCGACAAACCCCGAGACTGCACCTCGGGGATCAGATCTGAAAAGGTGGTGCTCCAGCCGTCGTCGAAGGTGAGGACAAACCGCGGGCCGCGACCTGCTCTCGGAGGCCTTGCGCCAGCCTGGCAGGCGGTGAGCAGTTCATCGAGCGTCATGCATTCCAAGCCTCGGGCAATCAGCAGGTCGAGCCGTTGGGCGAAGGTCGCACGCTGCATGAACAGCATTCCGTTATAGCGATGCTGGCGAGCCCGTGCTCCACCGTGATAACACAGAACCAGAATCCGGTGACGATAGAGCCACCGAAGCCCGACAAAAACCCCGAGTCGATGCAGGATAGACAACAGGGTCTGTCGCATCATGGTCTTCGGGATGAGTCTGTGGCGGATCCACAGGATCGCCAACGCCGCTGAGCGATTGTTCTGATCATCGGCTCAAACAGAAACAGTCCTGTGCCGCAGACGATCAGAAAAAAGACCGTTTGCACCCCTGCTGAAATGAGTGCTGGTTGTGATTGCAGCATCGCCTGGGTAGTGATGGTCAACAGCAGTGCGACACCGGCAATGAGGGTTGCTCTCGATAAAGGAAGCAGAACCTCCCGAAGCGGCGTATGCAGGGCACGTAGAGCGATGACAATGGCGACACTGGCTCCTGCCATTGAAAAAGCCACATGAATCGGGGTCAGCCACTCGAATGAGACCTGGATGGCCATCAGTGCGCCAAAGCATGTCGCGCTGACCTGTACGAGCTGCATTCTGAGCAGTGCTGCATCGTGTTTGGCTGCCTGCAGCGGCGAGACCAGAAATGACCTAATTGCACGCAGGGGCATGGACAGGCAGAAGATCGGCAGCAGTGCCGCCATCGGCAACCATTGCTCGCCAAGTACGAGCATGACAAAGGGCGCAGCCAGAAGACCCAACAGGCTGTAGAGCAAGATGGAGGCGATGAGCATCAGCTTGACCGGCAGGATGATCTGCATGCTGCTCAGTGTTCCGGTGCGGTGATTTTCTTTCGAGAAAGCGGGCAAGGCGACCTGATTGACAATGTTCATCACCTTCGAGAGGGGCATCAGTGCCCAGTAGCTTGCGGTGGTGAAGTAGCCCATCTCCGTGACAGTGATGAACTGGGCGTAGATCAGGATCGGGATGGCGCCACCTGCATGAACGAGAAACTCGGTCAGCATGAGGCGCCTGGAACGAATCAGGACCACGCGCAGTCGAGCGAGGGTCAACAGCGGGCGAAATGGAGTCCTCGTACACCGTCGGTAGCCGACGCACAATGTGGCCTCTCTCGCAATCGGTCCGATGAGCAGGGCAAGAAAGCCTGCTCCCGCTAGCGCTCCCAGCAGCGTGACGCTTGCGCCGATCAGCGAGGCTGTCAGCGTCACCCGAACCTGTTCGCCATAGCGCATCTCGCGCAGGATCTGCGCTTCAGGCCCAATGCGCAGGGGGAGCAGCACCAGGTGGAGTGCAATCAGCAACATGCCGGTCTGCAGGGCCTCCTTGCCCGGAATATGGGCGTAGTACTGACCCGCCAGCAGGAGAATCAGAATCGAAAAGCCTGACAGGGTTACCGCAAATCCCTCATACGACCGCTGGGTCGACTGAATGTTTCGGGAGTGCCGCACGAGCTGGTTGATCAGGACGTACTCCGTTGGGGCCGTGAGCAAAGCCAGCAGGGCAAACACGGTCGCCGAGAGGCCATAGTCAGCCGGGGTCAGCCAGCGCATGACGAGGATCGTAGCCGACCAGCTCACGATCTGGCCCAGAATCTTGCCCAGGGTCACCAGGCCGAGGGAGCGGATGATCGAGCGGCGATCCACAGCCCTCAACGCTCCCTGATGAGGGTGGACAGAACCTGCCTGGAACAGGCCAGCGGTGAGTGACCCCAGGGCGTAAATCGCTTGAGCAAGTAGCGATCATCGGTGGGTGACACACTGCCACTTTGCGTCGTGACGGCATACGAAAATCCGGACTCTCTGACCAACTCAACATGTCGGTCATTGAAGTCCAGACCGGGTTTTCCGTTCGGATAGGCAAAGCCTTCGATGGGAACGCGTAGCTCCGTCAACAGCTCTTCGCGTGAATCCAGGATCTCGCGCTTTGCCGCTTCGAAAGGGATGCGACTGAGAATTGGATGATGACGGGTATGGGCACCAATGCCGAAACCTGCAGCCGCAAGGGCGCGCAGGCCGGTTCGGTCCAGACTGGTTGTAGCGGTGGCAATTCGGAAGTGCTGCTCCAGGGTGCTCAACTGCTGGTCTCGTTCAGCTGGAGCCAGTGTTTTGAGGCGGTCTTGCAGTTGTTGCGCACTGTGCTGTCGCGCCTGTGGCGTTGAGACGTTGAGCGTCTGCAAGGCGGGACTGCTGCCTGTCAGGGGCGGCACTGCATCAGACGGCAATGTCCGGATGAGTTCGATCGCTCGATCATGCCAGTGGCTGGGGGTGTCGAGGCAGCTCGTACTCACGAAGAATGTGGCGTGAAGATCTCGCTGCACCAGGCGAGGCATGACGCGGGTCACCCAACTGCGATAGCCGTCGTCAAACGTGAGACAGGCGCTTGGATTGCTGAAGCGCTGGCCCTCTCGGGCAACCGCACTCAACTCGACCACATCAAAATGGCTCTGCACCCAATCGAGCAGCATGTCAAAGCGCGCAAGATCGATGGCCTCCGGCTGGAGAGGGTCGGCCTCGGCAAGAATGTCATGGAAGGTCAGGATCAGGACCTGCCCCTGCGCCCAGCGCTTCAGCAGGCGGGACAGGATGCTGGAGATCATCCCAGTCCCCGGATCAGGAGCGGCCCCAATCGGTTGACCAGCCATCGTGGCATGCGACGCCATCCTTCAATGACCAGGCGGTATTTAGGATTGTTCGGGTTGAGCGCAGGGACAGACTCGCCCGGTGCCAGCCAGAATTGATAGTGAAGCGACTGCGGCTCGAACCCCCAGTTACGCTTGAAGTCGAACGATCCGGTGCCGCGTTTGCTGCGTCCGTAATTGAAGACCGAACAGCCCCGCTGAACACCGCGGCGCATGACCTCCCAGTACTTGAAGTCATTCGCAGCGAGCTGACGCGCTTTTTCGGTATCACCTGCGTAAAACGGAAACACCTCGTCGCGCCAATAGAGGGTCAGCACACTGCTGACTGGCTCTCCCTGGGGGGCCTGGACAAGCAGGCATTCACAGTCGTCACCGAATGCATGCTGGATGGCTTCAAAAAAACGCAGGGGTGCGCAGGGCGTTCCGTGTCGATGTACATTGTCGGTGTACAAGGAGTAGAAGGTCTGGACTGAACACGGACCCGCCGTGAGTCCATTCGATATGCCCTTGCGGATCATGGCTCGCTGCTTGCGAGGTATGGCCTTCAGGTTGATTTCGTCGTCCTGGGCAATTGACTTGCGAAACAGGACATACAGGTCTCCTTGCGTTGGTCGCTCGCTGGGTCCAGGGGCGGTTTCCCGCCATTCGACATGCGATACCCCGAGCTCTATCGCCATGTCGATTGCCGCCTGGCGCAGAGCTCGATCGGCTTGTTCATCCAGGGCAAGAACACCCGCCCATTGACAGAAGGGCAGGCTGACCAGGGTGTGTCCAAACAGCCGGGTACTCACTTCCATGAGTGGCAAGAGACCTACGATCTCATCGCCGCGAAAGGCGAGCAGCGAACGATCTCGATGACCAAAGGTCGCGCTGACGATGGATAGCCAGCGCCAGTCATGAAAGACCGCAGCAGCAGGCTGGGCGCGGACAAAGCGTTGCCACTGCTGCTCATCGCGGGGGACAGCATGTCTGAGGCGAATCGAAGGCTCAGCCGCTGGGTTGCTCAAGACTGAATACCTGTCGCATGGGGCCCCAAGAAAAATCGCTCAGCATCCGGTCGATCTTGGCGAGCATGCGGTCCTGATTGACGTAATGCCTGAATCGGGATTTCAGGCTCGCACCATGCACGCGCGGTTGCCCCGGGTCGATTTCCCAAGGATGGCAGTAGAACACGGCGGGCTGCGCATCGGATCGCATGACGCGAGAAAGACTGCGCTTTGACCAGGCGTAGGGTAACAATCGAAAGTAACCCCCACCCGAGGCAGGCCAGTTGCGCCCCAGCCACCGTACCGATGTGGCGGGAATCTCGATCAACCCGTTGCGCGCATGCGCAAAGCGTGGCGCATCAGGCATACCGTAGAGGTCATGTCGAATCGGATAGATGCTCGAACTGTAGCGATGACCGGTTTCGGCAAGAATGTCCAGAGCCCAAAGCGTCCGCGGTCCCACCGAGAAACTGGGTGCGCGATAGCCAACAATGGGTTGCCCGGAGATGGACTCCAGCACACCACGGGCACGCACCACATCTTCTCGAAACCGATCCTGGCTCAGTTCGTGGATCATGTGATGGCCATGGCCGTGGCTGGCCAGCTCATGACCTTGCGCAACAATTCGACGCACCATATCTGGATAGCGCTCGGCGATCCAACCAAGCACGAAGAAGGTTGCTTTGACCTGATGATGATCGAGCGTCATGAGCAGCCGTTCTACATTGGCCTGCACTCGGCATTCAAGCTGATCCCAGTCCTTGCGATTGATCACCCGGGAGAAGGCCGCAACCTGAAACCAGTCCTCGACATCAATCGTGAAGGCATTCACGATCGAGATTGAATCATCTCCCGTCTGTCTCGCGAGCGACATCATGCCGAGGGCTGGCTCCTAGGGCTGGCATCCAGACCCTGGGCACGCGAAGCTGGGTCTCCAGCGAGGTTTTGCTCCCCAGCGTTCGGAGCCTCGTCTTGACTCAGGACCGTGCGGTCTACCGCGACTTGAGGCTGTCGCATTACGCGCAAGACCTTGCGCATCAGGTTGAACATCATGGCATTGGAGGCCTCGAGCATCTCGATGCGCTCTTCAAGCTGCACAATGCGGTCCGGCACAGCGCCACCCGCGCTGGCTAGCGCGGCTGCCCGTACTGCCCGGCGCGCGGCATCGCTGGGGCCTGCTCCGTCGCGTGCAGGGTACCCGGATGTTTGATTGGCCGACTCGGCGGCGCCCGACGATGCATCTTGATTCGTGGATGCCTCACCCCCCAATTCCTGAGCTTGCTCCTTGGCCACTGTGACCACATCTGCTTCTGCAATCTTTGATTTTTCGCCCAGGAAAGCGGCCAGCAGCAGGCGATCACACAGGGTGTTGATGCGGCGCGGGATACCCTCAGTGGCTGCATGGATGGCGCCGAAAGCGTCTGACTCAAAGCCGGGCCGCTCAGCCCATCCGACATGACGAAGTCGGTGTTCGATGTAGTGTCGGGTTTCCTCGGCATCGAGCGGGCCCAGATGATAGGATGCGATCACGCGCTGTTTGAGCTGACGCATTTCCGACCGCTGCATGATCTCCCGAAACTCGGGCTGTCCGACCAGAAAACTCTGCACCAGAGAACGTGTGCCGACCTGGAAGTTCGAGAGCATGCGCAGTTCTTCGACCGCGCGAGGCGACAGATTCTGTGCTTCGTCAACAATCAGCAAGGCGCGCCGGCCATCAGCGTGCAGGGTCTCGAGATGCAGCTGCAAGCGAGTGAGCAGCGTGGCTTTGTCCTCACCACCCGCAGGCAGACCGAAGGCCGTGGCAACTAATCGCAGCAGATCATCGGAGTCGACCTGCGTGCTGACGATTTGTACCGGCACAATCGTGTCGGCGGGAATCCGCCTGAGCAGCCCACGCAGCAGGGTGGTCTTGCCGGCACCCACCTCGCCCGTGATCACGATGAAGCCTTCGCCCTGATGCAGGCCGTACTCAAGGTAGGCCATGGCCCGCTTGTGCCCCCGGCTGCCGAAGAAGAAATCCGGATCAGGATTGAGCTGGAAGGGCTTTGCGCTCAGACCGAAATGGCGTTCGTACATAGTGAACCCTCGTGTCCTGAGGTTTAGTCGAGACGGTAGTCGGCGGCAAGAAAGCCTGCGACTTCGTCAAACTCCACAACCCCGGTGCCACTGCCGGTCTGGCGCTGAACCCGAGCCCCGATCGAGACCACCCATCGGGGCGAGAGTCGCCAGTCCCAGGAGCCAATGAGCGAGTTGCGGGTGGACTCCACGTTGGCGCTGGCTGATTCGGATTGCAGGTGGCTCAAGGACAGATTGATGGCTTGAGCTGAGTCGAGGCGATAGGTGCCGCTGATGTTGGCACCGAACTGGCGCAGGGCGGGGGCGGTCGCTCCGATAGCGGTAATTGCGGATCGGCGGTCTGCCGTGAAGATGCCGAACTGGACGGCTGAACGCGAGCCCTGAAGTGCGACCGTCGCTCTGCTTGCCTGAAAATACACGAGCGGTGTGTTCAACGCACCGCTGAACTGCAAACCGATATCTGCAAGTGCAGCGGCAAGCGCTGCAGGGCTGCCCTGGAGCCCACGCAGGGTGGCCGGATCAACACCAACGCGACTGAGTTCTGCCAATGCTGCATTCTGGATGGCCGTGAGGCTCAGATTGGCGCTATTGCCATCCTGGACTCCCTCCGAATGGTTGATTGATGCGACCC
>JBKCEY010000075.1:0-3104 GCA_046304115.1 Burkholderiales bacterium | reverse complement strand
GCTCGCGCTGCTGGGCGCACTGATCCTGCCCTCGCAGGCGGTGCAGGCGGAGGATATCGATATCTATGCCGGGGCGCCCTCAGACAACGATCGCCCCAACGTGCTGATCATTCTCGACAGCTCAGCCAACTGGTCGGCTGCAATTGGTCAGTCCTGCACGCTGATCGATGCACCCACTTACCTGCCTTCGAATCAGGAGGCGGGCAGCAAGATGGCGATCGAGAAATGCGCGCTGTACAACCTCATTCATAGCTTGCCGACCAAGCCCGACGGATCAGCGCTCTTCAATGTGGGACTGATGCTGTTCAACGAATCGCCGGCAGCCAACAGCGGGGGTTATGTTCGCAGGGCCCTGATGCCGGTCACGGCAGCCAACAAGGCGGCCTTCAAGGCGATCATTCGAAACCTCAGCATCCTCAACGACAAGGGCAACAACGCTGCCTTTTCGAAGGCCCTGCACGAGGCATTCCTGGTGTTTTCGGGTGCCGTTCCCTACAAGGGCACCGCGGGCAGCAAATGGGATCCTGCGGCGGTGGCCGGCGGACGCTACGTACGCCCCGGGGGCGACGCCAACTGCGCGCGCAATTTCATCATCTTCATTGGTAACGGTGGGCCGGGCGAGGTCACCGACAACGAGGCTCGCGCCTTGCTGACGGGGCTGGGCGGCAACACCACCAAGATCAACTATCCCACGGCCTACATCAAGAACTCTGACCAGTCGAACTGGGCCGACGAATACGCGCGGTTCATGAACGGCGCTGATGTGAGTGCAGGCAGCGGCCGACAGAACATCGTCACCCATGCGATCGCCGTGACCGGGGCTTCAAGCGATGGGCTCTATCCGAACTTCATGCGCGCGATGGCCAATCAGGGCGGAGGCTCGTATTACGCCGCGAGCAATGCATCGGCACTGACGCAGGCACTGACCGAGATTTTCAATCAGATCCAGGCCGTGGACTCGGTGTTCTCAGCGGTGAGCCTGCCGCTGTCGGCCAGTCGCCAGGGCACGTATCAGAACCAGATCTTTGTGGGCATCTTCCGACCGGATGCCCAGTCGGCCCCTCGCTGGATGGGTAACCTCAAGCAGTTTCAGGTGGCGTATGACGCACCGACCGACTCGCTCACGCTGGTCGATGCCGATGGGCGGGCTGCGATCAGTGCGTCAACAGGCTTCATCAATCCGAATGCGCGCAGCTTCTGGACCAGCCCGAGCACCTTCTGGATCAACCGACCCGCAGGAACACCCCCGACCGCCTCCGATTCGCCCGATGGCGAGGTGGCCGAAAAGGGCGGGGCGGCGCAGCGACTGCGAACCAACTTTGCCAATGGGCAAGACCCGCGCAAGGTCTATACCTGCCTGGCGTGCGCGAGCGGCTCGCTGCTCTCGGCAACGCCTTTTGAGCGCAGCAATGCTTCGATCACGGCAGGCATGCTGGGTGTGGCATCGAGCGACCGAGCGGCGTTGATCGACTGGGTTCGAGGCCAGGAGAATGTGGACAACGAGAAGGGACCGGGCTCGCCCGTGACCGTTCGGCCATCGATTCACAATGATGTGCTGCATTCCCGGCCGGTGGTGATCGACTACGGTGGTAGCACCGGCGTGGTTGTGTTCTATGGCACCAATGGCGGGCTGCTGCATGCGGTGCGGGGCCAGCAGACCGGCTCGGGCGCGGGCGAAGAGCTCTGGTCCTTCGTGGCCGAAGAGACCTTCCCCAGGTTGAATCGGCAGCGGGCCAACACGCCGCTCGTGCTCTATCCCACAACACCCACAGGTGTGACGGCCACGCGGCGAGACTATTTCTTTGACGGCCCGATCGGTGTGTATCGCGATACCGCCTCGAACCGCACCATCATCTATCCCACCATGCGCCGGGGCGGACGCCTCATCTATGCCCTCGATGTTTCAGATCCGCTGCAGCCCAGGTTTCTCTGGAAGCTGAGCGACAGCATGGCATCCGTTCTGGGACAGACCTGGTCAGAGCCTCGTGTGGCCCGGATTCGGGGTCAGGCCGGCCCTGTGCTGGTCATGGGGGCCGGCTACGATGCCGATGCGGAAGATGTCGATCCGCCGGTGGCGGGCACCCGTGGCAATGCGGTGATGTTGATCGATGCACTCACGGGCAGCGTATTGCGACAGTTGGGCAGTACCGAGCGCAGCGTGGCGGCCGATGTGGCCCTGCTCGACAGTGACTTTGACGGGTTTATCGATCGGGCCTATGCGGTTGACATCGGGGGTAGTCTTTATCGCATCGATCTTGAGAGTGCGAGTGGCACGGCCTTGCTGCCCAGCGAGTGGAGCCTCACGCGCATTGCCCGTCTGGGTGACGGTCTGGGGGCGCGCAAGTTCTTTTATGGCCCGGATGTGGTGGCGACCAAGACCTTTACCGCGGTGATGATGGGTTCGGGCGACCGTGAAAAGCCCCTCAAGACCTCGGGCGACGATGGGTTCTATCTCATCAAGGACACCCGTCTGGGCAAGGGGCCACCTTCCGGGGCGACGACGGCCGTGCTGGTCTCGGATCTTGCCGCGGTTGGAACCACCTCCAGCTTCGACAAGGGATGCTATCTGCCCTTGCAGACGGGCGAGAAGGTGGTGACCAATGCCTCGAGCATTGGCGGGACGACTTTTTTCAGTACCAATCGGCCCACACCTTCGACGCCGGGCTCGTGCAATGCCAATCTGGGGGAGGCCACGGCCTACGAGCTGCCCCTCTTTTGTCGGCCTGCAAGCAAACAGGTTCTGGTCGGTGGGGGTTTGCCACCGAGCCCAGTGGTCGGTGTCATCCAGCTCTCGACCACGCCGCCGGGGTCCACCACACCGGTTTCCAAGGTGGTGCCCTTCGTGATTGGCGGAATCAGCCCGCGGCAGTCGGCGCTCGAGATCAAGAAGGTCACGCCCAGCATCCCGGTCAAACGCCGTCGACCCTATTGGTACAGTGAGACCGATCGATGATGCTATAGTCTCGGGCTCGATCAGCTGGTGATCCTGAATGCAGGAGCACCCGAAAGACCCCGGAGAGGTGGCAGAGTGGTCGAATGTACCTGACTCGAAATCAGGCGTACGGGCAACCGTACCGTGGGTTCGAATCCCACCCTCTCCGCCA
>JBKCEY010000074.1:0-10170 GCA_046304115.1 Burkholderiales bacterium | reverse complement strand
CGGTCGCGCGCAGTACACACCGGCTGTCGGTACGCCCGAGCTCAGGGCCGCCATCGCTGAAGACACTTGGCGTCGACATGGGGTACGCATTGCACCCGAGCGGGTCATTGTCACCGCGGGGGCATCAGCGGCCCTCACTCTGGCCTGCTGCGCCCTGGTCAATCCAGGCGACGAGGTGCTGCTGACCGATCCGTCCTATCCCTGCAACCGGCATTTCGTGGCGGCCTTTGATGGCCTGCCGGTCGGGGTGCGCGTGGGGGCCGAAAGCCGCTTCCAGATGACGGCCCGTTCGCTGATCGCCCACTGGAGCGATCGGACCGTGGGCACGCTGCTCGCGTCTCCAGCCAACCCGACCGGGACCTCGATTCCCTTTGACGAACTTGCCCGCATCGTCGAGGCGGTCAGAGCCCGCTCAGGCTTCACGATCGTCGATGAGATCTACATCGGGCTGAGCCATACCGAACAGCGTGTGCGCAGCGCACTTGAACTCGGCGAAGACATCATCGTCTGCAACAGCTTTTCCAAGGTGTTCCAGATGACCGGTTGGCGGCTGGGCTGGCTCGTCGTGCCCCAGCAGACCGTACCGGTGTTCGAAAAGCTCTCCCAGAACCTCATGATCTGCGCCTCGGCGCTGGCGCAACACGCAGCGCTCGCCTGCTTCGAGCCCGAAACCCTCGCGATTTACGAAGAGCGCCGGCGCATCCTGACCGCACGGCGCGATGCCATCGCGCCGAAACTCAGCGCCCTGGGCTTTGGCATTCCCGTGATGCCCGATGGCGCCTTCTATCTATGGCTCGATTGCAGCCGCTTTGGCGACAGTTCCGTGGTTGCCCATCGATTGCTGCACGAGGCCCATGTATCGGTCGTGCCCGGACATGATTTCGGTCAGAACGACCCCGAACGCTGGCTGCGTCTGTCGTATGCCGCACCCATCGAGGTGCTTGAGCAAGCCCTGACGCGCATGGCTCCGGTACTCGCTCAGATGTCGTCCTGAGGATCGGGCGCCGACGCTCGATCCACCACCGGCACCATCCGGACCGATGCACTGTTCTGGGCTGTATCCGCGTTCACACCCGCCACCTCGGCCAGTTGAGCGCGTGCTGCCATGACCTTGGCCCCATAGCCGAAGTCGTGATCGGCCTGCGCCGCACCCACGTAGGCCTTCAGAGCAAGTGCCACGGTATCCTGAGAGTGCAGATAGTGGCGCAGGATCGCGGTACCCACCTTCAGATTGGCCACGGGATCAAACGCAGCCTGAATGCCACCGAAAGGGCGAAACTTGGCGAAGTGGACCCGGGTCAGCACCTGCATCAGGCCTTGCGCGCCCGCCGGGCTTTCGGCGAGTGGATTGAATCGGGACTCGACTGAAACGATCGCCAGCACCAGCAGCGGATCAACCTGGGCCTCTCTGGCGACCTGATAGACGTGATGCACGAGTTCCCGGCTGAAATCGAGGGCACGCCGGTATTCGGTCGCGATGTGACGCGCCAGAAGGGTCTGCTCCTGCGTGAGGTTGACCGCAACGGGCTTGCGTAGTGCACGCGGATCCGAACCCTGGCCGAGCGCTTGACCGCGCAATACAGCCGCCCCATCCGAGGGCGCTGACTGAGACAGGCTGCGACGCACAACGCCCTCGATCTGAGGCAAACCAGAAGGCGCAGTGCCAGCCTCCAGTGCAGCGAACCGATCGCTGACAACAGACGGATCGAGCATACGCAAGGCCTGCACCGCGCTGCGCGGCTCGGTCCCCACCAGCCCCAGGACCCCTGCGGTGATCAGCAGGAGAGCGAAAAACCACAGGGCAGTCCGTGTCCCGACTGCCGGGGTCTGGTCCTGCTTCAAATCAGACGGTGACTCAGGGGTCACCGTATTGCCCGATGACTCAGGCAAGATGAAGGACGACATCGAACACATCCTCTGAAACGGGCCCAACCGCACCCCTTCGAAGACGAGGTCTTCGGATTGATCAACCGGCGCTCGGCCGGGCTCGGTGTCGCTCTTGACGGAGTCTGCGGCAGGCTGGCCTCGAGCCATGACGCTGCATCAGTGGGCAGACTCTTCGCAGGCGCGCCTCCCGGGGTCGCGCATCTGAGCGATTCGCAATCAGTTCGGAGGGCATTTTAACAGGGTGACCAATCCCCTGCCGTCGGATGGTCGTGGCGTTCGACTCAACGGCGTGTGCGACCATCGGCCACAACCTCCTTCCGATTGAACCCGTCATGCGCTACAACGACCTGCGCGACTTCATCGCCCAACTCGAAAACCGGGGCGAGCTTCGACGCATTCGCCCATCCGTATCACCCCGATACGAGATGACCGAGATTGCCGACCGCGTGCTGCGCCAGCAGGGACCCGCCCTGCTCTTCGAGCAACCCGCTCACGAAGGTCAGCGCTGGTCCATGCCGGTGCTGGCCAACCTGTTCGGCACGCCGCAACGGGTAGCCCTGGGCATGGGGGAGGACTCTGTTCAGGCCCTGCGAGAGGTCGGTCGTCTGCTCGCCTACCTCAAGGAACCCGAGCCCCCCAAGGGCCTGAAAGATGCCTGGGACAAACTGCCTATGCTCAGGCAGGTCCTCAGCATGGCGCCCCGGGAGGTGTCACGCGCTGCCTGCCAGGCCAACGTACTCGAAGGCAATGAGGTCGATCTGGGACGCATCCCCGTGCAGACCTGCTGGCCGGGTGATGTGGCCCCACTGATCACCTGGGGCCTCGTGATCACGCGCGGACCGCATCGAGCCCGCCAGAACCTGGGCATCTACCGGCAGCAGGTGATCAGCCCCAATCAGACCATCATGCGCTGGCTGGCCCATCGCGGCGGGGCGCTTGATTTTGCCCAGCACGCCAGCGCGCATCCGGGGCAGGACTTTCCGATCAGCGTGGCACTGGGTGCAGACCCCGCCACCATTCTGGGCGCTGTGACGCCGGTGCCCGACACCCTGTCGGAGTATCAGTTCGCGGGACTGCTCAGAGGCTCGCGAACCGAGCTGGTTCGCTGCATCGGCAATGATCTGCGCGTGCCGGCCAGCGCCGAGATCGTGCTGGAGGGTCGCATCCGGCCCGATCCCGATGGCAGCCTCACCCGCGGGCATGCCGCGCGACTGGGCTGGCAGGGCGAACTTCCGGCTCAGGCCCTGACCGGATGGGAGCTCGCGCTTGAAGGCCCCTATGGCGATCACACCGGCTACTACAACGAGCAGGACTGGTTCCCGGTGTTCACGATCGATCGGATCACCCACCGTGACCAGCCGATCTATCACAGCACCTACACCGGCAAGCCCCCGGACGAGCCCGCCATTCTCGGCGTGGCCCTGAACGAAGTCTTCGTGCCGATTCTGTGCCGACAGTTTCCCGAGATCACCGATTTCTATCTGCCCCCGGAAGGCTGCTCCTACCGGATGGCCGTGGTCTCCATGAAAAAACAGTATCCGGGCCATGCCAAGCGGGTGATGTTCGGCATCTGGAGTTTTCTGCGCCAGTTCATGTACACCAAGTTCATCGTGGTGGTGGACGACGACATCGACATCCGCGACTGGAAGGAAGTGATCTGGGCGATCACGACACGTGTCGACCCGGTACGCGACACCACGCTGGTCGAGCGCACCCCGATCGACTACCTCGACTTCGCTTCGCCGGTCTCCGGGCTGGGCTCCAAGATGGGCATCGACGCCACCCACAAATGGCCAGGCGAAACCACCCGGGAATGGGGCCGGGCCATCACCATGGATCGCGCAGTGCGCGAGCGGGTTGACGGCATGTGGCAAGACCTGGGTCTGTAGGCGCCTGGCCGTTGCCTGGGTCTGCGAGCGCCTAGCCGTTGGCGTGCACCCAGCGCAGCAGTGCATCCTGGGCAGGACCACTCCCCGGGGCGCGCGGCCCGTTGACCAGCATCACCACGGCATAGAGTCGGCCGCTGTGCGCGCGCACATAGCCCGCGATGCTGCGCACATCATTGAGGCTGCCCGTCTTGATCCAGGCCTGGCCAGCCACTGGCTCAGCCTTGAGCCGATTGCGCATGGTGCCGTCCTGACCGGCCACGGGCAATGACGCCTGGAAGATTTCCCCATGCTCACTGCGAGATGCATCGATCAACACGCGAGCCAGACTCTGCGCCGAAATCCGCTCGCGACGCGACAGGCCCGAGCCATTGTCGATCACGAATTCGGGTGAGCGAAGCCCGCGCCGCTCCAGCCACTGGTTCAGAGTCGTGCGGGCTCGCTCCAGGGTGGCAGGACGGGTTGGCACCTGGGCAGGGCCACTGATCGAAGCCTGCAGCATCAGATGGCGGGCCATGACGTTGTTGCTGAACTTGTTCACATCACGCACGACATCGACCAGGGTGCGCTCGGACTGCCAGCGAGCCAGCACGGGCAAGGCAGGATCCACGTGGCGCTCGATCACGGCCTCGCCCTCCCAGCGCCCGCCGGCGGCCTCCCAGGCTGCGGCAAACAGGGCTTCGATGAATTCGCGGTGATCAAGAACGGCCACCATGTTGGACTGTTCGCCGCAGCTCACCGAATACGGTCCTGACACCTGGATCGCTGTGCGGGGAGGGGCATTCAACCCAGAGGCGGCTGAGGCACCCCGGGCCTGCTCAGTTGGTGCTGCAGCTGACGTTGCTGATACTGCTGAAGATCCTGTCGGTCGTTTGCCGCCACCGACGATCTCCCCGACCCGCAAACCCTGGATGCCATGGCGGCAAGGCCCCTGCACGGGCTTGATGGCATTGATCAGATCAATGCGGCCCAGCGGCGGATCCACCGCAATCTGGGTGCGTCCTGCGGCCGGCATGACCGTGAGTTTCACCGCCTTGAAGTTCATCATCGCCGCATGCGGCATGACGTTGTAGGGCTGCGAGCGATCGCCATCGATGGCATCACCCGCTCCCTCGGCCAGTTCATAGAGCGAGTCATCGATCACCAGTCGACCCTTGATTTCGCGCAGACCACGCTGGCGCAAGGTATCGATCAGAGCCTTCAGATCCTCGATCACGAGCTTGGGATCACCGGATCCCCTCAGAACCAGGTCGCCCTCGAGGACATCGCCGCGCAGCACGCCCCGCATGTGCACCTGGGTCTGCCAGCGATAATCCGGGCGCAGCAGATCCAGCGCTGCATGGGTGGTCACCAGCTTCATGGTCGAAGCAGGATTGAATCCCATCGTGGGGTTGTGCAACACCAGCGGCGGGCCGGCCTCGATCGGCAACACGACCGTGCCATGGTCAGCGGCCTGCACTCCGGCCCGTTGCAGCGCCTCGGCCACGCTGGCGGGCAAGGCCTGTGCCTGAGCGGTACCCGACAGACACAGGCCCACGGTGGCCGCCAGACACCACACGAATCCTGCGACGCGCCCGCGACCAGCGCGCTCAGGTCGATTGGTCAATTTCGCCTTCTCGTTCATCATCCGGCGATCCTAAACGTTCGGAGTCGCTGTCATGAAACTCGCATCCAAGATTGCTCTGGTCACGGGCGGTGCCCAGGGCATCGGACTGGCCTGTGCCCAACGCTTTGCACGCGAGGGCGCCCGAGTCGCCATCGTCGACCTGGATGCCAGGCTTGGCGAGAAAGCGGCGAGCGAACTGGCTACTGCGGGTCTGTTCATACAGGCCGATGTGGCTCGCGATGACAGCGCGGCCAAGGTTCTTCAGATCGTCTCGGATCAACTGGGCCCGGTCGATGTGCTGCTCAACAACGCGGGCATCACCCATGCGGCTGATTTTCTGGATCTGCGCATCGAGGACTTCGATCGGGTTCTGGGGATCAACCTGCGTTCCTATGTCCTGTTCGGGCAGGCCGTGGCCCGCCAGATGGTTGCACGCAAGGCGCAGGGCAGCATCATTCACATGAGCAGCGTCAATGCGGTGCTGGCCATTCCGAATCAGGTGCCCTACGTGGTGTCCAAAGGTGCGGTCAATCAGCTCACCCGCGTCATGGCCATGGCGCTCGCACCCCATGGCATCCGGGTCAACGCGATCGGCCCGGGCACGATCGGCACCGAACTGGCACGCAAGGCCGTCATGGGCTCACCGGAAGCCGAACGCATGCTGATGTCCCGTACACCCCTGGGCAGGCTCGGTGAGCCTGACGAAGTCGCCAGCGTGGCGGCCTTCCTGGCGGGCGATGAGGGATCCTATTTCACGGGGCAGACGCTTTATCCCGACGGGGGGCGACTGGCGCTCAACTATCTGATGCCCCCGCGAGACTGACCGCTTCGTGACGCCCCCACGAGACTGACCGCTTCGCACGCGTTTGACACCCGGCCCAGCGCACCGGGTTTGCGCCCCGGTCCGCACCATGGCAAGTCTTTGTCCGACTCATTTTGGTGCGTCATGCACCATTTCGGATTTAGCCGTCCAGTATCGCGCCTGCGGGATGGCTTTTTTCGCCAGGTTTCCGTCTGTGTTTTCAGTTTCCGGCTGACGACGGAACGAATCGTGCTTTGTTGACGGGCACGACGAACCAGTGCGGTGCAACCCGGGGAGAGCACCGCCCGCCACAGGAGTACATCTTGGAGACCCTCAAGACCGGAACAGACACCCTCTTCATCCTGCTTGGGGCGGTGATGGTGCTGGCCATGCATGCCGGCTTTGCCTTTCTCGAGCTTGGCACGGTGCGCTACAAGAACCAGGTCAATGCGCTGGTCAAGATTCTGGTCGACTTCTCGGTCTCTGCCCTGGCCTATTTTCTGGTGGGCTACACGGTCGCCTACGGCACGGGTTTTCTGGTTTCGGCTGAAGCGCTCACCGAGCGCAACGGCTATGACCTGATGAAATTCTTTTTCCTGATGACCTTCGCGGCAGCCATTCCCGCGATCGTCTCCGGCGGCATCGCGGAGCGGGCCCGGTTTGGCCCCCAGCTGATTGCAACGGCCGTGATCGTGGGTCTGGTCTACCCCGTCTTCGAGGGCATGGCCTGGAGCGAGCGGTTCGGTTTTCAGCCCTGGATCAAGGCGGTTTTTGGCGAAACCTTCCATGACTTCGCCGGCTCCGTGGTTGTGCATGCCGTGGGGGGCTGGATCGGTCTGATGGCCGTTCTCGCGCTCGGCGCACGCCGGGGCCGCTATGGGCGCGACGGACGCATGACATCGCATCCGCCCTCAAGCATTCCCTTTCTCGCGCTGGGCAGCTGGATCCTGGTGGTCGGATGGTTTGGCTTCAACGTGATGAGCGCTCAGGAGGTCGGCAAGATCAGCGGCCTGGTGGCCGTCAATTCGCTGATGGCGATGGTCGGTGGAACGCTGGCCGCGACCCTGCTCGGTCGCAACGACCCAGGATTCGCCTACAACGGCCCGCTCGCAGGCCTGGTGGCGGTCTGCGCAGGATCAGACATCATGCATCCGCTGGGCGCCCTGGCCGTTGGCGTCGTGGCGGGTGCGCTGTTCGTGAAGTGCTTCACCCTGACCCAGAATCGCCTGCGTATCGATGACGTGCTCGGCGTATGGCCTCTGCATGGCCTGTGCGGTGCGTGGGGTGGTATTGCCGCCGGCATCTTTGGTCAGCAGGCGCTCGGCGGGCTGGGCGGCGTGAGCCTTGCGGCCCAGGTTCTTGGCACAGTCATTGGCGTGATGGTGGCCTGCGTGGGCGGAGCAATCGTCTACTTCGGTCTTCGCATGCTCATGCCGGTCCGCCTCGACCCCGAAGAAGAGTTCGAGGGCGCCGACCTCACCATCCACCGGATCACCGCCACGCCCGAGCGTCGCACCGAGATCTGACCCCCGGGCCTGAATCCAGGCCCGTTCGCCCCGGCTTACCTGACCCATCCCAGGGGGTGAACTTGCATCCGGGCCGATGCTTGGCTACTATTAGCACTCGCAGTCCATGAGTGCTAACAGCATTTCGCCTGGCCTGCTCCTCCCTTTTTTCTCAACACTGCACCTTCACAGGAGCCTTGTTTCATGAAGCTTCGTCCTCTGCACGATCGCGTGATCATCAAGCGTCTCGACAACGAGCGCAAAACCGCCTCGGGCATCGTCATCCCCGAAAACGCCGCCGAAAAGCCTGACCAGGGCGAGATCCTCGCCGTGGGCAACGGCAAGGTGGGCGATGACGGCAAGGTTCGTCCGATGGCCGTCAAGGTCGGCGACAAGGTGCTGTTCGGCAAGTACTCGGGCCAGACCGTCAAGGTCGATGGCGACGAACTCCTCGTCATGCGCGAGGAAGACATCATGGCCGTGGTTGAGTAAGTCTCCCCCGGCAGTCGTCTGACTTTATTCGTTGATTGACGTCTGAACGCCCGCCGGGCTTCAGGCGGTACGCATAGCAATTCCAGGAGTTTCAATCATGGCAGCCAAACAGGTTTTCTTCGGTGACGATGCCCGTCACAAAATGGTCGAAGGCGTGAACATCCTCGCCAACGCCGTCAAGGTCACCCTCGGCCCCAAGGGCCGCAACGTCGTGCTCGAGCGCAGCTTCGGCGCCCCCACCGTCACCAAGGACGGTGTCTCGGTGGCCAAGGAAGTCGAGCTCAAGGACAAGTTCCAGAACATGGGCGCCCAGATGGTCAAGGAAGTCGCTTCCAAGACCAGCGACAACGCCGGTGATGGCACCACCACCGCCACCGTGCTGGCCCAGGCCATCGTGCGCGAAGGCATGAAGTTCGTCGCCGCCGGCATGAACCCGATGGACCTCAAGCGCGGCATCGACAAGGCCGTGGCCGGTCTGTCCGAAGAACTCAAGTCGCTGAGCAAGCCCTGCACCACCACCAAGGAAATCGCTCAGGTGGGCTCCATCTCGGCCAACTCCGACACCGAGATCGGCAACATCATCGCCGAGGCGATGGAAAAAGTGGGTAAGGAAGGCGTCATCACCGTTGAAGACGGCAAGTCGCTCAACAACGAACTCGACGTGGTCGAGGGCATGCAGTTCGACCGCGGCTACCTGTCGCCCTACTTCATCAACAATCCCGACAAGCAAATCGCGGTTCTGGACGACCCCTTCGTGCTGCTGCACGACAAGAAGGTCTCCAACATCCGTGACCTGCTGCCGGTGCTCGAGCAGGTGGCCAAGGCTGGCCGTCCGCTGCTGATCGTGGCCGAGGAAGTCGAGGGCGAGGCCCTGGCCACCCTGGTGGTCAACAACATCCGCGGCATCCTGAAAACCGTGGCTGTCAAGGCTCCTGGCTTTGGTGATCGTCGCAAGGCCATGCTCGAAGACATGGCCATCCTGACCGGCGGTACCGTGATCGCCGAAGAGACCGGCATGACCCTCGAGAAGGCCACCCTGCAGGATCTGGGCCGTGCCAAGCGGGTCGAGATCGGCAAGGAAAACACCACCCTGATCGACGGTGCAGGTGACGCCAAGAACATCGAAGCCCGAGTCAAGGCCATCCGTGCCCAGATCGAAGAAGCCACCAGCGACTACGACCGCGAAAAGCTCCAGGAGCGCGTGGCCAAGCTCGCCGGCGGTGTGGCCGTGATTCGCGTCGGTGCTGCCACCGAAGTCGAGATGAAAGAGAAGAAGGCCCGTGTCGAAGACGCGCTGCACGCCACCCGTGCTGCCGTCGAAGAAGGCATCGTTCCTGGCGGCGGTGTGGCACTGCTGCGCGCCCGGACCGGCCTGAAGGTCAAGGGCGACAACGCCGACCAGGACGCCGGCATCAAGATCGTGCTGCGCGCGATCGAAGAGCCCCTGCGCCAGATCGTGGCCAACTGCGGCGACGAGCCGAGCGTGGTGGTCAACAAGGTGCTTGAGGGCAAGGGCAACTACGGCTGGAACGGCGCTGACGGCTCCTATGGCGACCTGGTCGCCCTGGGTGTGGTCGACCCGACAAAGGTGACCCGCATGGCGCTGCAAAACGCCGCGTCGGTCTCGAGCCTGATGCTGACCACCGACTGCATAAATTAATAGGCTCCGGACGACAAGCCGGCCGCTGGTGGCATGCCGGGTGGCATGGGCGGCATGGGTGGCATGGGCGACATGGGCATGTAAGACAGCCCCTGCGCCCGGCATCGAGCCGAGCTCAACGAAAAGGCCCGCGCAAGCGGGCCTTTTTTTGTTCCTGGTCTTCGCTCGCCTGGTCTTCGCTCGCCTGGCCGGGCTCAATCCCCGATCAGCGTGTACGCGTGGGCAGCAGAACACAGGCCATTGCGAACAACACGCACAGCAGCGCGAGCAGATCCGCCCAGCCTGGTTGCTCCGAGAGCATGGCCATTCCAGAGAACACACCGACCACCGGG
>JBKCEY010000073.1:0-8346 GCA_046304115.1 Burkholderiales bacterium | reverse complement strand
ATTCTTCTGGTAGACGACCTGCCCGGTCTGCTGATCCATGACCAGCGCAACAGAGGATCGCAGGGACAACGGATCAGCCACCTGATGCAGACCGATGGCCCGACCGATGGTTGGAACCGCCACTGCAGCCGCAGCCGTGGTGGCCGCAACAGCGGGCAGGGCGCGGGCTGGGCGATTGTTGCGCATATCCGTGCCCCGACGGGCTTCAGCCATCTGGGGCGACACCCGCGCAGCACGCGCACCCGGCGGGGCAGCACGCTGCGCGCTTTGGGTGTGTTGCGATCCGGCAGTCCGCACCGCCGTGGATGCCGCACGCTGCCTGGACGGCGCGGGTGCTGCCGAGGCTTTCTGAGCCGGTGGAGGATTCGCCCGCTGAGCCCCTGGACGCTGAGCCCCTGGACGCTGGGCCACTGAGCCCGGCGCCGGGCCTTTGACGTGTTTGGCTGCGGAGTCGGCGGACTGCCTGGCCTGCGCATTGGCAAGGGTCGGCTGCAGGAGGCTGACCGAGGCCAGAAACAAAACCATCAACCCGACACGCAGCGAGACGGACGACACGCAGCGAGATGCAAAGTGCGGCACTGCGCGGGTCATGGGGCGGGTCTCCTGTCTCGGGGGCTGCCAGTGTAGCAGAGTGTGATTCAGAAGCAATCGGTAAATATCAATCATCTTCAATGACTTGCAACTATTCGTTCAAGCCGGTCCTGATCGGATTGCGAGCTGTCTCTGGCGGGCCGTGTGGGTCAACGCCGACAGATTTGTGCACTGCCGCAAAAAAAGCTTGACGAATTACGATCCCTCTCTATAATTCGCTTTGTTGCGTTGCACAAAACGCAGGTTCGAAAGATGCTTCAGCAAGGCTGAGATTGGCTTCAATCGAACATCTGGCCCTTCAATTGCTTTTATTGCCCTGCACAGGAGTGATCATGTTCTCGACCCCCGAACAACTCGTTGCGCTGCACAAGTCCAACCTCGAATCCTTCCAGGCCATGACCGCTTCGTCGCTGTCAGCCCTCGAAAAGCTCACCCAGCTCAATGTCGCCGCCACCCGCTCCACGCTGGCCGAAACCAGCGATCGCCTGAGCGCCCTGTTCGAAGCCAAAGACGTCAAGCAACTGGCCGAACTCGCTGCCGCCAATGCCCAGCCCACGGGCGACAAGGTGGCTGCATACGCCAAGCATGTCTTTGACATCGCTCAGCAAAGCGGCACCGAGATCGTCAAGGCCGTCGAGCAGCAGGTCGCAGAAAGCAATCGCCAGATGCACGCCATGGTTGATGCGGTCGCAAAAACCGCCCCGGCCGGCAGCGAGGGCCTCGTGACGTTCGTGAAGTCGGCAATGGCTGCGGCCGGTACCGCCTACGATCAGGTCAACAAGGCGAGCAAGCAGGTTGTCGAAATGGCCGAAGCCAATGTGGCTGCCGCCACCAAGACCACCGGCAACTCACGCCGCACTGCAGCGCACTGATCCGGACCTGCAGTCGCAATCCAGAGCCGCCTTCGGGCGGCTTTTTTTTCAGGCCGGCTCGATCTGTCCGCCCAGATCGCGAACCCCCTGCATCAGGCGCTCGAACGCGGCATCGACCCCCGCCGGATCACCCTTGGCGCCCAGTTCAATGTGGCGCCTGATACCGCCCTCACCGACCGAGGGCAGGCTGTAGACCTTCACGTCGGGCCAGGTTCGCTCAACCTCTTCCATGAGCGGCGTGAGGGTCGATTCAGCGAGTTCGAGCACGCGCGCCGAGCGATCCGCCATCGCAACCTGATGAAAATGGCCGGCGTAGTGGGTATCGAGCACCCAGGCAATCATCGGCCAGGCCATGACCGGAAAGCCCGGCACAAACCAGTGCGAGCCGCACTGAAAGCCCGGGATCTGATTGTAGGGATTCGGGATGATGTTCGCCCCCGCAGGAAATTCGCCCATGCGCAGTCGCTGACGGTTTTCGGGCAGGCTCATGTCGGCGCTGACCGCCTTGCCCTCGCGCGCCATCTGCGCCGTTCGTTCGGCAATGAGAGCCTGCGCCTGCGGATGCAGCGCCAGTTCAACACCCAGCGCCTGGGCCGCCGCCTGGCGGGTATGGTCATCGGGCGTGGCACCGATGCCCCCACAGCTGAACACCACATCGCCACCGCTGAAGGTCTGCTTGAGGCAGTCGGTCAGGGCCTGTCGGTCATCACCCAGATATCGAGCCCAGGACAATTGCAGTCCGCGCTCGCTCAACAGGCTGATCACCTGGCTCAGGTGCTTGTCCTGGCGCTTGCCCGAGAGGATTTCGTCGCCAACGATGATGAGTCCGAAGCGCGGTCGGGCAATCGCGTGAGTCATGGTGTATCCAGAATCAGAGAAGGGGGAGCGAGAAGAAGCGCGAAATTGAAAGCGCGACGGGGCCGACCCGGTCAGGCCCGCCCGAACCAACGGGCGACAGCGCGCCATTGCTGCGACCAGAAGCCCGTGCCGTAATCACGCCCCTCGAGTTGATCCCGGATGCCCGTGGGCTCCAGACCAGGACGGACATCCGCGGTGCCAAACAGATGATCCCAGAGCGGAAACAGCACGGCAAAGTTCACGCCCTGCTGAGGTCCCTCATGGCCAACTCCCAGGGCATGGTGGCGGCGATGAAAACTCGGGCTCACCAGAACACGCTCGAAGCCCGCCGGCCAACGCCAGCGCAGGTTGGCGTGTTGCATGCTTTGCAGGACCCGCGAGGCAATCACCAGCCCCATGAACTGCGCCGGCGCCGCACCCAGGGCTATCGCCACACACGCCAGAATGGCATCGCGCAGCAGGTCATCGAGCAGATGATTGCGCTGATCGCTCCAGAAGGTCATCTGGCGCTGGCTGTGATGCACGGCATGCAACTGCCACCAGGGCTCGAGTTGATGCTGCCCCCGGTGGATCCAGTAGTCGATGAAATCCAGCACCACCAGATAGAGCAGGAAACTGATCACGGGCTGATCCGTGACACCGGGCCAGAGTTGATCGAGATTCAGGCGGGAAAATCCGAGATTGCGCAATGCAGCTTCAAGCGCGTCGATCGCGGGCTGCATGAGCGCAAACACCAGCATCGCAAAGGCGCCAAGCCGATGCAGCAGGGTGTAGAGCATGTCCGTGCGGATGGCTGCGCGATCCTGCACGGGCTCCACGGGCCAGTGTCTTTCGAGCAGGGTGAAGACCAGGGCGAGCACGACCACCTCCACGGCACCGATCACGATCCATACCGAGAGGTCGAACAAAGGCTCGGCCAGATGCATGGCGCCCAGGGCGAAGAGGGCGGGCTGGATCAGGGACTCGAAGATCGCCTGATGGGCGTCATCGAGCGCCTGTGCGAGGAACTGGATCAGATCGAAGGACGAAGCGGTGGGCATGAGTGAGAACAGAGGCTCAGCGGTAAGCCGGATGCTCGCGCAGGGTCGCAAAGCACAGGCCCTTGGCCTTGAGTCCTGTGATCAGAGGCTCGAGCATGGGTGCCCAGGGATCGCGTCGGGACCAGATCCCCAGATGAGCCATGAGGATATCGCCGGCACGAATACCCCTGAGTGACTGCTGGAGAAGCCGGTCATTGGGGAAGCGATCGGAGGGCAGTTCATCGCCCAGGAATCCGCTGTCGGCCCAGTACACATGCGCCCAGCCGCAGGCCCGGGCCGCGGCCATGACCGACCCCGGCGCTCGGCCTCCGGGGGCCCGCCAGAACCGGTCGAGGCGTTGGCCGGTGAGCTCCTGAAACCGCTGATCGGCTCGGTCGATTTCGTGGCAGACCGCAGCGCTGTCCCAGGTGAGTGTGCGGCCCGCCTGGGCTCCGAATTCGGGCCTGACCCTCACCCGGCCATCCGGCAGGGCTTCACGGAAATAGACATGATCGAGGGTATGGCTGCCAAAGGCATGACCCTCGGCAACGCGGGCCTTCCAGAAGCCCGCCCAGCTCGGAGCCAGACTGCTGTCGCCCCGGGGGGTGCGCTCATCGGCAACAAAGAAAGTGGCCTTGATGTCATGGCGGGACAGCACCTGCGCCATGAATTCGGCCTGACTCATGTTGCCGGTGTCGAGCGTGAGATAGACCGTGCCTTTGCTGCAGGCAGGGGCCTTGCCCGTGGTTGTGTCGACTGAAACCACGCCAGCAGCCGCCTTGCCGGATCCTGTGTCGCGCGCCTCGATGGCGTCCGCCCACGTTCCGCCCACCAGAACACAGAAGGCCAGTGCGCTGGCCTGGAGCGTACGAAGACCTGAATGCGTTCGCATGAACTCAGACCAGGGGCGCACGATTGTGAAAGTAGATGCCATGAGGCGAGCGCCCCACCCGCAGGGACTGAATCAAGCGGCCCGAGGGCAACTCGAGCACCGAGATTCGACCTGCGAAACGCTGAGTAACCCAGAGCTGACGGCCATCGGCCGTGACTTCCATGCAATCCGGACCGCCCGAAACCGCGAACTCGGCCGTGACCTTGAGGGTCTGCATGTCGATCACCGACACCGTATTGGCCACCCGATTGCTCACCAGCAGATGCCGCCGATCACCCAGCCCGCGAAAATTGTGCGCGCCCTTTCCCGTCACGATGCGGCCAAGAGTCTTGCGCGAGGACCAGTCGACCACCTCGACAAAATCCTGCCCCATGCAGCCCACGAAAAGCTGCCGCCCATCGGGGGCGAGCAAAATGCCCGCAGGCGTCTTGCCCACCGGATGCCGCCAGACGAGTTCCTGTCGCTGAAGATCGATGGCGGCGATCTCGTTGGAATCCTGCAGCGTGACGAACACCCATTGGCTGTCATCGCTGAACCACAGATGGCTGGGCGCCTTGGGCGCCGCAATGCGACGCACCAGACGTTTGGTTTTGCCATCCCAGGCATAGACATCGACCCGGTCGAGCCGCAGCGCAGCCGTGACAAACCAGCGCTGGTCGGGCGAAAACGCCAGCTGGTAAGGGTCATCAATGTTGCGGATGCGGGCGCCCATCGTTGCGGTCAGGGGATCGAGCAGATGCAGATCGTTGCTCGCCGCATTGCCGACGATCAGCGTCTTGCCGTCCGGGGTGGGATAGAGGTGATGCGGCTCCTTGCCCACTGCAAACCGGCTGATCTCCTTGATGCCCGACTGATCGAGCAGCGAGACCGTCGCCTCGGCGGAATTGAGCACAAAGACCGGCGGCAGACTCGCCTGGGCGGCGGGCGCCAGACCGGCAGCCATCGCGCCGACCGAGGCCGACGCAGCGCCCAGCACCTGGCGCCGGGTATCAGAACGCAGATTCATCGCAGGGACTCCCAGATTTTCTGAAGGCGCTTGACCGAAACCGGCATGGGGGTGCGCAGCTCCTGCGCAAAGAGCGACACCCGCAACTCCTCGATCATCCACCGGAATTCATCCAGCCGTTGATCGGGCTCCCCTTTGAGTGCCGCACGGGCACGCTGCAGATTCTGCAACAAGGGCGAAAGTTCAGACATGAGGCGGGCATCGCGGGCCGGATCCGTACGCAGCTTGTCGATGCGGGCACTGGCCGCCTTGAGATAGCGCGGCAGATGAGTCAGTCGAGCCAGGGGTGTGCCGCACAGGAAATCGCGGGGCAGCAGCGCCGTCAGCTGACTGGTCAGATCGGCATGCGCCTGGGTCTGGTTGCGCGCGCCCGCGAGCTTGCGCTGCAGGGCAGCGTGTTCGTCGAGGATCTGTCCCAGCGTGCGTGCAATCTCGTTGCCCACCAGTGTGATTCGGGGACGGGTATCGCGAATCCGTGCGTCGAACGAACTTTCGTCATCGGGCCAGGGCTCCATCAGCGCCGTGCGCAACAGCACCGCCTGCACCAGATCCTGCCGCAAGGCATCGGTGCCCCCGAATGGCATGTAGAGCATCGAGAGCTTCTGTGCATCGGGCAGATTACGGCCAAAAAACCGAAGGGGCTCGCGCAGGGCAATGCGTACCAGGCAGGACAGCCCACCCAGATGCTGGCGGCGCGCGAGATGAGGCTCGTCGTGCACGGTGATCCGCACCGCATCGCCATCGTCGAGCAGGGCGGGATAGCCCAGCAGAATGTCGTTGCCTGCAGGACCCTGAACCGAGAGCTCCAGCAGTTCGGGCAGTCGCCCGAAGCTCCAGGTTGTAAAACGCTCATCAGCGCGCCGCAGGATTTCACCGGGCGCACCGGCCGGCCCGCCTGTGGGCTTGCGGGCCGGTGATGGCGCAGGTGTGTGTGGGTCTGCCCGTGAGGAGTGAGGCGCCGATCCTGCTTCGAACATCACCGAAGCGGCGCGCGAGCGATCGTCCGAAGCGGCAGCACCCAACGGGGTGGAAGCTTGCAGAGCAGCGGAAGGATCCAACAAGGTGGAAGCATCCAACGAGGCAGAAGCATCCACAGCAGCGCGACGATCAAAAGAAGTGAGCCGCGGCCCGATTGATTGCACCGGGCGGTCTATTGCGACCTTGCGCAGGGCCTGCTGAAAGCTGCCCTGCACACTCGAGCCCAGCTCGGCACGCAGCTGCGCGAGGTGGCGTGAGGCGCCCAGAAAGCGGCCATGCTCGTCGCTCACCCTGAACCGCATCTGCAGATGGGACGGCACGGCCTCGAGCCGAAAATCCGAGGCGGCGAGCCGCAAGGAGGCCTGCTCGCGCAGATCCTCGATCAGGACCATGAGCAAGGGCCGGGCGCAGGGATCCATCGCTGCGGATTCGCCCTCGGTCTGCATCTGCTGAATCCGGGCCTCGATGCGCTGCGCAAAACCACTCGCCCAGGTTTCGATCGGAACCAGATGCCGCCGGTGACGCTGTCCGAGCGAGCGCAGCAGCGCCTGAACCTTGTCGGCGAGCATGCCAGGCACCAGCCACTCGGTTCGTACCGCATCAACCTGATTGAGCGCATAGAGGGGTACCTCGAGGGTCACACCATCATCATCCGCTCCGGGCTCGAAGTGATAGCGGGTCTCGAAGCTCACGCCCCGATGCACGAGTCGGGCCGGAAACCGGCGGTCATCCACACCCTCGGTCTGCTTGCGCAGCAGTTGCTCCCGATTGAGACGCAACAATTGCGCATCCTGGCGAACCGCCTGACGCCACCATTTCTCAAGCGCCTGTCCGGTGCAGATCTCGGCAGGAATACGCGACTCGTACCAGTCCTGAAGAAACTGTTCATCGACCAGCAGATCGGGGCGACGGATGCGGGCCTCAAGCTGATGCACCTCAGCGATCAGCTTGCGGTTGTGGACAAAAAAGGCGCAATCGCTCTCCCAGTCGCCCGCCACCAGACCCTCGCGGATCAGCAGCTCACGGCTCGCCCGGGGGTCGATTGCTGAAGCATGGACGCGCCGCTGCGTGTAGAGCGTCAGCCCATAGAGCACACCCCGCTCAAAGCACACGGCCTGACCGGCCTTGCGCTCCCAATGGGGTTCGCTCCAGCTCTTGCGAATGAGATGGCTGGCTGCCTGCTCGATCCAGTGCGGCTCGATCCGGGCCAGGGTCCGTCCGTAGAGTCGGCCTGTATCGACCATTTCGGCGGCCATGACCCAGCGGGCCGACGCACTGCGTTCATGTCGATCACTGCTGCGCCCGGTGCTTGCGTCTGCCTTGGCCGCACTGCTGCGTCGTGACAGCCCCGAACCCGGATGCAGCCAGAAGCGGGTGGCGTGCGTGCCCAGGTAGTGAGGCTCCTCGGGTGCCTTGCAACCCAGATTACCCAGCAGACCACTCAGCAGTGCCCGATGGACAGCCTCATGCTCGGCGGGCTCCGGATTGACGGCCCAGCGCATCTCGGTCACGGCCTCACGCAACTGCGCATGCACATCGGCCCATTCGCGCAGCTTGCGGTTGGACAGAAACTCGCGCTCCAGACGTGACGCCAGTGCCCGTCGGGACTCGCCTTCCTTGCGCTGATTGAGCTGCTGCTGCCAGTAATCCCACAGGCGAATCAGGCTTGCAAAGTCGGACCGCGCATCCGTAAAGCGCGCATGGGCCTGATCGGCGGCCTGTTGGCGCTCGAGCGGCCGCTCCCGCGGATCCTGCGTGGACAACGCCGCTGCGATCACCAGCATCTCGCGCAGGCAATGGCGCTGATGGGCGGTCAGCAGCATGCGGCCGATCCGCGGATCAAGCGGCAAACGGGCCAGCTGCCTGCCCACGGAGGTCAGTTCGTTGCGCTCGTCGATCGCATCGAGTTCGCGCAGCAGATCCTGGCCGTCGACGATGGCTCGACGCGGGGGCGGATCGACAAACGGAAAGGCCTCGATATCGGCCAGCCGCAATGCCTTCATGCGCAGGATCACCGAGGCGAGCGAACTGCGCAGGATTTCTGGATCGGTAAAGGCCGGACGCGCATTGAAATCGGGCTCGTCATAGAGCCGGATGCAGATGCCTGCGGCCACCCGACCGCAACGGCCG
>JBKCEY010000072.1:0-1597 GCA_046304115.1 Burkholderiales bacterium | reverse complement strand
ACGCGTGGGCAGCAGAACACAGGCCATTGCGAACAACACGCACAGCAGCGCGAGCAGATCCGCCCAGCCTGGTTGCTCCGAGAGCATGGCCATTCCAGAGAACACACCGACCACCGGGATCATCATCACCGACAGGCTGCTCGCCACCGGGGGTAACACGCTGGCCAGCCGAAACCACAGCAGCTGAGAAATTCCGAACACCATCACGATGTTGTAAGCCACGGCCCACCACTCGATGGCATTGGGCCAGCGCTCCCACTGGTCGTGCTCCAGAACGATCGACAGCACACTGCAGACGATCACCGAGATCACCATCATCCAGAAGGCGATCACCACCACCGGCACCTGCATCCGTCTGCGACGCATCAGCTGCGTCCCCAGCCCCCAGACCATTGCCGCCAGGAGCATCAGCGCCATGCCGACCGGACTGCCCGCAAGCAGGCGCCATTCATCAACCAGCAGCATGCCAATCGCCAGGATCGCAGCGAGCAGCCCGGCTCCCATGCGACCTTGCGGCCGATCGCGCCAGACCGCCCACCCGATCAGCGCCGTCCAGACCGGCATGGTGTAACCCAGAATCGCTGCCCGACCGGAGGACAGCATCTGAACGGCATAGATCGACAGCACATACCAGATCGTCATGTTGGTCATGGCCAACCACAGACACTCCCGCCAATGCTCGCGCGCCAGAGCCACACCATGCCCCTGGGCCCGCGCAATCAGCCACAGCAGAGGAACGCCGCCGGCCATGCACAGGGTTCTGAAGCTGAGTGCCGGAAAATCCTGAACGCCGATCTTCATGACGGGCCAGTTGATGCCCCAGAGCACGGTCAGCAGCACCAGCAGCCAGCCATCCCGCCGCGACAGCTTGAAAGAGGCGCTCATGGCAGGCACCTGCCTGCGTTCATGGGGTCGCGACCCGACAGCCGGTTTGCCGCGCTACACTGGATCGCCATGAGCCCTTCCAATCCTTCGGCCTCAAGGCCTGCTTTTTCATTCTCGCTCAGGCAAGCCTGGACGCGTTCCGCTTCTGCGCTGTGTGTGGGTCTCGATCCCGATCCGCAACGCTTTCCGTCGCATCTGGCGGGTCGTCCTGATGCCATCCTTCGCTTTTGCACCGAGATCGTCGATGCAACTGCTGATCTCGTCTGCGCGTTCAAGCCACAGGCAGCCTACTTTGCCGCCCATCGCGCGGAAGACCAGCTCGAAGCCCTGATTGCGCACATTCATGCGCGCCATCCTGAGGTTCCCGTCATCCTCGATGTCAAGCGAGGTGACATCGGATCCACCGCCGAGCAGTACGCGCGTGAGGCCTTCGAGCGTTATGACGCCGATGCGGTCACCGTGAATCCCTACATGGGTTTTGACACGATCGAGCCCTGGCTGGCCTGGCCGGGCCGAGGTGTCTTTCTACTGTGCCGCACCTCCAATCCCGGGGGCGCCGACATCCAGATGCTGCGCGTCGATGGCGAGCCGATTTACGAACGAATCGCACGCCTGTCTGCAGGCCCCTGGAACACCAATGGCGAACTGGGTCTCGTGGTCGGTGCCACTGTGCCGGGCGAGCTCGCCCGGGTCCGCGAGCTGGCTCCCGATC
>JBKCEY010000071.1:0-12435 GCA_046304115.1 Burkholderiales bacterium | reverse complement strand
CGCTGCCCGCGTCCGCCATCGAATCCCGTGCGATCGAGACGCGTCCTCTTGACGCCCGTCCGCTGGAGTCGCGTCCTGCGGCCCCTCCCGGTGCAGCACAGTCCGGTCCAGCGCCTTCGAGTCAGGCCTCAGTATCGAGTGCTGCCGCATCGTCTGCGGGCCCTTCAGCCCGTGGCGAAGTCGACTTTGCCTGGCCTGTGCCCGGTCGCATGCTGCAGGGCTACACCGAAACCGGTAAAGGGATCGCGCTGTCTGGCAACACCGGAGAGCCGGTCTTTGCTGCGGCCGAGGGGCGCGTGATCTTCAGCGGCAGCGGCCCTCGCGGTTACGGCAATCTCATCATCGTCAAGCATGCCAATGAGTTGCTCTCGGTCTACGCCCACAACAGCAAACTGCTGGTCAAGGAAGGCCAGAGTGTTGCTCGCGGGGATAGGATTGCCGAGCTCGGCGATTCGGGTGGCAGCACTCCCCGGCTGCACTTTGAAATCCGGCGTCAGGGCAAACCCGTGGATCCGCTGCCCTATCTGCCGCGGCGCTGATTCCGCTCGAGATGCCTCTCGTTACGCTTGACTGCACAGACGCCCGCGCTTCGCAATGACTCCGGTTCTCGTCTTCGACATTGAGACCATTCCCGATGCCCAGGGTCTGCGCGAGGCCTGGGGTCTGACGGGTTCTGATACCGAGGTGGTCGAGGCTGCCCTGGCCCGGCGCCGGGAGCAGACCGGAGGCTCGGATTTTCTGCCTTTGCATCTGCATCAGGTGGTGGTGGTGTCGATGCTGATGCGCAGTGATCAAGGCCTTCGGGTGCATTCGCTCGCAGGCGATCGATCTGAAGAGCGCCGCATCATTCAGGGTTTCTACGGCACGATCGGCAAGTTCAGCCCGACCCTGGTCTCCTGGAACGGCAGCGGCTTCGATCTGCAGGTCATGAATTACCGCGCCATGATCCATGCGGTTCAGGCCCCCCGATTCTGGGATCAGGGCGAAGACGATCGTGACTTTCGCTACAACAACTATCTCAGCCGATATCACGCGCGCCATACCGATCTCATGGATCTGCTGGCCTTGTACAACGGCCGGGCCAATGCGCCCCTTGATCAACTGGCCCGTCTGTGTGGATTCCCAGGCAAATTGGGGATGGACGGATCGCAGGTCTGGTCGGCCTGGCAGGCCGGGCAGCAGGACGAGGTGCGTGACTACTGCGAAACCGATGTGGCCAATACCTGGCTGCTCTACTGCCGTTTCCAGTTGATGCGCGGTGCGATCAGCGCCGAGGCCTATCAGGCCGAGATCGACCTGGCCAGGCAGACCTTTGCAGCCCTGCCTGGCCAACACTGGCAGCAATTTCTGGGCGCCTGGCCTCTGTGAGTCGGCCCCCGCCTCGCGAGTCGGCCCAGGGGCCGACGCTCACGCTCGAGATCGAATCGCTCGACCTCGAAGCACGTGGCATTGCGCGCCACGATGGCAAGGTCGTGTTCGTGCGGGGCGCCCTGCCTGGTGAGATCGTGCAGGCGCAGGTGGTGCGCCGCAAGCCTCGCTTTGATGTGGCCGAAACGACTGCGGTCGTGCGTGAGAGTCCCGCGCGTGTGGTGCCTGCCTGCCCGCATTTCGGGGTGTGCGGTGGCTGCGCCATGCAGCACATGCACGCCAGGGCGCAGGTGTCGATCAAGCAACGGGTGCTCGAGGACACGCTCTGGCATGTCGGTCGCCTGCGCCCCGCGCAGATGCTGGCCCCGATTGTCGGGCCGTCCTTTGGCTATCGGTACCGTGCCCGGCTTTCAGTGCGACATGTACCCCGCAAGGGCGGTGTGCTGGTTGGATTTCATGAGCGTGGCTCGAGCTATGTAGCCGACATGCAGCAGTGCGAGGTGCTTCCGCCCCGGGTCTCGGCGATGCTGGTGCCTTTGCGTCGGCTGGTGGAGTCGCTGAGCCTGCGGGATCGATTGCCCCAGATCGAGGTCTCGCTGGGCGAAGACCGGCTGGCGCTGGTGCTGCGCATTCTTCAGGCCCTGCTCCCCGAAGATGAATCGCATCTGCGCGCGTTTGCCGCCCATCATGATGTGGACTTCTGGCTGCAGACCGGTGGCCCCGACAAGATCGAGCCATTCCCTCCAGCCCGCGAGGATGGCCTTCATTACGCCTTGCCCGAGTTCGGGTTGCGCATGCCCTTTCGGCCGACGGATTTCACTCAGGTCAACCATGCGATCAATGCGGTGCTGGTCAACCGCGCCATCGGTCTGCTTGATCCACAACCGCATGAGCGTATTGCCGATCTGTTCTGTGGCCTGGGCAATTTCACCTTGCCGATTGCCACCCGCGCCCGCGAGGTGGTCGGTATTGAGGGCAGTGCATCGCTGGTCAGGCGCGCCCAGCAGGGGGCCAGCGAGCATGGGCTCGATGACCGGACCCGATTCGACGTGGCCAATCTGTTCGAGATCGATGCCGAGCGCTGGCAGGCGCTGGGTGCGTTCGACCGTGTTCTGGTCGATCCGCCGCGTGAGGGCGCTCAGGCGCTGGCGCAGGTGCTGAGCACTGCAGGTCTGGCGCGCCCATCGAGGATTGTTTACGTATCGTGCAATCCAGCCACACTGGCCCGTGATGCAGCCCTTTTGGTGCATGAAGGCGGCTGGACCCTCAAGCAGGCCGGTGTCATCAACATGTTTCCGCACACCGCTCATGTGGAGTCGATTGCGGTCTTCGAATAAAAAAACCCGGGGGCAGGGTGCTGCACCCGGGTCTTCTGACCAACACACTGAGCGCTGAACGCAGCTCGGTCGTTCAGGGCTCTCAGTCGTTGTTGCCGCCCGTGATGCCAAGCAGGGCCAGCAGGTTCGAGAACACGTTGTACACGCTCAGGTAGACCCCGAGCGTGGCGGTCACGTAGTTGGTCTCTTCACCGCGCACCACGCGCTGCAGATCAACCAGGATGAAGGCTGAGAAGATCAGCACAGCCAGCACCGAGATCGTGAGCATGAGCGCTGGCATCTGCAGCCAGATGTTGGCCAGCGCAGCCAGAACGATCAGGATCATGCCCATGAACAGAAACTTGCCCATGCCGGTGAAGTCCCGCTTGGAGACCGTAGCCACCGTGGCCATGACGCCGAAGATGACCGCCGTGCCGCCGAACGCCGTCATGATGAGCTGGGCACCGTTGGCCAGACCGAGCACATTGCCGATCAGGCGCGACAGCATCAGTCCCATGAAGAAGGTGAAGCCCAGCAACAGGGCCACGCCAAGTCCGCTGTTCTTGTTGCGCTCGATGGCCCAGAAGAAGCCGAAGGCAATGGCCAGAAAGACGACGAACCCGATCAGGGGGCTGCCTGCAAAGAACGAAAACCCGGTCTTGACGCCCAGCCAGGCACCCAACACGGTGGGGACCATGGAGAGTGCGAGCAAGGCATAGGTGTTGCGCAGCACCCGATGGGTCTGCACAGCCGATCCAGTGGTTGCGGTATGCCCGAAAGGCATCGAAGCATGGTTTTGCGGCTCGTAGGCCATGGTCTTTGAACTCCGGTGCGTTGATTCCGAGTGGATGAAAGACGCGCTCCATCAGCGCGCACGGCGAAATGTAGGGCAGAGGCGATCCGATTTCAACCCGATTGTCAGTAGGGATTGCGCCGGCTCCACCTGCACTGTGCCTCACCTTGGTGCAAGCCCTCCAGACCTTGGGGCAAAACCCGCACCTGGCGGGGGGCGTGCTACAGTATCGGGCTTTACAGCGGCTGCGCAATCGCACGCAGTTTGTCTGATAACCCCCTCTTTTTGAAGCCTTTTCGTGGAGCCCTCATGGCCGTCGAACGCACCCTGTCCATCATCAAGCCCGATGCCGTCGCCAAGAATGTGATCGGCCAGATCTATGCCCGCTTCGAGTCGGCCGGTCTGAAGGTCATCGCGTCCCGCATGGCCCATCTCTCGCGTGCCGAGGCCGAGGCGTTTTATGCGGTGCACCGCGAGCGCCCCTTCTTTGGCGAGCTGGTGGGCTTCATGGTGTCCGGCCCGGTCATGATCCAGGTTCTTGAGGGCGAGAACGCCATCCAGAAAAACCGTGATCTGATGGGTGCGACCGATCCCAAGAAGGCAGCACCCGGCACCATTCGCGCCGATTTTGCAGACAGCATTGATGCCAATGCGGTGCACGGCTCTGATGGCCCCGAAACCGCCCGCAATGAAGTGGCTTTCTTCTTTGCGGGGATGAATCTGTACAGCCGATGACCGTCGCTGGCGCCATCGAACCGGTCGACCTGCTCGGTCTCGATCGCGCCGGCCTGACGTCGCTGTGCCGCCAGTGGGGCGAAAAGCCCTTTCGCGGCCAGCAGCTCATGCGCTGGATGCATCGTCGCTATGAGTCCGACGTCAATGCAATGACTGACCTCTCCCGGGGATTCCGGGAGCGTGTTGCTTCTCTCGGGCGCATCCAGCCTCCGGCGATTCTGAGCGATCGCACGGCAGCCGATGGCACCCGCAAGTGGCTGCTCGATGTCGGGCAGGGCAATGCGGTTGAGTCCGTGTTCATTCCCGAGGCCAACCGCGGCACCCTGTGCATCTCCACGCAGGCCGGGTGCGCAGTCAATTGCGCGTTCTGTTCAACCGGCAAACAGGGGTTTGCACGCAACCTGACCTCGGCCGAGATCGTCGGGCAGGTCTGGCTGGCCAACCGCCTGCTCGGGCCGCGTTCGCAGGGCGCAGATGCAGCCGATGAAGATGGTCATCATGATCATGATCGGCGCATCACCAATGTGGTTTTCATGGGCATGGGCGAGCCGCTGCTCAACTACGAGCCCACCTTGCAGGCGCTGAGAGTCCTGCTCGATGACCATGGCTACGGCCTCTCGCGCCGCAGGGTGACTGTCTCGACCTCGGGCGTGGTGCCCATGATGGATCGATTGAAGGTCGATCAGCCGGTGGCTCTGGCTGTTTCACTGCATGCGCCTGATGATGCGCTGCGTGATCGGCTGGTGCCCATCAACCGCAAGTACCCGCTGGCCGAGTTGATGGCCGCTTGCCGACGCTACCTCGAGGCCGCACCCCGCGACTTCATCACGTTCGAGTATGTGATGCTCGACGGGGTCAATGATTCCGATGCGCATGCCAGAGCATTGCTCGCGTGCGTTCGCGACGTTCCCTGCAAATTCAATCTCATCCCCTTCAATCCGTTTCCGCAGTCGGGTCTGCAGCGATCGCAGCCCGAGCGGATCAAGGCCTTTGCGCAGCGTCTGATGGATGCGGGCTGTGTGACCACGGTGCGACGGACCCGCGGCGACGACATCGATGCTGCCTGCGGACAGCTGGCGGGCGACATTGCTGATCGCACCCGGCTGCTCGAGCGGATGGCGCGCACCCCGGTCGAGCAGCCGCTGCGGCGCCTGCAGGACCAGGCCTCCTGATGCAACGAGAGGGCGCATGATGCGATTCCGGTTCCTGGTCGCAGGACTCCTGCTGATGCTCGCCTCTGCATGCACCACCGTGGAGGAGCCGCCCCGCGTCGTTCAGGACACGCCGGGTTCGCCGGCGGTCAGACCTGCGCCGCGACGCGATTCAACGGCGCCTGCTCAGCCTTCTCGTGCCTTTCAGGCTCCCGGTTCCTCGGCGCCCGAGCGATCGTCTGCGGATCCGCGCAGCACTGCGGATGAGATTCAGCGTCGGGCCCTGATCCGCCTCGAACTCGCCAGCGCGCTCTATCAGCAGGGCAGTCATGCGCGTGCCCTGGATGAGGTGCGCTCGGCCCTGACGATCGATCCGGGTCTGGCCAAGGCCCATGGCATGCTGGGTCTGATCTACATGGACCTGCGCGATGCGGTGCAGGCCGAAGGTGCCTTTCGAAGGGCTCTGGCGCTGAGCCCTGAGGACTCCGAGCTGCACAACAATTACGGCTGGTTCCTCTGCCAGACCGGTCGGGCCCGCGAATCGATCGCTGAGTTCATGGCCGCACTCAAGGATCCACTCTATGCCACCCCGGCCAGGCCGCTTCACAATGCAGGAGTGTGTGCCTTGCGTATGGGCGACGAAGTCGCGGCGCAAGACTACCTCCAGAAAGCCTTTCAACTGGATCCTGCAAATCCCGTGTCGATGTATCACCTCGCCGAGATCCATCTGCGGCGCAATCAGATCGAGCAGGCTGAATTTCATGCTCAGCGTCTGCTCGCCAGTTACCCCCCCAGCGCCGAGACGCTCTGGCTTGGCATCCGCGTGGCTCGAAAAAGCGGGCAACGTGAAGCCCTGAACAGCCTGTCCACCCAGCTGCGCCGGTTATTCCCGGAGTCGCGCGAGGCGGGCCTGCTGCAAAGGGGGGCCTATGGTGATTGAGCGCGCCGAACAGTTGCGCCAGGCCCGTGAAGCGACGGGTCTGACACTCGCCGATGTTGCACAACGGCTCAGGCTGAGTGTCCGACACCTTCAGGCCATCGAGGCAGCTGACTGGGATCGGCTGCCGGGTGCCGCGTTTACCAGGGGAGCCCTGCGCTCTTATGCCCGATTACTGTCGGTCGACGTCGAGCCCCTGCTGGGCCAGTTGCCATCGGCCAATTCGCCCGAGTTGCTTCGGCCTGCACCCAGCCTAGAAGCCCGTCTGCCGCGCAGAGGCACAGGGCTCGGATTTCGCACTGACTCGGGCCATCGAATGACCCGCTGGATTGTGCTCGGATGCATCGTGCTGGGCGCAGGTACAGCCCTTGTGATGTTTCCTGATGCGTGGGAGGGCCTGCGTGAGTCGGTCCGGGCGCGTCAGACCCAGTTGATGCCCGCCCCCGCTGAGGTGTCGCCCGGGAAGGCTGATGCCCAGGCTCCTGTCCAGGCTCAGCCAGAGGTCGGCTCCGCTGATTCTGCAAGAGCCTCAGCGCAGCGCATGCAGGAGGCGTCGTCAGCACAGGACAATGCCGTGGCTCGGTCTGGGCCGGCCGCAGAATCAGCGAGCCAGGCCGGGCCTGTCGCGCGGTCAGAGCCCACGAAACCCGCTGAGGCTGCCCCGGCAAACGCTGTGGTGTCCTGGCCCCAGTCGCTGGTCGTGACCGCTCGACGGGATTCCTGGGTCGAGGTTCGCGACCCGAACGACAGGATTCTTCATATGGGACTGGTTCGTCCTTCGTCGCCGCTGACCCTGGAGCTGCGGGGTCCGGCCACCTATACGGTCGGCAATTCTGCCAGTACCGTTCTGGAGTTCGCCGGTCAGGCCGTCAACCTGGCCGTTCACACCCAGCCGGGTACCAATATCGCCAAGGGCAGCCTGCCATGAGCACTTCGTCGCATCCTCCATCCGCCGCCCACGTCGAGCCGATGACGGTTGGGCCGCAGCCCCGACGCATGACCCGTGAAGTCATGGTGCAATGGGGCGAACGACAGGTTCGCATCGGTGGCGGTCGACCCGTCGTGGTGCAGTCCATGACCAACACCGATACCGCGGATCCCATCGGCACCGCGATCCAGGTCAAGGCGCTGGCCCAGGCTGGCTCCGAGATCGTGAGGGTGACGGTCAATACCCCTGAAGCGGCGCGCGAGGTGATTGCCCTGCGCAATCAGCTCGATCGCATGGGCATCGACGTGCCTCTGGTGGGCGACTTTCATTACAACGGCCACAAGCTTCTGGCGCAGTTTCCAGACTGCGCCCAGGCCTTGTCCAAATACCGCATCAACCCGGGCAATGTCGGCTCGGCCAGCAAGCGCGACGGCAACTTTGCCAGCATGATCGAGACCGCAATCCGGTACGACAAGCCGGTTCGCATCGGGGTGAACTGGGGCAGCCTCGATCAATCCCTGCTGGCCCGCCTCATGGACGCCAATGCAGCTCGCAGCGCCCCCTGGGACGCCAGTCAGGTCATGCGCGAGGCCCTGGTCACCTCGGCCATCGACAGTGCACGTCAGGCCGAGGAGGTTGGCCTCGCGGGCAATCGCATCATTCTTTCGGCCAAGGTATCCAACGTTCAGGATGTTGTCGCGGTCTATCGCGAACTGGCGCGCCGCTGCGACTATCCCCTGCATGTCGGGCTGACCGAAGCCGGCATGGGCAGCAAGGGCATCGTGGCTTCCACGGCCGCGTTGGGTCTGCTGCTGCAGGAAGGCATCGGTGACACGATTCGGGTCTCCCTGACACCGGAGCCTGGCGGCGATCGAACACGCGAAGTGGTCGTGGCGCAGGAAATCCTCCAGACCATGGGACTGCGGGCCTTCACGCCCATGGTGATTGCCTGCCCGGGCTGCGGACGCACCAGCAGTACCTTCTTCCAGGAGCTGGCCGATGGCATCCAGACCTACCTGCGGGCACAGATGCCCATCTGGCGACTCCAATACCCCGGTGTCGAGTCCATGCAGGTTGCGGTCATGGGTTGTGTGGTCAATGGTCCTGGTGAGTCCAAGCATGCCGATATCGGCATCTCACTGCCTGGAGCCGACGAAGCGCCGGTTGCACCGGTGTTCGTCGATGGCCAGCGAACGGTCACGCTCAAGGGCGATCACATCGCGCAAGAGTTCCAGGCCATTGTGGATGACTATGTCCAGCGGCGTTACGGCCAGGCGTCCTCCACTGCTTCAATGGGTTCCGCTGCATGAGTCGCGACAGCTCCGATGCCGTTTCTGCCAAACCCGTGCGCCTGAGTGGCGTCAAGGGCATGAATGATCTTCTGCCGGGTGACAGCCTGCGCTGGGAGCATCTTGAGCATGTGGTCGGCCAGTGGGCGCGAAGCTACGGCTACCGCCAGATTCGTACACCGATCGTCGAACACACCGCGCTTTTCAAGCGCGGCATCGGTGAGGTGACCGACATCGTCGAAAAGGAGATGTACTCCTTCGAGGATGCCCTCAATGGCGAGCATCTCACCCTGCGACCCGAGAACACGGCGGGCGTGGTGCGTGCAGTGATCGAGCACAACCTGCTGTACGACGGGCCGCGCAGGCTCTGGTACACCGGGCCGATGTTTCGCCACGAAAGACCCCAGCGGGGGCGTTATCGGCAGTTTCATCAGATCGGTATCGAAGCGCTCGGCTTTGCAGGCCCTGACATCGATGCCGAGGTGATCGCCATGTGCCAGCGCCTGTGGGACGACCTGGGCCTGTCCGGGGTGAGCCTGCAGCTCAACAGCATTGGCGACGCCCCCGAGCGGCGCGAACATCGAGCGGCACTGATTGCCTACTTCGAGGCTCACGCCGATCAGTTGGACGATGATGCCCGCCGAAGGCTGCACACCAATCCTCTGCGGATCCTCGATACCAAAAATCCGGCCATGCAGGCGCTGGTCGAGGCCGCCCCGAGGCTGTCGAACTATCTCGGTGAGGAGTCGCGCCAGCACTTCGAGGGCGTGCAGGCGCTGCTGCGCGCCATTGGCATTCCTTTCACGATCAATCCGCGTCTCGTGCGTGGCCTTGATTACTACAACCGCACCGTGTTTGAGTGGGTCACCGATCGGCTTGGTGCGCAGGGCACCATCTGTGGTGGCGGACGCTACGATCCGCTGATCGGAATGCTCGGTGGCAAGCCAGCGCCCGCGTGCGGATTTGCGATTGGCATCGAGCGGCTGCTCGAACTCATGCGCGAATGCGATGTTCAGGTCGGCGATACCGGCTGCGATGTCTACGTCGTTCACCAGGGCACGGCGGCTGCAGGTCTGGCTTTCAGGGCGGCCGAGGGTTTGCGCAGTGCTGGTCTCGAAGTCATCCTGCACGCCAGTGGTGGCAGCTTCAAGTCGCAGTTCAAGCGCGCCGATGCCAGTGGTGCGGCCTATGCCGTCGTCATTGGGGAGGATGAGGCTGCGCAGGCAATCGCCATGGTCAAATCACTCAGAGGGCCGGCGGGCGAGCAGGGGCAGGGCAGCCAGCAACCGGTGCCGCTTGATCAACTGGCGGACCATCTGCTGGATGTCCTGGTGGCCGACTCCGACTGACCTTTCAGCACTGGCATCGCGACGCCGACGATGCCGCCGCGATCCTCTTTCAGACGATTTTTCAGGACGCCGACATGGCCTACGATCTTCAGGAACAAGACCAGCTGGACGCACTGCGTGCCTTCTGGAACCGCTGGGGCACGCCCATTCTGGCGGTCATCACTGTTGTACTGCTGGCGATTGCAGGCTGGCGGGGCTACGGCTGGTGGCAGCAAAAGCAGTCGGTCGAGGCCAGCGTGGTTCATGAGAGACTGCGCAAGGCGGTTGATGCCAAGGATATGGCGAGCGTCAAGCAGGTCTCCGGCGAACTGTTCGAGAAGTATCCCGGCACGATCTACGCTTCGATGGGGGCGCTGCTCACCGCGCGAGCCTGGTTCGAGGCCGGCGATTTGAAAGCCGCCAAGGCGCCGCTGCAGTGGGTGATCGACAAGTCACCTGATCCCGACCACCGTCTGCTCGCTCGCTTGCGTCTGGCGGGCGTCTTGCTGGATGAAAAAGCCTACGACGAAGCGGTCAAGCTGCTGTCCGTGTCCGATGCGGGCGCCCATGCGGGTGCCTTTGCGGATCGCCGCGGCGATATCCTGCTGGCACAGACCAAACCTGCCGAGGCCCGCTCCGCCTACAAGGAGGCCCTCGACAAACTGCAGCCCAATAGCCCCTTGCGGCCATTGGTACAGATCAAGCTCGACGCGCTCGGAGGGGTCTGATTCATGCGGGCGCGTCTTTTCCTTCTCGGCACCCTGATTTCGGTCAGCCTTCTGAGCGGCTGTTCGCTGTTTTCATCGTCGTCGTCGGCACCCGTTGCATTGCCAGTGCCATCGGGCGCGATCAAGCCCACGCCCGCCTGGTCGGTCTCGCTTGGCGCCAACTCCGGGCCCGGATTCGTTCCGGCCGTGGCAGGCGGCTCGGTGTGGGCTGCGGCGGCCGATGGCACGGTGTTGCGGGTGGCACTCGATTCCGGCCAGATGGCCTGGCGCATCAAGGCGGGCAAGCCCCTCGCCGCTGGTGTGGGGTCCGATGGCACCATGGCCGTGGTGGCGACTCGCGAGGGTGAATTGCGTGCCTTCGACGCTCAGGGTGCAGCGCTCTGGAGCGCGCCCGTGGGCGCCGAGGTGGTCACTGCACCGGCGGTCGCCGATGGCACTGTCGTGGTCAGGGCCAGCGACAATCGGGTCCTTGCCTTCGAGGCCAAGACAGGCAAGAGGTTGTGGAACTTTCAGCGCCAGAATCCGCCGCTGGTCCTGCGAAACGCCGGGGGCATTGCGGTGATTCCGGGTACAGCCTTCATTGGCATGCCGGGTGGCCGTCTGGTCGCGCTTGCGCTGAACTCCGGTGCGCCCCGGTGGGATGTTGCACTCGCTCAGCCCCGGGGTGCCAACGAGCTTGAGCGGATCGCCGATGTGGTCGGTTCGCCCCTGGTGATCGGGCGTGAGATTTGCGCGGTGGCCTATCAGGGGCGCATCGGCTGCTTTGATCTGGCCAGTGGTCGGCTGGTGTGGTCGCAGGAGTTTTCTTCGGCAACCGGCTTTGATATTGATGATGCCGGACTGGTCTCGGCCGATGCCGACGATCGCGTGCGTGCCTTCGATCGCCGGGGCCAGGCGGGGTGGAGAGCGGCCGGATTTGATCGACGTCGCCTCAGTGCCCCCTTCATCTCGGGCTCGAGCATCGCCATTGGCGATCGTGAAGGGCGTGTCCTGTGGCTCACCCGAGCCGAGGGTGCGCTGGGTGCGGTCACTGCAACCGATGGCAAGCCGATCGTGGCCCCTCCAGTGGGCGCCCAGGGTTTGGTGGTGGTGCAGACCACGGGCGGTAGCCTTCATGCCTGGCGGTTGCCTTGACGGATCGCGATAACGCATCCGGACGGACTCCGGTCGTCGCCCTGGTGGGGCGTCCCAACGTCGGTAAATCGACGCTCTTCAATCGTCTGACCCGAAGCCGGGCCGCGCTGGTGGCCGATATCCCCGGCCTCACCCGGGATCGTCACTACGGCACCGGCCGGGTCGGATCACGTCGTTACATCGTGATCGATACCGGCGGATTCGAGCCGGTGGCTCGGTCGGGCATTGCTGCCGAGATGGCTCGCCAGGCGCGCCAGGCGGTGCTCGAGGCCGATCTGGTGATCTTCGTGGTGGATGGCCGCGAGGGCATGGCGGGTCGCGATCGCGACATTGCCAATGAATTGCGCAAAACCGCAGCGCGCGTGGTTCTGGCCGTCAACAAGACCGAGGGGTTGCCCCGTGCGACCGCGGTGGCGGATTTCTGGTCGCTGGGTCTGGGTGATCCCTGGGCGATTTCGGCGGCCCACGGCGACGGCGTTGCCGATCTGATCGAGTCCTGTCTTCCCGAGGCGCCTGCGCCGGTTGAGCAGCACGAGGTGCCTGCCCCGGTTGTGCTGACCGCCGCCGACGCCGAGGTGCAACACGCCGCCGGCTCCGAGCCGCTGGTCCATGGCGATGCGGTCGTTGAGGCCGAGACCGCACCGGTGACCCGGCCGCGTCGCATCCGGGTTGCGGTCGTCGGCAGGCCCAATGTGGGCAAGTCCACCCTGATCAACACCCTGTTGGGT
>JBKCEY010000070.1:0-5174 GCA_046304115.1 Burkholderiales bacterium | reverse complement strand
ATCAAAGGCGATCACGCCCGGACCGGCGAGGGTGCAGGTCTCGCCATCACGCAATCGCGCATGGGTTCTGATGCGCACCGTACCGAAAAGGCCCGGCGACAGGGGGATCTGCAGACTCCGGGCAGACGGGCTTGCCGGGTCCGGGTCCTGACCCTGACCCTGACCCTGACCCTGGTCAGATGGGGGGCTCGCGAGCGGCTCGTTCTGGTCTTGTGCACCGCCGATGGCGCGGTGGGTCTCCTCCCAGGCCGTGGCACAGCGCACCAGCAGCCCGCCCTCATCGGCAAAGCTCACCGGCTGCAAAAACCCGCCCAGCGGCGACATGCCCACCGCGGCGGGCTCGGCCCGGGTGAGTGCCACCGCAGCGATGCGCGCAGCATCGAAAGGCAGGGCGTTGCCGGTGTGGTCATCATGCAGCAGCACGGCATCGATCACGGCCAGATCCGTCCAGTCGGGGCCCTGCACATGCAGCAGCTTGCAGCGCTGCGCCGCGCTGTGCAGCGGCACCTGGCCGGTGGCGACCATGCCCGCGGCCAGCCCCGCGCTGGTGGCTTCCACCGACACCGGAAAGACATTGTTGGTGCCGGTGGACAGCGGCAGCAGCGGCACCTCGGGCCAGGTGCGCGCAATGATGCGGTTGGTGCCGTCGCCACCCATCGACACGATCGCCGAGCAGCCGCGATCACGGGCGGCTCGCACGACGGCCACCGTGTCGGCCGCACTGTTGGTGATCGGAACCTCGAGCTCGGTCACCCGTGCCCTCAAGGGCATCCACTGCAGCGCGCTGCTGGCAATGCGGGCTGGCTCCCTGAGAATGAAGATCTCCTCGACGCCTGCCGCATCGAGCCCGGTGGCAATCCGGGCCACCCAGTCGCGCTTGGTCTCGTGCGTCATGGTCGAGGCACGCGCGGCGAGGCGCCGTACGTCGCGTCCAGAGGCTGGATTGGCGAGGATCAGGACTTTCAAGGGAACAGGCCTGCGGGCTCGGCTTGCGCCTGCTTCGGGCGTGTCGAGGGCAGCTTCACTTGCCGATCTTGTCCTGAGTCCTGGTCTCGAAGTCGCTCGCGTCGTGACGCTCGTGCAACTGGCTGGCCGGATCACCCTGCACCCGGTTGACCATGCGTCCACGCTTGACCGCGGGCCGCGCGCCCACCTGATCCGCCCAGCGATTCACTTGGGTGTACTCATGCACCTGCAGGAATTCGGCCGAACCGTAGAGCAGACCCTTGGCCAGCGCGCCATACCAGGGCCAGATCGCGATGTCGGCGATGCTGTACTGGTTGCCCACCATGTATTCGTTGTCCGTCAGATGGCGCTCAAGCACATCGAGCTGACGCTTGGTTTCCATCGCAAAGCGATCAATCGCGTACTCGATCTTGACGGGCGCATAGGCATAGAAGTGCCCGAAGCCCCCACCCAGATACGGTGCGCTGCCCATCTGCCAGAAGAGCCACGACAGGCAGGCCGCACGCTCCTGGCCACCTGCAGGCAAGAGCGCCCCGAATTTTTCGGCCAGGTACATCAGGATGGCAGCCGACTCGAACACCCGCACCGGCTCGGGGCCGCTGCGATCGAGCAGGGCCGGAATCTTGCTGTTGGGATTGATCGAGACAAAGTCGCTGCCGAACTGATCGCCTTCGTTGATGCGGATCAGCCACGCGTCGTACTCGGCGCCGCCGTGGCCCATCGCGAGCAACTCCTCGAGCATCACCGTGACCTTTACGCCATTGGGGGTGCCCAGCGAATAAAGCTGCAGCGGATGCTTGCCCACGGGCAGGGTCTTGTCGTGGGTGGGCCCGGCAATCGGCCGGTTGATGTTGGCAAAACGCCCGCCATTGGCCTTGTTCCAGGTCCAGACTTTGGGCGGTGTATAGGAGGTGTCTGCGGTATCGCTCATGGTTTAAAGCCTGTCTGAGTCCTGGTGAAAGAGGGGTGGTGCGCGCGTGTCAGGCTGCACTCTTGCTCGAAGTTTCTCCGGCCCGCACTGCGTCAGCCATCTTCACGGCCGGCACCACAGGGGTCAGGCCCTGGGCGACGGTGGCCGGAATCAGTTCGGCCAGCTGGCTCACGGTAAAGAGCGAACCATCATTGGTGAGGGTCTTGAAGTCTTCACCATAGAAGTAGCTGTTGATGCGGCCCTTTTCGACATGAAAGACATGGCCGTTGATCAGGTCGGCGCCGTCGGTGGCAAGGTAGGCCACCATGGGCGCGATGTGCTCCGGGCCGCGGCCTGCAAAGAACCGGTCGTACTGGTCTTGCGTGATGAGGCCCGCTTCGAGTTTGCGCTTCTGGTTGGCGATCACGGCCTCGTTCATCATCATGCGGGTATCGGCCGCCGGACAGATCGCGTTGCAGGTGATGCCGAACTTGGCGGTCTCTTTGGCGATCGAGCGGGTGAGGCCAATGATGCCGGCCTTGGCTGCAGCATAGTTGCACTGACCGACCGAGCCTTTGAAGGCATCGGACGAAAAATTCACGATGCGGCCATAGCCCTCGCGGCGCATGTACTTGATGGCGTGATGCGACATCGCCCAATGGCCCTTGAGGTGCACATTGATGACCGCATCGAAATCATCTTCCGACATGTTCCAGATCATCTTTTCGCGCAGCATGCCGGCCACATTGACCAGGATGTCGATCTTGCCGAAGGTCTCCACACACTGGGCCACCATACGACCAGCCTTCTGGTAGTCGGAGACACTGTCGTAGTTGGCGATCGCCATGCCGCCCGCAGCGCGGATCTCATTGACCACATCATCGGCGGGCCGCTCCTCGGTGGGCTCACCTCCACGGCCCACGCCTGGATCGTTCACGATCACCTTGGCGCCTTCGCGCGCGAGCAACAGGGCGACATCACGGCCAATACCTCGGCCCGCGCCCGTGACGATGGCTGCTTTGCCTTCGAGATGCATGAGGGTCTCCTGTTCGTGCTTCGCGCGGGTTTACGGTGCCATTGCAGACACCGTAAACCCCCGGTCTAGCCCTGCTTTTTCTTCACCAGCAACGCCAGAATGGCATCGAGATGCTGCTCGGCCATCTGCCGCATTTCGTCATCGGTGCGGTCTTGCACCGGATGGGGCACAAACACATACGCCGGATCGGTGCCGAGCGCGCGCGACTGCACGGCGGCGGCATCGATGAACTCGGTGGTGGCTACGCCCACTGAAGGAATCCCGCTGGATTCGAGATCTGCCAGGTCATGCGTACAGCACGACGTGCAGGAGCCTCAATCCGCCAGACCTTCGATGACGAGATCCACCTCACCCACGATCTGCTGACGCAGCGGCACGGGTGCGGGTTTGGCCACAGTGGGCTTCATGTAGCGACGCACCTCGATGCCGCGATCGCTCAGGAGCGATTCGAGCTGATCGAGAAAGATGTTGCCGCGGGGTTTGGAGATATCGAGCAGACCCACCGTCAGACCCTCGAGCTGCTCTGGACGGGCCAGACGCGGTCGGGTCGACGGGCTCAGCTCAGCCGTCGGATCCAGCACAGTGCTCACGATTTCACCTCTCTTGAAACGGGCATGGAACCGGCGAATCCGCCGCCAGTCCAGCCCCCGATAATGCCGGAAAACATTCCGGCGGATCCCCCGGCACGGACGATCATCAGACCGCCGGGGCGAAACTTGTTGCGCGAGCTCTTGAGTACGCCGGGCGGATAGCCCTCGGCAATGCCGAGCGCGCCCTGCTCGAGCCGCTCAACGGGAATCTCGCAGCGCTTGTAGAGCTCCTCAAGCAGACGGGCCTTGCTCCAGCCTGCAGCGCGGAAGGTGCGCTCATGCTCGGGGCAGACCACGAGCAGGGCATCACAGGCCGGTGCGAGCTTGATGTTGTGCAGCACCTTGAGCGATTCGGCAAAGCTGTTGGCCAGGCTCTCGGGGTCTCGGGCCTTCTGGTCCACGATGCCCTGCAGCCCGTAGCCCGCAAAGAGCGTGACGGCCGAGGTGCCGCGCGCGATACCGAAGTCGTTGGAGAGAGGCTCCCAGCTCGAACCCTCTTCATCCTCAGCAAAGCAGTAGGTGTACTTGCCTGGGTTGCCGAGCGTGGCGCGATCGACCTCCTGCGGCCGCCCGCCACCCACATTGCGGATGATGAGCTGCAGGGCGCGGCCGATGGTGGCATTGGCCCGGTTGCCCTGGCCCAGTGCGTTGCCCAGGGCATTCATGCCGATCTGTCGGCGCACGGGGCCATTGACCACCACCACGGGGCTCACGAACATCGTGGTGGCGAGCACGCCGTGCATGGAGAAGGCCGGATCGAGTGCCGCCTCGACCGCGGCCAGCACCACCGGCAGGTAATCGGGCTTGCAGCCCGCCATCACGGCATTGATGGCGACCTTTTCAACCGTGAGCTCGACCAGATTGGGCGGACACAGGCCCAGCACTTCCTTGGGGTCACGGGTGGTTCCTGCCAGCATGCGCAGTACACGACGTTCGCTCGGAGGGACCACCGGCAGGCCATCGGTCCAGCCACGCTCGAAGATCGCCTCGAACTCGTCCTCGTCATTGCCAAAATCCACCCGCCGCGCGGCCAGCCCGGTTTCGCCCAGACGGATCAGCAGATCCTCGCGTCGGCCAGGCTCCACATTGAGCGCACCGCAGCCCGGTCGCATGGCGGGCAGGCCAGCCCCCAGCCCCGCTGCGCCGCTTACCTTCTCCCACTCGGCGCGATCCCAGCCATAGGTGCGGCCCGCCTCTGCGCCAGAGCTGCGCCGGATGAGCGTGGGCACCACCTCGATGCCCAGGTGATGCGAGACCAGCAACTCGCGGTCATCGATCGGACCACTGACGGTCTCGGGAAACGATGGATCGTCTTGCGTGTAAACAGTCAGCTTTCCGCGCTGCTGAAGGTCTTGCAGGACGTGCGCGATCAGTTCGCAGGTGGGGCAGTCGCGCTTGACCACGGCGATCAGGCCGTCGGCGGGCAGGGCAGTCAGGGTGCAGCTCATGGTGAGGTCTCGGCGGGCGTGTCGGGTGGCATGACGGTTGTGTCATGCAACTCCTGTATGGTTTGAAGGATCAGCGCGCCGAGTCAGCTCAGACCCGCAGGGCGACCCAATCCTGAACGCCAGTCTGAGGGTTCCGTCCGAGCCAGGCAAGGCATGAACCCATTTTTGGAGACTTTCATGGTTGAACGTGTGCTCTTTCAGGCGAATTCCGGGGTTTTCGAGGG
>JBKCEY010000069.1:0-16696 GCA_046304115.1 Burkholderiales bacterium | reverse complement strand
TCCCATTGCGCTTCGGTCAGACCCACTTCATTGCCGGATGCCAGCACGCCGACGGTCCAGCATCCTGCATGTCGGCCTTCCATCAGTCCGGGCACGGTGTCGTCGACCTTGACCACGCGATGGGCGGGCCAGACGCCCAGATCAAGAAAGCAGCGATACATGCCGAGTGGAGACGGCCGGTTTTCAGGAAGATCGCCGGCGCACACCAGGTTGTCGGGCTCAAAGCCCTGCTGCCTGGCCAGGGGCGCGAGCACAGCCATGATTTCGCGGTTGTAGCCGGTCGTGGATCCAATTCTGATGCCGAGTCCGCGCAGTGTCGTGACCATGTCGGCGACCCCGCTGATCAGGGTGGCGTGCCGGGGAATGGCGGCGATGTTCATCGGCGTGAAGACCTCGTACAGACGATCCACGTCCTGGTCGCAAAAGGGCGCGCCTTTGGCTTCGAGCCAGGCCGCAGCGATTCGAGGCTGCTCACCCAGGGCCTTGATGTGATTCCACTTGGGCATGCCCATCGGTACACGGGCTTCGTCAATGCTGATGGCGATCTTCTCGCTGGCAAAGAGCTCGACAAATGCACCCATCGGCGCGTGGCTGCCGAAATCAATCACCGTTCCGGCCCAGTCAAAGACAACAGCGGCCACCCCTTGGGGGCGGATGTGAGACTCACCAGGCATGAAAAACCTCCTTTGCAATGCCAAATCCTGTGCTGGCGCCAGTGCCACTGGTCACCACCACCACCCGGGTCTGTGGGTTCGGGGCCGCGATCACACAATCGGTGGCCGCCCCTGTGGGATAGACCCCTGTCCAACGCTCGACCACGGTCGCTTCTGACAGACGAAGGGCCTTGTGGGCATGCGACAGAATCAGATCATCCACCGCCTCGCTCGCAAAGGGCTCGGGCGTATCAAAGGTGTGATGCGAGTCGCCGATCACGAGCGAGCCATCGGCACTTTGCACCACGATCAGGTGAATGCCGGCCGCCAGACTGTCTGCTTCTTCACTGTCGAGCTGGGTCTGTAGTGCCCTGGCCTCAGGAAGCGCCGCGTAGCCCCCGTAGCGCACCAGACTCAGATCCGACATCACGGCGCCACTCAGCCTGAACGATGCTTGAGGGCGTACGCGCAACATCTGCAGCCGGGTCAGCTTGAGCCCAAGCGAAGCCAGCGACTCGCGCCCCACGCCATTGAGCTCGGTGCCCGGGCAGATCACGATCCGTTCGGCCTGAAGCGTACGCTGGGCGGTTCGCACCCTGGGGGCATCGACCTCAAGAACCGCCTCACCCCACAGGAAACCGACGCCATGATGCTCGGCCAGCCAGGCCGCCAGCCGCGGGATCGCGGTACGCGATTCGACCCGGACTTCGTGCGGCGAATGCATCACCGCCTGGGCATCGTCCAGACGCAGTTCAGGCGCCTCAAGCGCCGCCTCGTGCACCTCCATCAGCCGATTGCCATGGGCCATGGGCGTTTTCATGAAGGCTTCAAGAACGCGGGTGGCCAGCGGTCGATGGGCAATCATCCAGAGGCCTCGGTGCTCGATCGGTATCCCGGCCTGTGCGGCCACATCGATCCAGATGTCGCGACTGACGCTTGCCCGGCGCCAGGTATCTCCTGCGGGCTGGCCGGTGACCGTAATGAATCCGAAATTGCGAATCGATGCGCCCACGCACCGATGGTCGCGATCGATCACCAGGACCCTCAATCCCCGCCGAGCCCCCTCCAAGGCATGCGCCAGTCCGACGATGCCCGCGCCCACGACGATCAGATCGTAGGACATGGCCACCGTCGCATCAGGCCGGAGCAAGGCTTGCCCCAATGAAGTTGCGTCCGCGACTGGAGCTCAGCGCGTCGCGGATGCGGTCTTGTGCATCATGAACTCCGACCGCCTGCGGGCTTTCCGGAACGCCGACCTGAGCCAGCCAATGCACGAGAGCGGCCTGGGCCTCGCGTGCCTCGACCGAGAACACCTGGCTGAGGAGTCGGTCAACCTCGGGGTCGTGCCCAAGGGCGAGCGACCAGGCGGTTGGCAGCCAGACGGCGCAGGCCAGCCCATGGGGAATACCCTGACTCGCCGTGAGTTCGTAGGACAGCGCATGAGCCAGAGCGGTGCGGGTCTGTGAAAACGCAAGGCCCGCCTGCAACGATGCCAAGGCCAGCGCCTCACGCGCGGTCGCGTTTTCTGGTTGGGACAGGCACAGGGGCAGATTCCGAATCACGCCATGAGCCGCTGAAAGCGCCAGCTGACTGCTGACGGGATTTGCGTGGTGATTCCAGATCGACTCCAGCGCATGCGCCAGGGTGTCGAGTGCCACATCGCGGGTCAGTGCAAGCGGGCAGCTGTGCGTGAGTTCGGGGTCAATGAAGGCCCGATCCGCATGCCCCCAGGCCTCATCCAATGATCGCTTGACCGCTGGAACGGCCTCGGTATCCCAGAGTGTTGCCCAGCGGGTGACTTCGCTGCCCGTGCCTGCGGTTGTAGGCACCGCCCACAACGGAATCCGCCGCATGGCGGGCCAGCGGGCTTGTCCGCGGATGGCCCGCGCGATCGCTCCGAAGTCGAGATCCGTGGGCATGCAGCGCAGGGTCTTGGCCAGATCGATGGTGCTGCCACCGCCGAGCGCAATGAGCACTGCCTTGGGATGTTCGGCCAGCACGGGCCACAGGTGCTGCGCGAGGGCCTGAGCGGATGCAAGGCTGCTCAGTCCATCCTCGACCTCAAACCAGCCCACGCAGCGCTCACCGAGTCGCTCCAGCCAGCGGGCCTTCAGGCCCAGAGAATGGGCTGCTGCAAAGGCCAGGACGACGCAGGGCGTGGACTCAAGCGCCTCGGGCAGGCTGTTGCTGCAGCCGCTGCCAAAGCGAATGCGAACGGGCATCTCCCACTGAAAATCGGTGGGGGTCGATTGCGCGGTGGACGGTTCTTCCATGATCCAGATGAATCGACTGTCAGATGAATCGACTGCGCAGGCGAGCCGAAATGAGATCAATGATGGAGACGGTGACGACGAGGATCAGCAACACCGCGCAGGTCTGGGCGTATTGAAATCCGCGAATCACCTCAAAGAGAACAACCCCGATGCCGCCTGCCCCGACCATGCCCACCACGCTGGCCGAGCGTACATTCGACTCGAACCGGTAGAGCGCAAAACTGAGCCACAGCGGCATGACCTGTGGAATGACGCCATAGACGATTTCGACCAGTCGATGGGCCCCTGTGGCCCGTATACCCTCGACCGGCCTTGGATCGATCGCTTCGACTGCCTCTGAGAACAGCTTGGCGAGTGTTCCTGTGGTGTGAACCGCCAAAGCCAGGACACCGGCAAAGGGCCCCAGACCCACGGCTACGATGAAGAGCATGGCAAAGACCATCTCATTGATGGCCCGGCAGGCATCCATGAGACGGCGAACCGGTTGATGCAGCCAGGGCGGCGCGATGTTGGCGCTGCACAGCAAACCCATCGGGATCGCAGCGATCACGGCAAGCAGGGTGCCCCACAGGGCAATGTGCAGCGTGATCACCATCTCACGGGCGTAGATCCGCCAGTCGCGAAAATCCGGCGGAAAGAATTCCCGCGTGTAGGTGACGATGTTTCCGCTGTCCTTCAGGAAGTCGAAGGGCCGGATCTCGGCACCTTTCCAGGCCCAGGCAAGAATGAAGGCCGCACCCAGCCAGGCGATGAACGAAAGCCAACCCGGGCGATCCGCTCGCGCCCGGGCCTGAACGATCTCGAGACTGGTGCGCCCCATCGCGGGTTGCATCGTACGAAACGGATCGCGCAAAACGGTGCTCACTGCCCCAGCGCGGCCAGTTTGCGATCAAGGTCGGCGAGCTGCTTTTGCTTGTCGGCTGCGGCGAGCTTGTCGTCATTGACGATCTTCTGGCGGTCACGGGCCAGTTCGAGCTGACGAATCGGGATCAGCTGTGCATTCGTGCTGGGACGAAACCCGCCGTAGTTGTAGATCGCCTTCATGACCGCTTTTTCAGCCGGATCGGTTTTGGCATAGGCCAGCACGAACTGACTGATCTTGGCCTTGACGGCGGGATCCAGATCCTTGCGCCAGACGAAGGGATCGCTCGGAATCAGCGGGCTCTTCCACAGGATGCGGATCTGTTGCGCGAGTTCGGGCCGGGTGGCCTCGAGCTTGCCCATGTCTTCGGTGTTGTTGGTGGCCACATCAACCTGCTTGGCCAGGACCGCCTGGATGTTGGCGCCATGGCTTGCATTGCGCACGGTCTTGAACATCGTGCGGTGATCCAGGTTGTTCTGGGTGAAGACGTAGAAGGTCGGAATCAGAAAGCCCGACGTGGAGTTGGGATCACCGATGCTGAAGTTCACGTTCTTGCCGTTCTTCAGGACATCGTCGAGGGTCTGATAGGGGCTGTCCTTGTGGGTGATGATCAGGCCGTGATAACCGAAGGTGCCATCGGCATACATGACCTGCGCGAAGATCTCGCCACTGGAGCGGTCCACCGCTTCCATGGCGGCCTTGTTGCCCATCCAGGCCACCTGAACCTTGTTGAAGCGCATGGCTTCGATCACGCCCGCATAGTCGGGTGCGTAAAAACTCTTGACGGTCAGGCCGGTCTTTTTCTCCATGTCGCGAAAGAACGGCTCCCAGCGTTCGCGCTGCACGCTGGCCGAGTCGGTGGCGATGATGCCGAAGTTGACTTCCTGAGCCTGGGCGGCGGTGAACGACAGAGCGAGGGTGGCGGCAACGGTCAGATGACGAAGCGTCTTGAACATGGAAAAACTCCCGGATTGGAGGCGATTGAACAGGGGCAGCAGATCGAAACAGTGGGAACAGAGCGAAACAGGGGCAACAGAGGCAAGCGACGTGGATCAGAGGGGCAGCGGAAAAAACACGAACGGGGATGCCGAGGGTCCTGTTTCAGGCGGCTTCGGTCACCAGTTCTTCCACCGAAGTGCCGTAGAGATCCTTCAGAAATTCAGGGGTGAGGGCGGCGGTCGATCCATCAAAGACCAGACGACCGTCACGCAGGGCAATGACACGCTCGCAGTAGCGACGGGCCAGCGCCACGTGATGAAGGCTGATGAGAACAGTCAGACCACGCTGGCGATTGAGCTCCAGCAGCAGCTCCATGACCCTGCGGGTGGATTCGGGGTCGAGTGAGGCCACGGGCTCATCGGCCAGCAAGAGGCGTGCGCCCTGCAGCAGGGTGCGGGCGATCGCAGCCCGCTGCTGTTGTCCACCCGAGAGCGTGCTCGCACGCTGAAACGCCTGCTCAGCCAGGCCGATTTCAGTGAGTACATCGAGTGCGCGGGCTTGCTCGTTGAAGTTGAATCGCCCGCTGAGTGAACGCCACAGGGGAAGGTCGGCCGATAATCCGGTCAGAACATTGGTCAGAACCGGTAGTCGGCCGACCAGATTGAACTGCTGAAAGATGATGCCGATCGCTCGGCGCTGGTCACGGATATCCGCAGCAAGCCGCCCATCGCGTTGCAGGTTGCGATCGTGCACATCAATGCATCCACCGTCGGCGTCCAGTGTTTCAAGGCCGCACAGGCATCGCAGCAGGGTGGATTTTCCAGAACCCGAGGCGCCCAGCAGCGCCACACGCTCACCGGCCTTGACCTCAAAGGACACCCCGTCCAGTGCCTTTCGGGATCCGAAGGTCTTGCTGGCGTTCGAGATGGCTAATGCGGCGGTCTGTGACATGCGTTGCCGGGGTGACATGACGCGTGAAACGCGAATCAGCCGACCTTAGGGCTCGACGATGACCGAACCATGACCGCACGATGACCAAACGATGACAGCCCCCGGGTTTGATGACAGACACCGACCTTGATGACAGGCCCCGCATCAACTGGATCAGGACCCCGTTCGGATGTTGCTGTCCACGCTAGCGGGGGTGGGCGGGCTTTCGAACCTCCGGCAAGGTCACGAACAGGATCAGCCCGCAGATCGCCCCAAAGACTGACAGCGCAAAGCCCCCGTCGTACCAGCCGGTGAGGTCAAACAGCAGGCCCGTGCCCCAGGCGCCCAGGGCCCCACCCGTGCCCATGCCGACCAGCACGCCACCGTAGATGCCCGACTGTGTGCCGCCCGCGAATTTGCGGGCTGAGAGCACGGCCACCAAAGGCCCGCGTGATCCCTGCATCGTGCCAAAGAGAGCAATGAAGCCCGCGATCGGCCAGAAGACCTGCTCCTGCGACAGACAAGCCAGCGCAGCCACACCAGCGATCGTGCCGCCATAGGAGAGCGCCGCGACCCGGATCTCACCGATGCGTTCGGCCAGAAATCCTGCGCCGATCATGCCCGCGATCGAGACCATGCCCATCGCGCCGTAGATGGTCGCCGCCTGCAGAGCGGGAAGGCCTGAGGCTACGAGGTAGGCCACCAGCTGCACATTGAGGGCGTAGGTGCTGAGCGAGGTAAAGAACATGATGCCGAACAGGCCCCAGAAGGTGTGCGTGCGCAGCGCCATGGCGACGGTCCAGGGGCTCAGGGCAGCCACACGGGCCTGGCGTGCCTGCATCACGGCGGGTGCGCCCTTTGAGAGCCGTTGCCAGGGCAGCACTGCGATCAGCACCAGGCAGGCTGCCAGAGCCCAGCCCAGCCCGTGATAGGCGCCTCGCCATCCAAGGCTGGCAATCAGCACCTGGGCGAGCGGCGCAAACAGCAGGATGCCCACACCGAGCGATGCGCTGATGGTTCCCATGGCGGTGGGCAGTCGCGTATCAAACCAGCGACTGGCCAGTGAAGCCGCAGGCACCATGCCCAGCAGCGAGGCGCCGATTGCGCCGCCGATGCCGAGCAGGGCATACAGCTGCCACAGGGCCGTGGCCGATCCTGCCCACCAGGCTGATCCTGCAAAGACGGCCAGCCCGATCTGGTAGCACCAGCGGGCGCCCAGGCGGTCGATCACCCGCCCTGCGATGGGCGCACTCAGGCCGATCGCCAGCATGTAGGTGGCATAGATGCCAGTGAGCGCTGCACGATCGACCTCAAAGGTCTGCGAGATGGGGACCAGAAAGATTGCGAAGCTCTCACCCACGCCGCGCGAGATCAGGCCAAGCAGGGTCACGGTAGCCAGAACGGACAAGGCCTGGCGCCGTTGCAACTGCTCCTGGGTGGATGTTGAAATTGCAGTGCTCACGCCCTGTGTTCCACTTAGCCTGTGCCTTTCGCCATTGTCTTTGCCCGCTGCGCTTTTCGCAGACCATCTCCTGACTCCAAGGATACGCCGCCATGCAAACCCTGCTTCCCCTGGCCCGTGATGTGGCTGCGCTGCTCGTACACCGCAAGGAAACCCTCGCGGTTGCCGAGTCCTCTGCGGGAGGGCTGATCGCGGCATCTTTGCTTGCTGTGCCCGGTGCTTCGGCCTATTTTCTGGGGGGTGCGGTGGTCTACACCGCGCGCGCCCGACGGCTGCTGATGGGCATCACCAATGAGGAAATGACCGGACTGAGGTCTTCTTCGGAGCCTTATGCGGCGCTCCTCGCCACGCGTTCGCGTGAACGCTTTGGCAGCACCTGGGGTCTGGCCGAAACCGGTGCGAGCGGACCCAGCGGCAACAGCTACGGAGATGCGCCTGGTCATAGCTGCATCGCCCTCAGCGGCCCCGACCGACAGGGCGTCATTGTGGTTCAGGCCATGACGCTCGAGACGGGAGACGCCGATCGCGAGCGCAACATGCGAGCCTTTGCAGCGGCCGCGCTCAGTGCCCTGCACGAGCGCCTGTCGCGTCAGAGCGAGACCTAGCCCTAGCCCCAGCCCCAGCCCTAGCCCCGGTAAGATGCACTTCCATTCCAAGCGATGAGGCACCAATGACCCATCCCCAAGAGACCCTGGGGCTGCCTGCAGGCGGCCCCGAGCAGCAATACCTGGCCTTTCTGGCGCAGGGTCGCTTCATGATCCAGAAAAGCATGGCCACCGGCGCGCATGTCTATTACCCGAGGGTGGCTGAACCCGGCACAGGGGCTGCCCTGCAATGGGTCCCGGCCAGCGGACTGGGGACGGTGTATGCCACCAGTGTGATGCGCCAGCGGGCACCTACGCCCAGCTACAACGTCGCTCTCATCGATCTGGATGAAGGCGTGCGCATGATGTCGCGGGTTGAGGGTGTTGCGCCCGATGCGGTGCGCATTGGCATGCGGGTGAAGGCCCGTATTGCCCGGGAGGGCGACACGCCGCTCGTGGTGTTTGATCCGCTGGACACCGATGGAGCCACTGCGAACGTGCCGTCCCCAGTTTCCGTCGCGCTGCAGACCCCGGTCGCCGCCTCGAATTCAGGAGGTCGCTCATGAGCACGATCACTCCCGGCCAGGATCTGTTCCCGCGCGGCAAAACTGCGGTGGTGGGCGCAGCCACCCACGGCATCGGTGAGATGCCGGGCTTTGATGCCATCGATCTGGCGGCCCAGGCCGCGATCAAGGCTCTGGGCCAGGCGGGTCTGACGCCTGCGGATGTTGATGGGGTGTTCATTGGTCTGCCCCAGGACTTTCTGTCGGGGCTGTCCTTTTCCGAATACCTGGGCATACGCCCCAAGGTGACCGACAACAATCGCACCGGCGGCTCGGCCTTCATTACGCACATGTTCTGGGCCGCACATGCGCTCATGACCGGGCAGTGCAATGTGGCGCTGGTGGCGTACGGCAGCAACCAGCGAAGTGGTGCAGGAAAGCTGGTCAGTTCGCACACAATTCCTTTTTTCGAGGCGGCCTACAAGCCCCTGATGCCGGTATCGGCCTACGCGCTGGCGGCGTCCCGGCATATGCATCAGTACGGCACGACCCGCGAGCAACTCGCCTCGGTGGCGGTGGCCGCCCGCGCCTGGGCCGGGCTCAATCCCGAGGCCTTCATGCGGGATCCGATCACGGTGGAGGAGGTGCTTGGTGCGCGCATGGTGGCCGATCCGCTCACGGTGCGGGATTGCTGCCTGGTGACCGATGGTGCGGCTGCGATCGTGATGACCCGGGCTGATCAGGCCCGCGACTTGTGCGCAACGCCGGCTTACCTGCTGGGTGCTGCGGCTGCGACCCATCACATGAACATCTCGGCCATGCCCGACCTGACACTGACCGCTGCAGCCGAGTCCGGTGCGCGCGCCTTTGCACAGGCCGCAGTGAAGCCCGCCGAGATCGATGTGGTCGAGCTCTACGATGCCTTCACCATCAACACCCTCCTGTTTCTCGAGGACCTGGGCTTTTGCCCCAAGGGTGAAGGCGGGCGTTTTGTGCAGGATGGCCGGATCGCACCGGGTGGCGCATTACCGGTCAACACCAACGGTGGCGGCCTGTCGTGCGTGCATCCGGGAATGTACAGCCTGTTCTGTGTGGTCGAGGCTGTGCAGCAACTCATGGGGCAGGCCGGTGCTAGGCAGGTTCAGGGTGCTCGGCTCGCTCTGGCCCATGGCAATGGCGGCGTGCTTTCCAGCCAGGTGACCGCCATCCTGGGAACGGCCGAAACCCTTTGAGCCCGCGATCAACGCCACCGACCTCGCACCCTCTGGCCCTTTGACTGACGGCCCGAATGAATCCGGGATGATGGCCCGAACGAATCCGACACCCTGACTTTCGCTGGGGAACTTCATGCTGGGACACTTCAGATGACCGCTGCCTTACCCCGCACGCTCTTCGAAAAGATCTGGGCGCCCCATGTCGTGCTTGAGCGCGACGACGGCTATACCCTGCTCTACATCGACCGCCACCTGATGCATGACGGTTCCGCCCCGGGCTTTGCGAGGCTCGATGCACGCGGCATCAAGGTGCGCCGCCCCGCTCAGGCCCTGGCCACCCCGGATCACTACACTTCCACGGCGGGCGCAGGCCTGGACGATATCGCCGATCCGCTGCACCGCAGCCTGGTGCGCAAGGTTCGCGAGAATGCCGACGCGCATGGCCTGGCGGCCTTCGACATTGATGATGAGCGCCAGGGTATTGCGCATGTGGTGGGGCCGGAGCAGGGCCTCACCCAGCCCGGCATCACGCTGGTGTGCGGCGACTCGCACACCTCCACGCACGGGGCGCTGGGTGCCCTGGCTTTTGGCATTGGTTCGTCCGAGGTCACGCACGTGATGGCCACCCAGTGCCTGTGGCAGCGCAAGCCCCAGGCCATGCGCATCACGGTCGATGGCGCGCTGCGCTCGGGCGTCTCGGCCAAGGATGTGATCCTTGCCATCATTGCCCGCATCGGTGCCGCCGGGGCCGTGGGGCATGTCATTGAATATGCGGGCTCGGCGATCCGCAGCCTGTCCATCGAGGGCCGTCTGACCCTGTGCAACATGAGCATCGAGGCGGGTGGCCGGGCCGGCATGGTTGCGCCCGATGATCAGACCTTTGCCTGGATGCAGGGCCGTCCTCTGGCGCCCCGTTCTGCGCAGTGGGATGAGGCGCTCGCGCACTGGAAGACCCTGCACTCGGATGAGGCTGCGCGCTTCGATCGTGAGGTGAGCCTCGAGGGCGCTTCGATCGAGCCGATGCTCACCTGGGGAACGAGCCCCGAGGATGCGGTTGCGATCTCAGGCGCGGTGCCCGATCCGGAAAACGCGCCCGACGCGGCCAAGCGAGAGGCCATGAGGCTCTCCCTGCGCTACATGGGTCTGCAGCCCGGCACCCGCATGAGCGACATTGCCGTGGATCGGGTCTTCATCGGATCGTGCACCAACAGTCGAATTGAAGATCTGCGTGCAGCCGCGGCGATCGTGAAGGGGCGCAAGGCCGTGATTCCGGCCTGGGTCGTGGCAGGATCTCGACCCGTCAAGCGCCAGGCCGAGGCCGAGGGTCTGCACCATGTGTTCCGGCAAGCGGGTCTGGAGTGGCGCGAACCGGGCTGCTCGATGTGTGTGGGCATGAATGGCGACACGGGCCTGCCCGGCCAGCGCATTGCATCGACCTCCAACCGCAATTTCATGGGGCGTCAGGGGCGCGACGTGCGCACCCATCTGCTCAGCCCGGCGATGGCCGCCGCGGCCGCCGTGACCGGCCGGTTCACGGACGTGCGCACCCTGTCCTGAGGAGACTGCTCATGACCTCGATTCCTTCCCCGATGTCTTCCCGGAATCCTTCGCCCTTTCGTTCCCTGACCGCCGTGGCCGTTCCGCTGGATCTGGCCAATGTCGATACCGATCAGATCATCCCGGCGCGCTACCTGGGCCGGGCCCGGCCGGATCAGGTGCAGGGGCTGTTTCATGACTTGCGCCGCGATGCCACGGGCGAGCTGCGGCCCGACTTTGCGCTCAATCAGCCCGCGTTTGCACAGGCCCGGATTCTGGTGGCTGATCGCAACTTTGGCTGCGGCTCGTCCCGAGAGAACGCCGTGAGCGTGATGGTCGACAATGGATTTCAGGCCTTTATCGCCCCCTCGTTTGGCGACATCTTCTTCAACAACTGCTTTCAGAATGCGGTGGTGCCGGTGCGTTTGCCTGACACCCGTGTGACCGAACTGCGTGCATTGCTGCATGCGAGTCCGGGCGCACAGATCACGGTTGATCTGCAGGCGCTCACGGTCACCGGGCCTGATGGACGGCAGGATGCCTTTGAGATCGACTCCTTTCGCCGAGACTGCCTGCTGCAGGGGCTGGATGAGGTGAGCCTCACCCTGGCCCATCTGCCGCAGATCGAAGCCTTTGAGCAGGTGCATCGCCGCCGGATGCCCTGGCTGTGACCGAAGCCTCGAGCTGGCTCTGGGTTGTCTTTACGCTGATCGCGGCGTTCTCGCAGACCTTTCGCAACCTGCTGCAAAAAGGACTGACCGCCACACTGGGCACGGTAGGTGCCACCCATGTGCGCTTTCTGTTCGGACTGCCCTGCGCCATCTTGATGGTGGGCGCGATCCTGTGGGTCACACCCGCGCAGCGGCTGACCTGGAGTGCTGAATTCTGGGTCTGGGTCTGGGTGGGTGGACTGGCTCAGATCGTGGCTACGGCGCTGATGCTGGGCGCCATGCAGATGAAGTCGTTTTCGATCGCCACCGCTTACGTCAAGTCCGAACCGGTGACGGTGGCGCTGCTGGCCTTTGTGTTTCTGGGCGAGCCGCTGGGCGTTCTGGCGGTACTGGCGATTGTGGTGGCCACGGCCGGTGTGGTCCTGATGTCGAGCCCCGGGCGAGCGACGGCGGCTGCGCCTGAATCAGCCTCGTCTCAAAAGCCGGCAGGCCTGACGCTGGGGGCGCCGATTGCGCTTGGCCTGGGTGCAGGGGCGCTGTTTGCGCTGGCCGCTGTGGGATTTCGGGGGGCGATCCTGGCCCTGGGTGAGGATCCGTTCTTCGTCCGGGCTGCGGTCACGCTGGTGGTCTCTCTGGCCGTACAGACTGCGGTGCTGTCGCTCTGGCTGGCCCTGCGCTCACCGGGCACGCTGATGGCCATCCTGAAGGCCTGGCGCCCGTCGCTGGGGGCCGGTGCGTTGGGGTCGTTTGCGTCGCTGTGCTGGTTCGTGGCGTTTTCCCTGCAATCTCCAGCGCTGGTGCGCACACTCGCACTCGTTGAAATTCTGTTTGCCATGGCCCTGGCACGTCGGCTCTTTGCGCAACGCGAATCCGTTCGCGAGACCTGGGGCATCGTGCTGATGGTGGTGGGTGTCGCGGCGTTGTTGCTGACAGACTGATCAAAGCGGGTCGACATCCGTCAGAGTCGACTCGCTTCAGGAGCCACTCCTTCGGCATTCCCCGGGGGTGCTTGTGGCTTCGAGTTCAGTCAGCGCAAGGCTGAGCACCGCCATCCCGTCGCAGGTGCATGTGCAGGATGTTCCATCCGGCGATCCGCTCATAGCGGATCTCATGCAGAAAATGGCGCATCAGTCGCAGGCCGTGTCCGCCGGGCGTGGCGTCTTCAAGGGATTGCGCGAGAGCGCCAGGCTCCTGCCGGGTGGGATCGAATGCCACGCCGTTGTCGCGAACCACAAGGTCAAAGCCCGCGCCGCTGCTGCTGCATTCGATACGCACCAAGGGCTCGCCGGTACCGGCAGTGCGCTCATGCCCGGGTTGCTCCCGAAAGCCATGCATGACGATATTGGCCAGCGTTTCGTCCAGACCGAGATTCAGGGCGAACTGGGCTCGCATGGGCAAGCCCGCCGATTCGGTCTGCCCTTCGAGCCACACCAGAGCCGATCCAATCTCGCCCTGCTCCGGGCGGATTTCAAGATGGGACGGTGGTGTGATGGACACTGCTGGGGTGGTCGGGAGCGGGGATTTGATCCTCACTCTTATACCGGCCTCTTGAATGATTGACAAACACGGCCGTGCCGGTGGCGCCGGAGATCAGTCACGGCTCAATGTTCAAAGCGCAAGATGAGCGTACCGAGCTGGCCTTCCTGTTTGACGTCGACGTGATCTGCCCGGCGGCTGGCGAGATACGCGGACATGCGAGCAACGCCCTGCGGGTCGTCCAGCAGGGTTGACGCTGCAGGGCGATCCCGCGGCATCTCCGGCACAGAGCCCTGATAGGAGATCTTGACGGTCAAGGCGGCTTCGTCAAAGGCCAGCGAGACCTGCACCGGTTGTCCCGGGTCGCGCTGCAGACCCATCTGGAGGGATTCCAGACAGTCGTAGATGCTGTGGATCGCCTGCATCACACTGTCGCGCCGCGCACCCACCGATCCGCCGAACTGCATCAGGTGGTCCTGTACAGCCTTGAAGGCATCGTCACCCGGTTTGATTTCAAAGGCGGAGGTCTTGCGCGATCCGATCCTGAGAATCAGGTGCAAGCCAATCGCCAGCGCAGCCGTGAACGACACCGAAGACGCAAGGATGGGGGCGAGCACAATCGGGGCGCCCTCGTAGAGCTTGGGCATCATGCCCGCGCTCAGACCAAAAGCCAGCGTAGCGCCCGCCAGGATGATGCGACGAATGTCCATCAGGCGCGCGCTCATGATTTGCAGACCCGCCACGATCATGGTGGTCGCGACGAAAACCATCATGGCCCCCATGATCGGCGCGGGCAGCAGGGCGATGACCGCACTGGCCTTCGGGATGAAAGCCAGCAGAATCATCAGCGCGCCCATGCTGAGTCCGATGAAGCGGCTGGTTGCGCCGGTTGCGATCGACAGTCCGACATTGCTCGATGAGGCACTGTGGCCCAGAGTGCCCAGAAGACCAGACAGGACGGTGGTCATGCCCAGCACGGTGCCCCCTCGGCTGACCTCCTGAAAGTCGGTGCGTTTCCAGTTGGCATCGTTCGCTTTCTGGCAGAGGGTCAGATCGCCAACGCCTTTGAGACTTGAGGCGGTCGCGGCGATCAGGAAGGGCAACACCAGTGACCACTCAAAACTCAGCTCCATGTTGATCCGGTGAGGCAGATCAAACCAGGCCGCCTGAGCGATCTGGGTGATCGTCGAATCGGGGATACAACCCGCCGCCCAGGCCAGGATCCATCCGAACAGCACACCCAGCAGGCTGGGATAAAGACGCCAGCGTCCGGGCGCCCAGACGGCGATGGCAAACATCAGGGCGAGTGTTGCAAGACCCACCTGGATGTTGACTGCCGAGCTGCCGGCGATGGCAGTGGCAAGGTCGGGCGAGGCCAGCAGCCGAGGCATGGCCAGCGGCAGCATGCCCACTCCGACCATGGTCATGATCACGCCAATGACTTCTGGTGGGAACAGCGATCGCAGGCGTGGCAAGAGCCGGGCCAGAACGGTCTCGAAAACCCCGGCCAGCAGGGTCATTCCAAACAGCGCGCCCACTCCAAAACTGGTGCCGGCCAGGACCGAGGCCGACGCATACGCGGGTCCGCAGATCGGCGGGCACAGCACCCCGGTGCCGAATGCCGAAGTCTTCATGGATTGCAGCAGGCAGCCAACCCCTACCGCAATCATGCCCATGCGAATCATGGCTTCGATGTCGTGAACATCACTCATGAAACTCGCCAGCACCGCAGCCATGATCACCCATCCGGCGGCATTGATGCAGACATGCTGCAACCCCAGCAGCCACACGGTGGCCACAGGCGGTCGCTCATCAACCCAGTAGATCAGTGAAGGCGGCCTGGTCCTGACGGGGTTCTGGCGGGTCATGGTGAAGTCTTCGCTCAATCGCCAATCGTCTGATCGTCTGATCGTCTGATCGTCTGATCGCTGACCCCGGGCTCAGCCCGGGATGCGCACCATCAGTTTGGAGATGCCGCGCACGAAGGTTGATTTCACGCGCACGGGTTCGTCGAGAACCTCGATCACCGGAAAGCGCTTGAGGATCTCCTGCCACAGGATCTTGAGCTGCAACTCGGCCAGGCGGTTGCCCACGCAGCGGTGAATGCCAAAGCCAAACGACAGGTGCTGACGCGGGCGAGCACGATCGATGATGAACTCGTTGGCCCGCTCGATGGCTGATTCGTCGCGGTTACCTGAAAGGAACCACATCACCACCTTGTCACCCTTGCGGATGGTCTTGCCGCCGAGCTCGAAGTCGGCGAGTGCCGTGCGGCGCATGTGGGCCAGCGGCGTTTGCCAGCGAATGATCTCGGGTACCAGCGAGTCGACCAGTGAGGGGTTGGCTCTGAGTTTGGCCCACTGTGCCGGATCGCGCGCCAGTGCGAGCAGGCCCCCGGTCATGGAGTTGCGCGTGGTGTCGTTGCCGCCCACGATCAGCAGCACGGTATTGCCCATGTATTCAAGCGGCGTCATGGATCGCGTGGCCGCGCCATGGGCCAGCATCGAGATCAGATCATTGCGAGGCGCCGCATTGACCCGATCGTTCCAGAGTCTGGTGAAGTACTGGAACATCTCGCCGAGCTCTTGCGTGCGCTGCTCGAAGCTTTGCACCACGCTGGTGTCGATGTTGGGGTTGGCCGTGGCCACGTCAGACCAGCGGGTGAGCTTGCGTCGCTCCTCGATCGGAAAATCGAAGAGTGTGGCGAGCATCAGCGTGGTGAGTTCGATCGAGACCTGCTGCGTCCAGTCAAAGGGCTCGTTACGGGGCAGGCTGTCGAGCACCCGTGCGGTCCGCTCGCGGATGAGGGATTCCATGTTGGCCAGGTTGGCCGGCGCCACGATCGGGCTGACCGCCTTGCGCTGCTCATCGTGCCGGGGCGGGTCCATGGCAATGAACATCTGCAGGCGCTCATTGACGGGCTGGTCGCCAATCGTGATACCGCCCTGAGTCCAGTCGGAGGAGAACACCTGATGATGGGTATCCACCGTCATGATGTCCTTGTAGCGGGTGATCGACCAGTACGGCCCAAACAACTCGCTCTCGACCCGGTGCACCGGGTCGTCGCGACGCAGGCGCTCGAAGTAGTGGCCCACGGTGTCATGAAAGAACAGCATCGGCTTGGCAGGATCGACCTGATCGATCGGCAGGCTGAAGGCTTCTTCGCGGGCGGCTTGCTGCAGGTCGGCGGTGGCGACGGTCATGGGGGTCGGTGTCACAGGCAGTTGGAGGGTCGATGATGCCACCACCGCCCCAGGCTGGGGGCGGTTGATTCAAACCGCGCCCCCCTGAAAGACCGAACTTGGCTTTGAAGAGCCGGACGCAGCCCCGAGATCGGAGCCTTCGGATCGGTGCTCCAAAAGACAAACGGCCACTCTCGAAGGAGAGCAGCCGTTTGGCGAACTACTGAACTTTGCGCTGACTGCAACTACGCGCTGACTGCGCTCTGTTTTTTTGGTGTTTGGTAGGCCGTGCGGGATTCGAACCTGCGACCAACGGATTAAAAGTCCGCTGCTCTACCAGCTGAGCTAACGACCCGAAGCCTTAAATTATAGGTGTTTTGGCCACCTTGGGTCAAATGCGGCCGAGCCGGG
>JBKCEY010000068.1:0-2795 GCA_046304115.1 Burkholderiales bacterium | reverse complement strand
GCTTGGTGCCGTCCCAGCGGTCGACGTCGGCGTTCCAGGCTGCCCCGTCAAAGTGCCCGGGCGTGGCACGCAGACGCCGCCACTCGTCGGCCAGTTCGGCGTCGGGTGTTGGTGCGGCCCCGGCCAGCGATGGCGCCGCTGCGGCCAGGCACAGGCAGGCCGCTGCCGCGAACCGCCTCAATTGAGCACAAAGTCTCACTGATGCAGCATGATGAAACGAAAGAGGGGTCGCTGCTGGGCGGCGGTCCATACAGTCCACAGAAATAATCTGATAGCTTTGCGAGATGAAAGCCAATCACCTTTTTGTTGCCGCCTTCGCGGGCCTGATGCTGGTTGCGCAGGCCCCGCAGGCTCATTCTCCTCAAGTCGCCCACGACCTGCTCGAGAAGGAAAAACAGTCTACCCAGATCTACAAGGCCTACTTCCCTGATCTGGTGACGGCGCGCAAGGCAGCAATCACTTTTCATGACCATCTGCTGGAAAGCCAGTATGCGGCGGGTTATCTGGTGATGGAGCTGGAGGCGGCCGATATGGACCGGTTGCGCCCCTTTGGCTTTCGGTTCGAGCATGCGACGGAGTTCATTCGCAAGCGCGACGAGTTCCTGACCCAGATGCAGAAGCTGCAGTCGCAGCGCCTACCCACGCCCCCGGCAGGTTCGGACTCTCGCCCTGGGAAGCCTGGGGTCACCGCCAGTGCCACCACCTCCACTTCGGCCGTTGCCGCAGCGGCTACGGTGCAGACCATTCCCAACTACAGCTGCTACGAGACGGTGGAGGGTACCTTCGCCGAAATTCAGAACTTCGTGGCTGCCAGACCGAATCTGGCCAGCATCGTCGATGCGGGCGACTCCTGGGAAAAGACCAGGGGCCTGGGCGGGTTCGACATTGCGGTGCTCAAGCTCACCAACAGCGCCACGAACATGGTCAACGGCGTCAATGTCGTGAAGCCCAAGCTGTTCGTCAACAGCGCGATCCACGCCCGGGAGTACACGACTGCGCCGCTGGCGCTGGAGTTCGCGCGCTGGCTGGTCAACGGCTACGGTGTGAACGCGGATGCAACCTGGATCCTGGACCACCACGAGGTCCACCTGATGCTCCACACCAACCCCGACGGCCGCAAGAAGGCAGAGCTCGGACTGTCCTGGCGCAAGAACACCAACAACGATTACTGCACCAACAAGAACACGCGTGGTGCGGATCTCAACCGCAATTTCACCTTCAGCTGGAACAGCACCGGCGGCCAGGGCTCCAGTGGCAGGACCTGCGACCTGACCTATCGTGGCCCGAGCGCCGGCTCCGAGCCGGAGACCAAGGCGATGGAGAGCTACGTGCGCAGCCTCTGGCCTGACCGCCGTGGACCCTTGCCCACCGATGCTGCACCAGCCGACACCAGCGGCATCCACCTGGACCTCCACAGCTACAGCCAACTGGTGCTGTGGCCCTGGGGAACGACGGCCACGCCCGCACCCAACGGCACTGCGCTGCAGACCCTGGGCCGCAAGTTCGCATGGTTCAATGGCTACACCCCGCAGCAGTCGGTCGGTCTGTATCCCACCGACGGCACGAGCGACGGCCCAAGCTACGGGGAACTCGGCGTGGCCGCATTCACCGTGGAGCTCGGCACCTCGTTCTTCGAGAGCTGCACCGAATACAACAACAACATCAAGCCCAAAAACCTGGAGCTGCTGATCTACGCGGCCAAGGTGGTGCGAACGCCCTACATCACGCCCGCTGGCCCCGATGTGACGGCCATCACCTTGTCCGGCGATGCGTCCGGCGGCGGGGTTCTCCCAGGCACCGTGGTGACGCTCACTGCGTCGGCCACCGACACGCGCTTCAACAACAGCAACGGGGCTGAGCCCGTGCAGAGCATTGCCGCCGCCGAGGCGTACATCAATGTACCGCCCTGGCAGGCCGGTGCCGTATCGATCCCGTTGGCGGCCTCCGATGGCAGCTTCAACGCCACCACCGAGGGCCTGGTCGGCAGCCTGAACACATCCATCCTGCCCCCGGGTCGTCATATCGTCTACCTGCGCGCGCAAGACGCCAGCGGCGCCTGGGGCGCGGTGAGCGCGGTGTTTCTGACCGTGACCAACACGCCCGCACCGTTGGCCGCTGCGTTCAGCTACAGCTGCGTCAACCTCAGTTGCAGCTTCAATGGCAGCACCTCCACCGGCGGCCCCACAAGCTACTCATGGGTCTTCGGCGATGGCGGCTCTGGCTCGGGTGCTACCACCACACGCACCTACGCCTCGGCAGGCACTTACAGCGTCACGCTCACGGTTGGCAACGGCAGCACCACAGCCAGCCAGACCCAGAGCCTCACCGTTACGGTGCCGGCACCCACGCAGGTGAGTGGGATCGACAACAACAACACGCTCAGCAAGGCGCAGTTCGTGAGCCCGAATCCAGCGTTGGTGAGCGCGACGATCGGCACCAGCACCGATCTGGACTACTACCGCGTCTCCCTGGCTGCCGGTCGCACTCTGACGGCCACGCTGACGCCCAATGCCACGTCCAATTACGACCTTGCAATCTACAACGCGAGCGGCGCCCTTGTGGCCAGCAGTACCAAGGGCACGGGGCTGGTGGATGTGGCCAGCAGCGCGCCCAACTCAGGCAGCGCCGCGGTCACCGTGTACGTCCGGGTCAATTGGGTGGGCGGACTCACCGGCGCCACAGGCACCTACACGCTGCGGCTGGAGCAGTAGGCGACTGCGCCGCACCATGAGCATTCAAGACTACTCAATCTTCGATGCCGGGGATGTGGTGCTGCAAAGCGGCCGCACATTCCC
>JBKCEY010000067.1:0-22005 GCA_046304115.1 Burkholderiales bacterium | reverse complement strand
GGGGGGGGGGTGGGGGGGCCAGCGTGAGTAGCGTGGGTAGGCCGGGCAGGGTGAGTAGCGTGGGTAGGCTGCGCAGGGTGGGTAGAGCAGGATTGCCCGCTCCCGGAATCGGAAGCGGGCGATTCAAGGCCCTGGGCGTTTACTTGCCGCCGCGGGCTGCAAACTCCTTCTTGCCGCGCTGCAGGGCGTCCCAGAGTTCCTGGGCTGCACCGCCGGCCTCTTTCACCATCTGCTCCTGATTGGGCAGGACGAGCTTGGACCACTCGGCGCGTTGAGCGGGGGTCAGCTCATGAATGAAGCCGCCCTTTTGCTTGAACTCGACCATCTTGGGCTTGATGCTTTCGTCCACCTCACGGCGCATCCGCGGGGTATCGGGCACTGCCGACTGCACCACCTGCTTCATCTCGGCGCTCAGACCGTCCCAGAGGCGCTTGTTGATGATGAAGGCTGAAGGATGGTGCAGATGACGGGTCGTGACGTAATGCGGCGTGCTCTGCGCGGCAGGCGTGGTCACGTAGTACGGGAAGGGCAGATCGGCTGCATCGACCAGGCCACTTTGCAGAGCCGGAAAGAGCTCCGAGAGGGGCATCTGCACGCCATTGGCACCCATCGAATTCCAGAAGATCTTGGAGGAGGTGGCCGGACCCACACGAACCTTCATGCCCTTGACATCGGCGGGCGACAGGCAGGGCTTCTTGCAGACCGTGTCGTTCCAACCCACTTCGCTGATCGCGATCAGGACCAGTCCTTTGGCCTCATAGATCTTGCGCAGCACGGGCAGCGCAAAGTTGTCGGTGACGAAGTCACGCTCTGCGTCGCTGTTCCAGAGGTAGGGCGTGGTCATGAGACCTGCCTCAGGAATCAGCGGGGCGATGCCAGCCATGGAAATACCGGCCATCTCGACCCGGCCTCGCACGATCTGCTGAGCGATCTCCTGCTCGCTGCCGATGAACAGGCGTTCGGCCTTGACGGTGCCCTTGGATCCGGCCGTGACCTTGGCCACGGTCTCGTCGACAAAGCCGATCAGGGGTGAGCCCGGCTGGGCGGCCGAGACGACCTTCCAGTTTTGCTGGGCGATGGCTGGGGTATGGGTAAAGGCGGCGAGCGCCGTGGCTGCCAGAACCGAGGCGAGCCTGTGCTTGAGGGTCATGCGGGTGTCTCCGGTAATCACCGTGTGGTTGGAAGGCGTATGGCGGACATCGAACGCGCTGGCAAAGACACTTCGCCAGGGCACCGAATGACCGCAATCCGTAGCCTACTGGAAGTCTGGACGGTGTGGTTAATCCCCCAGATCCCACGTGCCCAAGGGCGTCATGTCGGTCCGGTGCACCGGACACAGCGGCGGGCCCACCACCAGAAACTGCTTCAGCATGGGCACCGTGTACTCGCAGTGAGGGCAACGTGCCCGGGGCCGGGGTGAGCGAGGCCTGAGCTTGCGACGCAGCTTGAGTTCGGCATGTGGGTAGGCCGGCAGGCTTTGCGCGATGGCCTGCAGCTTTTCGAGCAGCGCCGGGGTAGCGCTGGCACTGCGCATGGGGCCCTTCAGACCAACTGAGAGGGCAATCTTTTTGAAGATCGCGCCGTGATGGTGCTGGCAATCGTCCACAGCGTGCACGAGCTCGTGCACGAGCGTATCGAGCACCTCAACCGGATCGACCAGGACGGGTGAAATGAAGATCTGGTTGATGCCGTCGGGGGCCGTGGCCCGCGACCAGCACTGGCCGATATGGTTGGAGCGCATGCCGGTGCTGGCAAACCCGCAGGACACGCGCACCCTGGGAAGCACATGGCCTTTGGATCGGAAGAGCGGCTCGAGGGCGTCGATGGCCTGGTGCAGCCAGGCTTCGCGAAGGGCAAGGGACATGCGGGGCTGGCGCCTTGTGTCGGACACAAGGCAACGAATGAGTCAGCCTCCAAGCCTGCCTGTTGACGGGCTCAGCGCATGAGCCTGTCAGACGTTGAACCTGAAATGCATGACATCGCCGTCATGCACGACATAGTCCTTGCCTTCGAGTCGCATCTTGCCCTTCTCCTTGGCGCCCTGTTCGCCCTTGCAGGCGATGTAGTCGTCATAGGCGATGGTCTCGGCGCGAATGAAGCCTTTTTCGAAGTCGGTGTGAATGGCCGCAGCCGCCTGCGGGGCGGTGGCGCCGATGCGCACGGTCCAGGCCCTCACCTCCAGCTTGCCCGCCGTGAAATAGGTCTGCAGCCCCAGCAGCTTGAAGGCGGCGCGGATCACACGATTCAGGCCGGGTTCGCTCATGCCCATGTCGGCCAGAAACACCTGCTTGTCCTCATCATCCATGTCGCCGATCTCGGCCTCGATGGCGGCACAGACGGGTACCACCACCGAGCCCTCCGATTCGGCCAGACGGCGCACTGCATCGAGATGCGGATTGTTCTCGAAGCCGTTGTCTCGCACATTGGCCACATACATGGTGGGCTTGGCGGTGATCAGGCACAGCGGCTTGAGCACGGCCTTTTCTTCCTCGTACAGATCGAGCGATCGCACCGGACGGGCCTCGTTGAGCACCACCAGACATTTTTCGAGTGCGGCCACCAGTCGCTGGGCTTCTTTGTCGCCACCCGAGCGTGCCACCTTGGAGTAGCGTGCGAGCGCCTTGTCGACCGTGGCCATGTCGGCCAGGGCGAGTTCGGTGTTGATCACTTCGATATCCGAGAGTGGATCGACCTTGCCGCTGACATGCACGACGTTCTCGTCTTCAAAGCAGCGCACCACATGCACGATGGCATCGGTCTCGCGGATGTTCGCCAGAAACTGATTGCCCAGCCCCTCGCCCTTGGAGGCGCCGGCCACCAGACCGGCGATATCCACGAACTCCACCGTGGCCGGCATGATCCGATCGGGCTGAACGATTTCGGCCAGAGAGGCCAGCCGCGGATCGGGCACCTCGACGATGCCCACATTGGGTTCGATCGTGCAGAACGGATAGTTCTCGGCCGCGATGCCCGCCTTGGTGAGCGCATTGAAGAGGGTGGACTTGCCGACGTTGGGCAGGCCGACGATGCCGCATTGCAGGGCCATGGCGCAGTCTCAAAAAAGCGGGTTGGAGGAGGACACCGAAGGGCGCGATTGTAGCCTCGGCGATGCTGCAGGCAGCAGCAGGGCACCCACCAAAACGCCCGCCAGCCCAAAGACGGGCCCGGTGAGATCGGCCACGTGCCCGGGTGTGAATGCCTGTAGCACCTCAGCCAGCAACAGCACCGCGACGACCGTGCCTGCCCAGATCCTGCGGGGAATGCCCAGGACCCAGCCCGCCGCAGCCGTGCTCATGGCAATCCATGCCGAAAGACCCAGCAACCGGATGCCTTCGAGTGCATCGCCCTCGAGGCCGCGCAGGCCCACACGAAAAGGGACGAGCCGGCCTGGCGCAGCCCGCAGGGCCCATTCGGCAAGGGCCGCCAGTGCAAACATCAGCATCAGAGCGGCTACCTGTCGATGCAGGCCTCGCGAGCCAAGCGCAGCCGAGAGCAGTAGCCCCGCGCACAGGCCGGCTGGTACCCCGATCCAGAGTTCGAGTATCGGATACGGACGCATCACGAACAGCGCAGCGGCCGGGACGAGCACGGCAAGCAACATGCCAGCCAGGAGTCGGATCTGTGGTTTGCATCGGGTCTGGCCGATCAGCATGCCCACTGCGGTGGCCTGCAGGACAGATCCGAGCAGTCGCGCCGCGTTCACTCCGGTGACCTCCCAGGTGCTGATGATGCCGCGCCATTTGCTCAGCGCCAGGGATGGATCTGAGACTTGCCAGGGCGCAGTTGCAAAGACGGCCCAGGCCAGGCAGGCGGCCAGAACCAGACGCCAGGGTGGGGCATCGTCAGCATCCCGCGACGCTGCAAACCGCGTGGCAATTCGGGAATCCAGCAACACCCGCATCAGGAGCACGCCGCAGCCTGCCCCCAAGCTGTTGAGGCCCCAGTCCCAGCCCGATGAGATTCGCGCGGGTAGGCAGGCTTGCATGATCTCGACGATCAATGACAGCAGGGTGCATAGAACCAGAACGGCGCCGCTCCATGTCTGCGCCCGACCGCGAACATTCGCACTGGCCATCAGACAGGCCGACAACAACATATACGCCAGCACATTGCCAGTGACGTCGGCCAGCTGCAAGGACCGCCCGAGCCCCTCGCGCAACAAGGAGGCGGGCAGCGAGGCGCAGTCGAACGGGCCGGAAGGCACCAGGCTGGCATAAACCGTGGCGCCCAGCCCCGTCAGCGCGAGACCGTCGATCAGACGCATCAAAGCGCTTCGAGGCAAGCCGGGTCGGGCCGGCGAACAAAGGCTTCAAAGTCCTTGGCCATGGCAGCGCACTCGGCCATCGCGCGGCGCCAGTCGCGGATCCGCGCGTCATGCCGAAGGCCGTAGCGAGCAAAGTCCTGTCGGTCGGGCAGCTTTCGGTTGGGCAGGCGGGCCAGCAACGCGTCCGAGGGTGCAATCAGCACCACATTGTCGAGCCAGTGGCGCAGATGCGAAGGCCCGCGCCGCCGCCAGGGCAGGCTCTTGTCGAGCCAGCCGGGCGTGAGGTACGGCGTGAAGTGGGGTACCAGCACCAGACCGTCCAGCCGTGACCAGGGCAGATGCAGGTGATAGTCGATCAGCCCGCCGTCCCAGTACAACCCCTGCGGACTCCCGACCGGTGTGTGAACCGGCTCGCACACCAAAGGAATGCTGCCCGAGGCCAGCAGGGCATCTTCGAGGTTGCCTGCGGTCAGTGCCACCGGGGTGGTCTCAAAGCGGTCGTCAAGAATTTCAAAGGGCGCCGGGGCCCGGACTTGTTCCATGACATTGGGCCACCGCTGCGATGGAGCCTCCTGCCCCGCGGATGTCGACCATGGAGAACCGGTAAAGACAACCCGTTGCAGGTGCTGCCCCAGCCGCTCCCGGCTGAGCAGGTTCGACCAGGCGCAGTGGGCAAAGCCGATGCGATCAGTGCGCCCGGCCAGCGGCCCGCGCGCCCGTGCCGTAATGATCGCCAGTTGATGCTGCGAGTCGCGGGTCAGCGCTGAAGGATCAGGCGCGTTCTGTCTGTGGCCAGCCAACGGACCGAGGGCTTCGTGTTTGTGATCAGGCCACGGGGTTGCTCCCGACGCGGTGTTTTCGCCGAGCATGGCCGCAGCCACCGCGCGACATACCTGTGCAACCTCGGCCGGACGGGGCCGCGCGCTGTAGCGCTGCAGCTCGAGATAGGCCTCGCCCAGGCGTTGGGTGGCCTTCACACCATCGGGATGCATGGCCGCTGCCATGCGCCAGGCCCCGATCGAGGCGCCGGCCAGCAGGCGGGGTCGCGGCGCGCAGGCCAGCCATGTGCCAAAGAGCCATTCATCCAGGCCCAGGAGTGCGAGCCCCTTGGGGCCGCCAGCTGCCGCCGCGAGGGCTGCGACATGCCCGGCCTGCAGGCCTTCTCTTGCGATGTGTGCCCGTGCGCCGGCGCCGGCCAGCAACCGGATCGCGCTGGCTGGAGCCCGGCTCATGGCTTGGGTGGCGCTGCCTTGCGCACCGTGTGCAGAACCTGGCCCGCCCGCTCCATCTCGCCCTTGCCCAACAGCGGCAAGGCCTCGAGCGCGAGCGTCATGCGGGCATCGATCGCCTCCTGCTCGGCGCGCGATGGCCGGGCCAGTACGAAGTCGATCACCTCGCGACCGGGATAGAGATCCCTGGGGTGACCGATGCCAATTCGCAGGCGCCAGTAGTCGGGCGTGCCGAGCGCTGCGCTGATGTCCTTCAGCCCATTGTGACCCCCACTGCCACCGCCGCGCTTGAGCTTGAGTCCTCCGGGGGGCAGATCCAGTTCGTCATGGACGACCAGCACCTGAGCGGGTGCAATCCGATGAAAGCGTGCAAGCGCCGAGACCGACTGGCCTGAGCGGTTCATGTAGGTGGTGGGCTTGAGCAGCCAAAGCTCGTTGTCCTGAATGCGGGCGCGAGCGAGATCGCCAAAGAAGCGTTTTTCGGGCCTGAAGCTCGTACCGGCCTGCCGTGCAATGGCATCCACGAACCAGAAGCCGGCATTGTGCCGGTCGGTGTCGTGTTCGGTGCCCGGGTTACCCAGGCCTACGATCAGCTGGATCGGTTCCATTCTCGGTCAGGCAAGCCCTTAACGAATGACGCCCCACACCAGCGCAGGGCCGGGGTGGGGCGTGCTGATCCGCGCCGTGCGCGGATATTGCCGACAAAGGCTTACTTCTTGGCCTTGCCCTTGGCCGGCGCAGCAGGTGCAGCAGCAGCGGCCGCAGGTGCCGCCTCTTCTTCAGCCTTGGCCACAGCGGTCACCAGCACCGGGTCGGGGTTGCCATGCACCACAGGCTTGACGCCCTCGGGCAGCTTGACCGACGACAGGTGCATCGGGTGGCCGGCGGTCAGGCTCGACAGGTCGACCTCGATGAACTCGGGCAGGTTGGAGGCGAGGCAGATCACGTCGAGTTCGGTGAGCACGTGGCTCACGATGGCGCCGGTGACCTTGACCGCCGGTGAGGTGTCCTGGTTGATGAAGTGCAGGGGCACCTTCTTCTGAATCCGGGTGTCGGCGGTGACACGCTGGAAGTCCACATGCAGCACCTGCGGCTTGAAGGCATGCCACTGCACGTCGCGCAGGATCACTCGCTCGGCTTTGCCGTCGAGTTCCATATCGAGAACCGTGGAGTGAAAGGCCTCAACGCGCAGTGAGTGATACAGCGGGTTGTGATCGAGCTCGATCGAGGTGGGGGTGACGGTACCGCCAAAGAGAATGCCCGGAACCTTGTTTGCACGGCGCAGGCGGCGGCTCGCACTCGAACCATGCGCAGAACGTGTTGCAGCGACGACTTTCATCGCAACTCCTTTGCAAAAACCCGGGCTCCGCGACCAGAGTCACCGGGAGGGAACAACCCGCCCGAAGGCGGGGACACAAGCCACCCGAAGGTGGAAATCACAACCGCCTCAGGGCGGAAACGGCAACCGCCCAGGGGCGGTCTGCCCGAAGGCACAAGGACGATGCGCGTGACCGGGTGACTTACTCGTCGATGAAGAGCGACGACACCGAATCGGCCCGGTTGATGCGCAGGATGGTTTCGGACAGCAGCTGCGCGCAACTGATGACCCGGATCTTGTCGCAGGCCTGGGCGGCCAGTGCAAGGGGAATCGAATCGGTGACGACCAGTTCATCCAGCGAGGACTGGGCGACCCGCTCGACCGCATTGCCGGACAGCACCGCATGGGTGCAGTAGGCCATGACGCGGATGGCACCGTGTTCCTTGAGGGCATCAGCCGCCCGGGTGAGGGTGCCGGCGGTATCGACCATGTCATCCATGATGATGCAGGTGCGGCCCTTGACCTCGCCGATGATGTTCATCACCTCGGACACATTGGCCTTGGGGCGGCGCTTGTCGATGATGGCGAGGTCGGTATCGAGTCGCTTGGCCAGCGCCCGGGCCCGCACCACACCGCCCACATCGGGCGACACCACGATGGCGTTGTCGAGCTTGCGCTGGGCCACATCGGCCAGCAGCACCGGCGCGGCATAGATGTTGTCGACCGGGATATCGAAAAACCCTTGAATCTGGTCGGCATGCAGATCCATGGTGAGGACCCGGTCGACGCCTGCAACCTCGAGCATGTTGGCCACCACCTTGGCGCTGATCGCCACACGGGAGGAGCGCACCCGGCGATCCTGGCGGGCATAGCCAAAGTAGGGCAGTGCGGCGGTGATGCGTCCGGCCGAGGCCCGCTTGAGGGCGTCGACCATGACCATGAGTTCCATGAGGTTGTCGTTGGTCGGCGCGCAGGTGGACTGCAGCACGAAGACATCCTTGCCCCGGACATTTTCGAGAATCTCGACCATGACCTCGCCGTCGGAGAACCGGCCTACGGTGGCCTTGCCCAGTCCGATGCCCAGATGGATGGCCACGGCCGAAGCGAGTTGGGGGATGGCGTTTCCGGTGAACACCATCAGCCCCTCGGGGCGCAGGCCTTCAGGAAGATCGTGGGGGGCGCGCTGCATGGGGGCTGGGTTCTGGAGGACTTTAATCGGGGCAGAAAATCGGGCTGGGGAGGAAGGACTCGAACCCTCGCATGCCGGAATCAAAATCCGGTGCCTTAACCAACTTGGCGACTCCCCAACGGATGCCGGGACAACGATCGACAGACTCGTACCGTCCCGACTTCGCGAAGCACTGCATCCGACGCAACACGCTGAGCAAGAGCCTGATCGGGCACTGGGAGGAAAATGCATGCCCCCGAACCTGACATTCGCACCTGCTCCGGGCTGAGCCCGGCATTGCGTGCGGCTTGTGCAAGCTGACTGATCGCCAGGTCAACCTGCGAAAAACGCCGCTGGACGACCGGCTGCAGGTCGTTGTGCAGATCCTGACCCAGCAAGCTGTTCCAGGCTTCAAACGACCCAGGACGCCCGTCCTGGAAACCCGAAATTGTGAGGGGCGGCGTGTTTCTTGTCAATTCAGGGGCGCCGAAGACCCCCGCCGTCGGCACCGCCACCGGCGGGGCAATCAGCACAAACCAGTCGGGGGGCAGCTCGATGGGCTCGAGGGCCTCTCCCACGCCGCGAGCCAGCGCAGAGCCGCCGAACAGGAAGAACGGCACATCGGCCCCCAGGCTCAGCGCCAGACGGGCCAGCTCCGCAGGCGGCAGTCGCAGCTCCCACAGGGCATTGAGCAGGATCATCAGGGTGGCCGCGTTGGAGCTGCCGCCGCCCAGACCGCCGCCCATGGGGATGACCTTGGTCAGGTTGATCTCGACGCCGAGCCGGCACCCGGTGGCTTGTTGCAGCAGGCGGGCTGCGCGCACGGTGAGATCCTGCTCGGCCGGCACCCCCTCGATGGGATGCGGGCGAATCACCTCGCCGTCATCCCGGACCCGGACGTCAATCCTGTCGGTCAGATCGATCAGCTGAAAGACGCTTTCCAGCAGGTGATAGCCGTCGGCGCGTCGGCCCACGACATGCAGGAAACGATTGATCTTGGCTGGTGCAGGAGCGCCGAGCACGGATCGACTGGCGCGCTCGGCTGCAGTGAGCTCGAAGATCAGGGCCATCGGCGCCTCAGCGATCGAGCACCAGAATCACTCGCAGCTGGCCTCGGGCATGGGTGCGGGCCAGGGCCCATCGGCCCGGTTCGCGCTCGATGAGCCAGCCACTGTCGACCGCCTGGCTGACGGTGCCCTGTGCGTCGCGCAACACCACCTCCTCGAAGCGGTCATCAAGCCACTGGGGCAGCCGCTCGAGCGGCAATGGCCAGCCCAGAGCCTGCTCCACCACGCCATCGAGACTGCCGTCGCGCAACACACGTCCATCGGCCAGCTCGAGCCTGGAGGCGCCATCGATCTGGCGGCTGCCCTGAGCGATGCGCTGACCAAAGGGCGAGGTGAGGATCAGTGAAAGGGAGCGCTGCTGCGAATCGCCCGCCGCTTCGAGCTGAAAGCGGCCCTGCGCGGATTCGTTGGCTCCGCCTGGCTCCGTGGCCCGAAGCGAGACCGAAAAACGCCCCGACCACTGCCTGGGCGCAGCTTCCTGGGAGGCAAAGCGGATCGAGGACTGCTCCGACCCGACAGCGGCGCTTGAGGGGCTGGCGCCTGCAGATGCCGAGCGGGTCGTGCCTTCAGGGAGTCCGGCGCAGGCACTCAGTACCATGGCACACGCCAGGGCGGCAGCCCGGAGCATCAAAGCTGGGCTCCGAGCCGCTGCAGTGTTTCGGCGAGGGTCTTGTTGTCGGGCTCCCGGCCGCGTGCGATCCGCCAGATCTCAAGCGCCTCGCTGCGCCGGCCAGCCACCCACAGCACCTCACCCAGATGCGCACCAATCTCGGTGTCGGGGCTCAGGGCCCAGGCTTTCTGAAGCCATTCGAGCGCGCCCCGGAGATCCTTCAGGCGAAAGAGCACCCAGCCCATGCTGTCGAGGATGTGCCCGTCATCGGGGCTGAGCTCCACCGCACGCGCGATCAGCGCGCGCGCTTCTTCCAGGCGTTGATTCCGGTCCGCCAAGGTGTAGCCCAGGGCATTGTGTGCATGGGCATGATCGGGTTTGAGCGCAATGACGCGCCGCATGGATCGCTCCATGAGGTCGATACGGTCGATACGTTCGGCGGCCATGCCGTGGTCGTAGAGCAGATCGATGCGATCGGGCAGTGCATTGAGCGCCTGATCGAGGACCTCGAAGGCCCGCTGCTGCTGACCGCCCTCACGCAAGGCCGCGGCCTCGGCGCTGATCAGTCGCACGCGCTCGTCATCACTGTCTGCGGACTCTGCCCTGAACAAAGCCGTGGCCTGCTCCAGTTGCCCCCGGCGTACCAGCAGGGTGGCGCGCCGGGTGAGGGCGCTGAGATGCAAAGGGCCACGAGAGACCTGCTCGAGCCAGCGGAGTGCCTCATCCGTGCGGCCTTCGTCTTCAGCGATGCGCGCGCGCAGCAAGATCGCCTGCTCGCGTTCGCGTCGATCGTTGCCTGGCAAGGCCAGGTAGGCATCGGCATAGCCACGCGCCTCGGCACCACGGCGCAGCTGCTGGGCCAGTTGAGCGGCCGCAAGCAGCAAGGAAGGCTCTTTCGGGGCGATCTCGAGTGCACGGGCAAAGACCTGCAGTGCCTGAATGTCCCGGCCCAGTGCGACCAGCACCCGAGCCTTGAGGTCGAGCGCATCGACATTGCGAGGATCCTGCTCCAATGCGCGATCGAGGATGGCAAGCGATTGATCGCGGGATTCTGCGCGGCTTGCAAGCAGCCGGGCCGCCGATACCGCGACCTGCGGGTCGGCGGGAGCCAGGCGCAGCGCTTCACGAATTTCGCTCTGGACTGCGATGGCCTCGCCTGCGGCGCTGGCCAGGGCAGCACGCGTGAGTCGGGCCTGGGGTACCCCGAGGTCGGGCCCGCTCAGGCGCTGGACGAGTCTCCAGGCAGCGGCGGCATCGGTACTGCGCGAGAGATGTCGTTGCAACTGGGCGTAGGCTTCAGGCAGATCGCCGGATTGCCTTGCACGGGCGAGCCGCGCGCTGACCAAGGGTTCGGCGCTTTCAGGTTTGGCACTGGCCAGCAGCAGGGTCTCGAGAATCTGCGCGGCATTGGCCGAACCCGGGGAGAGCTCGAGCCACAGCCTGGCCGATTCGGTGGCCTCGTTGACTGCCCGAGCCCCGAGAGCCACTTCGGTGGCCCGCTTGGCCAGACGGGGATCCCGTGTTTGCCGTGCCAGGGTGAGGTAGGTCGACCAGCCAGCCCGGATCTCGCCTCTTTGCAGAGCAAGATCGGCCGCAATGACCTGAAAGAGGATACGAGACGTGAGCTCGACCGCAGGAGGGGGCGTCTCACCCTCGGTTGTTTGCGATCGGACGGCAGGCGCGGCTACTCCGAGCACCGCCGCGAAACAGGCCACAGCGTGCCAGCGCAGGAATTTCATGGATGAAATGGTAGGCTGGAAACCGGTCTGCGTCCATGCCCGTTCTGCGTTTTCACTCTGCCCGCCATGCCTGAACTACCGGAAGTCGAAGTCGTTCGCCGTGGTGTCGAGGCAGCCGCCACCGGGCGACGCGTCCGTGAGGTGATTGTGCGGGTGCCGGCGTTACGCTGGCCGGTGCCTCAGGATCTCGACAGTCTGCTGCGCGGCCGCGTGCTGCTTTCGGCTCGCCGCAGGGGCAAGTACCTGTTGCTGCACTTTGAGCCCGGTGCGCTCATCATTCACCTGGGCATGTCAGGTACCTTCACCTGGATTGCACCCGACACGCCCTTGAAGCGTCATGACCATCTGGATCTGGTGCTCGAAGGCGGCATTCTCAGGCTCAATGACCCGCGCCGCTTCGGGGCCGTGTTGTGGCAGTCGGCACGGGCTGAACCCCTTGAAGAACACGCGCTCCTGCGCGGCCTCGGGGTCGAGCCGTTGGGTCAGGATTTCGACGGGGCGTTGCTGCATCGAGCAACCCGGGGCCGCCGCGGCAGCATCAAGGCCCTGTTGCTGTCAGGGGCTGCTGTGGTTGGCGTGGGAAACATCTATGCGTCCGAGAGCCTGTTTCGGGCAGGCATCAGTCCCGGTACCGCTGCAGGCCGCCTGAGCCGTCCGCGCTGCGAGCGGCTCGCTCTGGCGATCCGCGAAACCCTGGTCGATGCGATCGCTGCAGGCGGCAGCACGCTCAAGGACTTTGTGGCCAGCGATGGCAGCACTGGGCATTTCCAGCTCGAATCCCGCGTTTACGGCCGACAGGGCCAGCCCTGCCTGCAGTGCAGCACGCCCATTCGCCGGCGGGTGCAGCAGCAAAGGGCCACCTACTGGTGCCCCCGCTGCCAGCACTGAAACCGCGCGGCTCGGCCTATCATGGCGCTCATGAGCGGCTTGAGTGAACGGATCCGGGCGTATGGCCACTGGCGTGAGCGCGTGCGGGCCTTGTTGCGCCGCCACGGCCTGTGGCTCGAGCAACAGGATTTGCTCGATGATGTGACCCGCAGCAAGCTCGACGGACTGATTCAGCGTCTGGCTGATGAGCGCATGACCGTGGCTTTCGTTGCCGAGTTTTCGCGCGGCAAGTCCGAACTGATCAATGCCCTGTTTTTCGCCGATTACGGCAAGCGCGTGCTGCCTTCTTCTGCGGGTCGCACCACCATGTGTCCGACCGAACTCATGCACGACCCGGCTCAGCCGGCCTGCGTGCGGCTGTTGCCCATCGAGACCCGGCTGGAGACCACAGCGCTGGCGCAATGGCGCGCGCGCCCTGAGGCCTGGATCAATGTGCCTTTCGATGCCCAGGATGTCGACAGCGTGAGGGCTGCCTTTGACTGCGTGCGCGAGGTTCGCAAGGTCAGCGTTCACGACGCCATTCTCATGGGCCTGATGGATGAGACCGATGACAGCGGCGTGTTGCATCCGAATGCTCAGGGTGAGGTCGAGGTCTCGCGCTGGCGTCATGCCGTTGCCAACCTGCCCCATCCGCTGCTGAGCACCGGTCTGGTGGTGATCGACACGCCTGGCCTCAACGCACTGGGCTCGGAGCCCGAGCTCACCTTCAGCCTGTTGCCCGCAGCGCATGCTGTGGTGTTCTTGCTGGCTGCCGATGCAGGCGTCACGCGCAGTGACATCGAAACCTGGCGTGAACGCATCAGCCCCACGCATGCCCATGGCCGGTTTGTGGTGCTCAACAAGATCGATGGCCTGTGGGACGATCTGAGAACGCCTGCCGAGATTGATGAAGAAATTGCAGCGCAGGCCCAGTCGGTGGCCCGAACGCTCGACATTTCGCCGGATCGGGTCTTTCCACTGTCCGCACTCAAGGCCCTGACCGCTCGCGTGACGGGCGACATGGATCTGTTGTCGCGCAGCCGGCTGGCGGCGTTCGAGCGGGCGCTGAGCAGCGAAATCGTGCCCAGACGACAGTTGCTCGTGCGCGAGCAGATCCGGCTCGAGAGCGGTGCGATTGCCTCGCTGGCTCGCAGCGCACTCGAACAGCGCCGGTCCGGGCTGGCCCGCCAGGTCAACGAGCTGCGCGCACTCAAGGGGCGCAATCGGGATGTGATCGAGCAGGCGGCCCGCGGCATCCGTCAGGAGCGTGCGCGCTTTGATCGCAGTCTGGCAAGCCTGAAAGCCTTGCAGCGTGTCTTCGCGCGGCATGAGGCCGAGCTGCGTTCGGGTATTTCGCTCACACGACTCAAGGCGCATGTTCAGCAGGCCCGTGACGCCATGCAGGCCAGCCGCCTGTCGATCGGCTTGCGCGACGCCATGGGCGGGCTGATTTTTGAGGCCCGTCGCGACATGGAGAGCCTGTCACAGCGCTCCGACGAGATCGGCCGCCTGATGCGGGCCATGGGCCAACGCTTTGCGGCCGAGTATGACTGGAACCTTCCCGACCCGAGTGGTTTTCAGGTGCGGCGCTACATGGCCGAGATCGAGCGGATCGAAGCGTTTCAGCAGCGTCATTTTGGAGCGCTCAGCCTGATCACGACCGAAAAATGGGCGCTGACGCGTCGCTATTTCGAGTCGGTCGCTGTGCGACTGCGCGCTGTCTACGAGCTGGCCTCCAAGGCCATCGATGCCTGGCTGGCTGAACTGATGGGCCCCTTGATGGAACGGGCGAGCGAGCATGAAGCGCTGCTGCGTGATCGGCTGGAATCGGTTCAGCGGGTGCTTGATGCAGCGGGCGAGCTGCAGGGCCGTATCGATCAGCTCGAGCGCGAACAGGAGCGCCTGAATCAGCAGCTTCAGGTGCTCGATCAGTTCGAGTCCGACATGATGGCCCTGCTCGCCGAAGCCCGAGAGCCTGTCTTGCGAGCCGCATGAGCGTCTTCGCGAGTCAGCCGCGGTTTGCCGATGCACTGATTGCCTGGCAACAGCGGGCCGGTCGCCATGATCTGCCCTGGCAGGGAACAACCGAGCCTTACCGGATCTGGGTCTCGGAGATCATGCTGCAACAGACGCAGGTCGGCACCGTGATCGATCGCTACCGGGTCTTCATGGATCAGTTCCCCACCGTGGGGCATCTGGCAGCTGCCGACCTGGAGTCGGTGCTTGGCTGCTGGTCGGGCCTGGGCTACTACAGCCGAGCCCGTAATCTGCATGCTGCAGCGCGCCTGATCATGACCGAGCATCACGGGCGGTTTCCGCCCTCGGCGCAGGCCCTGGCTCAATTACCCGGGATCGGCCGATCGACCGCGGCAGCGATTGCCGTTTTTTCAGGAACCGATGTCGCGGCGATTCTCGATGGCAATGTCAAGCGGGTGCTGGCCCGGGCGTTTGCGATCGAAGGCTGGTCCGGTCAGTCTGCCGTTCAGCAGCATCTGTGGCAGCGGGCCGAGTCCGAACTGCCGCGCGAGCTCGGTATCGAGGCCCTGCGAGCCTACACACAGGGTTTGATGGATCTGGGCGCCACGATCTGCCTGCCGCGCAGGCCGCGATGCGAGGACTGCCCGATCGCAGCACGGTGTGCGGCCAGGGCAACCGGGCGCGTGGCGACATTGCCCACTCCCAGGCCGGCCCGCATCATTGCCTTGCGTGTTGCCGACTGGGCCCTGATTCTGCAGGGCGCCCGGGTGCTGCTGCAGGCGCGACCATCGCGAGGATTGTGGGGGGGCTTGTGGGCCCTGCCCGAGATTCGCAGTCCTGCGACCCCGTCGATCCCTGCCCTTGAACTGCCCGACAGTGAGGTGCTCGATTGGATACGGGCTCAGCACGATCTCACGGGCCTGACCAGCGTTCGGGATACTTTCCGGCCGCGGATCGAACCGGTTCGCCATGTTTTTACGCATTTCAGGCTCGAGGCTCGGGTGTGGCCGATGCGACTGCCGTCGACCGGGCATGACGCGGCACCCGAGGGCATGCGCTGGCTGGCCTTGAACCCGCAGGACATCGCGGCCGCGCCCTTGCCCACGCCGGTGCGCCGCTTGCTCGAAGGGCTGCTCAGTCAGCTCAGAGAACACCCTGCTGACTGAGCCAGCGGTGCACGATTGCAAGCCGATCGATTGGATCGTCCATGCTCATGAGCCGGTACTTGGAGGGCCCCGGAATCGGTAGAAACTCCGCAATCCGGTTGGCGACCCAGCCCGCCGACTCATAGTCCAGCGGCCCGGTGATCATGCGCTGCGACGCATCAGGCACGGTGCGTTCGACCTCCTGCACCATACGTCGGACCAGACCGATGCAATCGTCATGCTCCTGCGGCACAGCCATCATGGGGTCATCGGGCAGCAGGCTCACACGACCCCGGATCAGGCCATCGGTTCCGGTTTGGCTCGCTTCGACCCTGAAGCGTTGGGAGCCCACCGTTCGGATCCGCAGAACGCCGGGCTGCTCCATGTCGACATCGTGAATGTGAGCGAGACACCCGATCGGCTCATGCTCGGCGGATTCGCCGACTTCGCCGCCGCGCGTGATCAGACAGACCCCGAAGGGCTGCTCACGGCGCATGCACTCACGCACCATGTCGGTGTAGCGAACCTCAAAGATCCGAAGCGGCAGAACCCCGCCGGGAAAGAGCACGGTGGATAGCGGAAACAGTGCCAGAGAATCGAGCATGTCTTGATCCGTACTGCCTTGACCGGCAGGCTTCATGATGAATGGGCCTTGCTGGCCAGGCTGCGGTGGCGAAGAAGCACCTGTTCTGTCGCGCTGAACCGGCGCGCCAGTTCGGCTGCCACGTACACCGAGCGGTGCTGGCCGCCGGTGCATCCGAGAGCAACCGTGAGGTAACTGCGGTTTTCCTGGGCGTAGGAGGGTAACCAGCTCTGCACAAAGTGCGCGACATGGTCGACCATGCGTTGAACCGCAGGGATGTCCGACAGGAACTGTGCAACAGACGGGTCGGTGCCATTGAGGGCCCGCAGGGCAGGGGTGTAGTACGGATTGGGCAGGCAGCGCATGTCAAAGACCAGATCGGCATCCAGCGGCACGCCATGCTTGTAGGCAAAGGATTCGAACAGCAGGGTGAGTCGGGCTGCCTGCAGGCCCGTGACATCACGCACCCACTGGCGCAGCACGTTGGGGTGCAGGTCACTGGTGTCGATCGAAGGGCCGAGTCCCTCGACCTCACTCATCAGTTCGCGCTCGCGTTCGATGGCTTCAATGAGCGTCGGGCTCTGCGTGTCCGATCCAATGCATTGACTCGAGGCGCCCGAGGCCTGCGCGCCCCCGGTTGCGCCGGCCATGCCCAGGGGATGTCTGCGACGGGTTTCCGAGTAGCGCTGCACCAGGGTATCGGTTCGCGCGTTGAGGAACAGAACCGTCACGCTGCCCGGTTGCTCCTGAAGGGCAGCCACGATGCGCGGCAGCTCCTTGGGGGCCGTGCCTGAGCGCACATCGATGGCGACCGCAACCCGGCTCTGTCCTGCCTGCTGCAAGGCCGAGACCACCTCCAGCACAAAGGGCGCAGGCAGGTTGTCGATGCAATAGAAACCTTCGTCTTCGAGCACATTGAGCGCCACGGACTTGCCGGACCCTGAGATGCCGGTGAGCAGGATGGTCTTCATGGCAGGTTGCCGGACTCAATCGCCTTTTGCTGGCGTGCGATGAAGTCGCGCATGGTGTCGATACCGCGCAATTGCAGGATGGTGTTTCGGACCGCGGCCTCGGCCAGGACGGCAAGGTTTCGTCCTGCAGCCACCGGAATCACAACCTTTCGAACCTTCAATCCCAGGACATCCTCGGTCAGGTCTTCAAGGGGCAGGCGTTCATATTCGTCTTCGTGGGTGCTGCGCCGAACCAGATGCACGATCAGTTTCAGGCGCATCTTGCGTCGCACGGCGGTTTCACCAAACACGGTCTTGATATCCAGCAGGCCCAGGCCACGCACTTCAAGCAGTCCCTGCAGCAGCGACGGACAGCGCCCCTCGATCGTGCTCGTGCCGATCCGGTGCAACTCGACCACGTCATCGGCGACCAGTCCGTGCCCACGGCTGATCAGCTCCAGGCCGAGTTCGCTCTTGCCCAGCCCCGATTCGCCCGAGATCAACACGCCCACGCCGAGCACGTCCATCATGACCCCATGCCGCGTGCAGGTCAGTGCCAGGGCCTTGGCGATCTGACGACGCAGCACTTCGATGGCCCGCGCACTGGGCAGCGCGGTGGCCAGCAGCGGCAGGTTCATGCGCCGGCAGCCTTCCAGGAGCTCAGCCGGAGGCTCCACACCGTCGGCTGCGATCAGGGCAGGCGGGCGCTCATGACCGAGTTCTTCAAGAATATGGTCGCGCCTGGGCTTGCTCAGCCGCTCGAAGTAAGCCACTTCGGCTCGGCCCAGGACCTGCATGCGATGGGGATGAATCAGGTTGAGGTAGCCCACCTGATCGACCGGATCAGGCACGGGCACGGCCGCCTGCTGATGGCTCAGGTGGTCACAGGCCAGCCAGCGCAGGCCCAGACTCTCTTCGGTCTGCCGGACCAGTTCACTCAGGCTCAGCCCCGGTGGTGAGTCTTCACTCGCCAGCTCGAGCTGCCCCTGGGGGTTCATCAGGCGGCTGGACGGTAGGGTTCCCAGGCATCGAGCAGGCGGTGAACCTGATCGGCATCATGGGAGTCCATGAGCTGGGCGCGGATGGTCGGATCGGACAGCAATTCGGCCAGCTCGGAGAGGATTTCAAGATGTTCTTCGTTGGCATGCTCGGGCACGAGCAGGAAGAACAACAGTCGCACGGGCTGACTGTCGGGGGCATCGAAGGGAATGCCCGGCTCGACGCTCACGACGGCCGCGATGGCATCGCGAAGTCCCTTGATGCGACCGTGCGGAATGGCCACGCCCTCGCCCAGACCGGTGGAGCCCAGCCGCTCGCGGGCGAAGAGCGAATCGAAGACCTTGCCGCGCTCGATGCCGTGCTCATTTTCAAAGAGCAGGGCCGCCTGTTCGAACAACCGCTTCTTGCTGGTGGCCTGCACATCGAGCAGGACATTGCGCGCGGGCAGAAGCGGAGCGATGCGATTCATCGGATAGGCGAGCGACGGAATATTGCGTTGCGAAAAATGCCGGTGGGGCTTGCAGATCGCCGTCCCACGCCGGATGCGAGGCGGATTATAGCCATCATCGCACCCGGAACAGTGTCTTGTTTTTGCACTGCGCCATTCCGAGAATGCTGATCGGTCCGATCGTGACGGGACTGCGACGCCATGGGCCTGCAGGATCAGGAAGCTTCCTGTCGGCGCGGCGGCTCATGGGTATGGTCCTGGCGCATTTCCTTGTACTTCAGGACCTGCCGGTCGAGCTTGTCCATCAGGGCATCGATGGCCGCATAGAGATCGGCATCGGTGGCCTCGGCGAACAGATCCTTGCCACGCACATGGACGTTGATTTCGGCGCGCTGGCGCAGTTTCTCGACCGACAGAAACACATTGATGTCGACGACCTGATCAAAATGCCGCCGGATGCGCTCAAGCTTGCCGGTGACATAGTCGCGCAGCGCGGGTGTGACCTCGAGGTGATGCCCGGTGATGTTGAGGTTCATGCTGGACTCCTTGCAGGTTGAGACGTTGCGGATCAGAGCGGCTGGTACGGATGAGAAAGGTCGTTGTGGATCAGAGCGGCTGGTACGGATGAGAAAGGTCGTTGTGGATCAGAGCGGTTGTGACGAATGAGAGCGGCTGTTGGGCTTCAGAGCGACTTGCGCTGGGACGCGGGTGCGATGTGCAGGGCTTCGCGATATTTGGCCACCGTGCGGCGTGCGACCACGATACCCTGTTCGGCGAGGATTTCGGCCATGCGATTGTCTGAAAGCGGATGGTGGGTGTCCTCCTGTGCGATCAATTGCTGGATCAGTGCACGGATGGCCGTACTGGAGGCCGTGCCGCCGCTGTCGGTGGCGACATGGCTGCCAAAGAAGTACTTGAGCTCGAAGGTGCCAAACGGGGTGTGCATGTACTTCTGCGTCGTCACCCGGGAGATGGTTGATTCATGCAGGCCCAGCTCCTCGGCGATTTCGCGCAACACCAGGGGGCGCATGGCTACGGCTCCATGGGTGAAGAAGGCGTTCTGACGCTCGACCACGGCCTGCGCCACCCGCTGGATGGTGTCAAACCGCTGCTGAACATTCTTGATCAGCCAGCGAGCCTCCTGCAACTGACCCGACAGGCCGCCCGCGCCGCCTGACCGGTTGCGTTTGAGCAGATCGGCATACAGGGTATTGACCCGCAGTCGCGGCATGACCTCGGGGTTGAGTTCGGCGCGCCACCCCTGGCGGGTCCGGCGCACCAGAATGTCTGGCGTCACGTAAGCCGCAGGTTCGGCGTCGAATCCAATGCCGGGTCTGGGATTGAGGCTGCGGATGAGCTCCTGCGCCTGTCGCAGGGTTTCATCATCGCAGCGCAGGGCCCGTTTCAGGCGGGTGAAGTCCCGGGTGGCCAGCCACTCCAGATGCTCACGAACAATCAGCAACGCAGCGCGCATCACGGCACGATCCGGCCGCTGATCGGGGGGAATCGCCGCCAGCTGCAGCGCCAGACATTCACTGATGCTGCGCGCGGCAATGCCGGGCGGGTCGAAGCTTTGCAGCAGTGCCAGCGCGGTTTCGAGTTCATCGGGATCGATGTCGAGCTCGACCGGCAGGCAGGCGTGAATCTCGGCCCAGTCGGTGCGCAGATACCCGTCGGTATCGAGTTCCTCGATCAGCAGCTGCACGAGCGCCTGATCACGCGGGCCTGCACGAGTGCCGCGCAACTGCTCGAGCAGGTGGGACTGCAGGCTGCGGCCCTGGCCCGGGGCTTGCGGCAGTTCGCGCTCGCTGTCATCGCTGTCCGAGCGTTGTGATCGGCCGTCACCGCCCCAGTCAAGGCTGTTCGAGCCCCAGTCGGCTGGATCGTCAGCCCGATCCGCAGTGCTCTCGCTGCGTTCGGCGCCCGCGTCGAAAGAGGCTGCATCGCCCGACCCGGTGTTCCAGCTATCGGCAGCTTCGCCCTGCGCTGCCTCGTCGCCCCGCCCCGAATCGAACCCGCCCAGGCGTTCGTCGGGATCCGCCGAACTCGCGGCCAGGGTTCGATCGATCACGCCATCGGGAGCGATCCGGTCTGCCCTGCTGAGCGAGTCGTCGAGCCGCTCAAGCATCGGGTTCTCGGCCAGGATGGTCTCGAGTTCCTGATTGAGCTCGAGCGTTGACAGCTGCAGCAGCCGGATGGCCTGTTGCAGTTGAGGTGTCAGCGTGAGCTGGTTGGAGAGCCGTAGGTGGAGGGAGGGTTTCATGCCAGAACCGTGACGGATCTGGAAACCCGTCACATCCTGAACGCTTCGCCGAGATAGGCCTTGCGCACGCGGTCGTCCTGCACGATGTCATGAGGTTGACCGCTAGCAAGAACGATACCATCGTTGATGATGTAGGCCCGATCGCAAATGCCCAGGGTTTCCCGAACATTGTGGTCGGTCATCAGTACACCGATGCCACGGTCCTTCAGAAAGCGTACGATGCGCTGGATTTCGATGACCGCGATCGGGTCAACGCCCGCGAAGGGCTCATCAAGCAGGATGAAGCGGGGCTGGGTGGCCAGCGCCCGGGCGATTTCGACGCGGCGTCGTTCGCCACCGGACAATGACTGAGCGGGGCTGGTTCGAAGATGATCAATCTGCAGATCAGCCAGCAGCTGCTCCAGCCGTGCCTGCAAGGCGGGCCCTGCCAGTACGCGCCCCGTCTGGGCATCGGGCTGAAGCTCGAGCACGGCCCGGATGTTTTCCTCGACCGTGAGCTTGCGAAAGACCGAGGCCTCCTGGGGCAGATAGGACAAGCCCAGGCGCGCCCGCTTATGGATCGGCAATCGGTTGATGGGCTGACCATCCAGCTCGATGTGCCCGCCATCGGTGGGCACGAGTCCTGCGATCATGTAAAAACAGGTGGTCTTGCCCGCGCCGTTTCGGCCCAGCAGCCCGATGACTTCTCCGCTGTTGACCTCGATGCTGACATCCAGCACGACCTTGCGGCCGTGATAGGCCTTCATGAGGTGGCTGGCCCGCAGGGTGCTCTGGATCACCGGTTGGCTTTCGGCGGGTTTTCGGGGGTGACCCGGGGCTGAATGGTGATCCGCACGCGGCCGCTGTCGGGCGAAACCCGGGCCGCACCGCCCTCGACCGTGTAGCGCTCGCTGCGGCTGTCGTAGAGGATGGAGGCGCCTTCGATCTCGTCGAGCAGCCGTGAGCCGTCAAGTCGGCGTACCTGCGCGCGGCGCAGGATGCGCAGTGTTTCCGCTTTGCCGTCATAGGCAATTTCTTCGCCCTGACCTTCGACCCATTCATCGAGGCCGTCCCGTTTTTGTCTGAACCGGGCCAGCTGACCAATGGCCGTGCCCTGCGCATAGCCCTCGGGGTCCTGTCGAAGCACCAGTTGATCCGCGCGCAGCACCAGCGTGCCGCGGGTGAGCACCACCTGCCCCGTAAATACATTGACCTGCTTGATGTCGTCGTACTGCATCCGGTCGGACTCGACCTGGATCGGCTGAAATCGGTCCGCCCGTTCGGCCTGCACATCCGGCACCATCAGGGCCAGCAACAGGATCGAGCTGAAGGATGCGAGGCGGCGCAGGAGGCAATTCAACATCGGATCTCGGGCCGGGGCCATGGATGCGCCGGAGGC
>JBKCEY010000066.1:0-3510 GCA_046304115.1 Burkholderiales bacterium | reverse complement strand
GGAAGGCACTGCGTACCTTGCTTGGCCCCTTGCTTCCTCGGACTGGCCAAGAGTCGCGCGCACGCCTTGGCTGTGGCCGGAGATGTAGGCCTGAATGCGCAACTCCACCAACCACCATAGGAGTTGTACGATGCAGAAAATTGCCATCAATGAAAACGAACTCGCCGAGCGCTGGGGCATCAGCCCGAAGACGCTTCAGCGTTGGCGTAGTGAGGGTCGAGGGCCCCGGTATCTCAAACTCTCGAAGCGCGTCGCCTACCCGATGGATGAGGTCCTGAATTTCGAGAATCGCGCCCTCTACGAGTCCACCTGGGAACGGAGCAATCAGGTCGTCGCTTCCGAAATGGGGGAGGAAATCGCTCCTTGAAGCGATCGCCAAGTTGCCGGCATAGAGTCCGACGCAAGCTCCGGGCCGCGATTTTCTGCGGCCCGACTCCCAAAGGCGGGCCGTAGGTAAGGGCTCGAGATTGTTCCGTTTATTCGTCTAAATCTTTCATTAAACGAATTAAAGGAACATACTCGCGCCATGCTGCCCGATACCCACAACCAGCGCGTCCTCAGTCTGGCCAGCCAGAAGGGGCTGCTGCGCGCCAGCGACCTGGACGCCATCGACGCGCCCCGGGTCGTGCTGACGCGACTGACCGCTGCTGGTCTGCTGGAGAAGGTTGGGCGTGGCCTGTACCGTCTCCAGGAGTCCCAGGGATCCGAACACGAGAGTCTGGTCACCGTCGCCACCAAGGTGCCACAAGCCGTGTTCTGCCTGCTCACCGCGCTGCAGCTCCACGAGCTGACCACCCAACTGCCGCGCCAGGTCTGGATAGCCATGCCGCGCGGTAGCCATGCCCCACGGTTCGACTATCCGCCGATCAAGATGGTGCAGTTCACCGGTGAAGCCTACACGGCAGGCGTCGAGGACGTCGAACTCGATGGCGTCAAGCTCAGGGTCTACGGCGTGGCCAAGACCGTGGCGGACTGTTTCAAGCACCGCAACAAGATTGGCCTGGATGTCGCGCTGGAGGCCCTGAAAGACGCCCGGGCCTGCAACAAGGCATCGGTCGATGACATCTGGCGCTTCGCCAAGGTCTGCCGCGTGGCCAACGTGATGCGGCCCTACCTGGAGAGCGTCGGATGAACCCAGCCAATCCAAACGTCGCCGCGTCCGTCCGTGCGCGCCTGCTCAACGTTGCGAAAGCGCAGGGTGTCGATTTCAACCAGGTGCTGGTGCGGTTCGCGCTGGAGCGCATCCTCTACCGCATGACCCAGTCGCAGCACGCGGATCGCTTTCTGCTCAAGGGCGCCCTGCTGTTCACGCTCTGGTACGACATGCCCCACCGGGCCACGCGCGACGCCGACTTGCTCGGCTTCGGTGCGAGCGATTTTGCATCGGTGGCCGAAACTTTTCGCGACATCGCCGCCGTGGCTGTTGACGACGGCGTCGCATTTGACCCCGCCTCGGTCACGGTCGAGGAAATCCGCAAGGAAGCCGGCTACGGAGGCGTCCGCGTGATCATCGCCGGCGAGCTGGCCAAGGCGCGCTGCAAGACGCAGATCGATGTCGGCTTCGGCGATGCCGTCACACCGGCGCCGGTGGATTCGGTCTATCCGGTCTTGCTGGACGATCTTCCCGCGCCCAAGCTGCGGGCCTACCCGACGTACACGGTCATCGCGGAAAAACTCCACGCCATCGCCTTGCTGGGCATGACCAACAGCCGCCTGAAGGACTACTTCGATCTGTCGGTGCTGCTGGAACGAGAAACCCTGGACACCGATTTGCTGGCCCAAGCGATCAAGGCCACATTCGAGCGGCGCGGCATGTCCGTGCCCAATGAAGTGCCGATGGGGCTGACACACGAGTTTGCACACGACTCCTCGCGGCAGTCGTTGTGGCTGGCGTTTCTCAAGAAGAACGAGCTACCTCCCGAGCCCCTGCCTGCCATCGTGGAACGATTGCGCGTGGGATTGACTCCTGCGTTGAACATTGTCGATCGTTGAACCCGACTTCAGCGGGCATCAATGTTTCGCGGCAAATTGACCCGATCACTGCGGCGATACCCGCCACCAGGATCACTGCCAGTTCGATTCCGTGCTGCTCAATCGAACGCTGGTCCGCAAGCGCGGGACTTTCAGCGTGAAGCTGGACGCGCGGCCTCTGAGCTTGACGCGGTTATGCCCTGTAGGACCGATTCATAGGCATGCGCCCGCCTTTCGGCAAACCCATCGACCATGAGGCCGACGCCCGCAAACAGCACAAGCGCGATGCCCAGCCCTTGGCTGAAGTCCCCACCTGTCGCAAATCGCAGACCCAGGCCCAACACGCCCATGAGACCCCAGAGCAGCAGGTACTTGCTCCAGGCCGCGTTGACCTTCTGCATCCGTTGCGATTCCACGGCTAGGGCGGCCTGCGAGTCCGTCTGCAAGCCCTGCTGAAGTTGCGCCACTTGCCCTGGGGTTCGATAACCGACAACGCCTCCGACGGTGGTCATCAACAGGCCCATGAGCAGGAAAGGAACCGCCACACCGCGGGCGAAGCCGCTCGGTCCATCGGTGAACAACCAGGCGCTGAACACAAGGCTAATCAGCCCGATCGGCAGGATGAACACCAGCGCCTCGATCTTCTCGCCCTGGAAGTACAGGTCAACGGCCTTGAGCAGTTCAAGCATGGACGGTGCAGTGGAAGTCATGGATGTCTCGTGGGTGTTGAAGCTGAACGGTCGGAACGAGCCTGGCCTTGCCTTCGGGTCGCATCCGGGGTCTGACCCGTCCATCGGCGAAACGCCCGGTAGAAGGAGTTGGGTTCTTCAAACCCAAGCAGGAAGGCGATCTCGGCGGCGGGGAGCCGGGTGTTGCCCAGGTAGTGCTGGGCCAGCGCAAGCCTGGTCTCCCTCAGAAGCCCTGCGAAGGTCAGGCCCTCGGCGTCCAGATGACGCTGCAAGGTGCGGCGGCTCATCATCAGCTTTCGGGATACGGCGTCCATGTCGCCTTGCCCGCTGGGAAGCGCCTCCAGCAGAGCTGCGCGCACGCGATGCCCAATCGTCAGCTCGGCATCCAACTCCGCCAGGCGCGTGCGCAGGCGGGGCTCGAAGGACTCCCACAGGCTCTCGTTCGTGGTCAGGAACGGACGCCGAGCATCTTCAGAAGAAAAGCAGATCTGGTGACGTGACCCGGGGCGGATGTCCACGCCCAAGAATTCCGAATAGGCCGCCGCAGGGCTCGGCGGCTCAGGGGTACTGAGCCAGAGCGGGCGCAAGGGTTCACGCGTGCCCATGCGCGCCAGGGTCACGAAGAACAACAGCTCGGTCACCGCAAGTGAGGACGGGGGCTGGTGGGCCGTGTCAGGCCAGTCCAGATCAAGCGTCATCCCCTCGGCATCGTCCGACACCCTGAGGTGCATGGGCGCTACCAGCGCCTTGTAGCGGGCGATGCGCCGCACGGCCACGAGGAAGTTCGGGCTGCACAGGGCAGCGAACAGCGCCGGCGAGAAGGCTTCGCTGCGCACCGCCTGGCACACCC
>JBKCEY010000065.1:0-4200 GCA_046304115.1 Burkholderiales bacterium | reverse complement strand
TCATGCCAACGAGATTCTGGTGAGCCTGATGCTGGTCTATGTGGCCGACATGGCGCTGAGCTACCTGGTCTATGGTCCCTGGAAAGACCCGGCGGGCTTCAACTTTCCGCAGACCCGCACCTTCGAGAAGGTGACCCAGATTCCGCGACTGTGGACGGGCACACGCATGCACATCGGGCTCCTGATCGCGCTGCTGGGAGCGGCCCTGATGTGGATCTACCTGTTTCGCAGTCGGGCGGGATTCGCGCAGCAGGTGGGCGGACTCGCACCGGCGGCGGCCCGCTATGCCGGCTATTCATCGCGACGGGCGCTGTGGGTCGCATTGCTGGTGTCGGGCGGCGCGGCAGGGCTGGCCGGCGCCCTGGAGGTGGCCGGTCCCATCGGCCAGCTCACGCCCTACGTGCCCGCCGGTTACGGTTTTGCAGCCATCATCGTCGCCTTCGTGGGTCGCCTGCATCCGGTGGGCGTGGTGTTCTCGGCCGTGTTGCTGAGCATGTTCTATATCGGAGGCGAACTGGCGCAGTCGCGCATGGGCCTGCCCAAGTCCATCACGGGCGTGTTTCAGGGTCTATTGCTCTTCAGCCTGCTCGCCTGCGACACCCTGATCAATCAGAGGCTCAAGCGGTCGCGCCAGGCGGCTCTGCCCGCCGCGCGCCCAGCCGTCAGCGAGAACACCTGATGGAACCGATCGCACTGCTGCTCGCCGCCGCCCTCAACGCCGGCACCGTGCTGGCCATCGCCGCGTTGGGGCTGCTCATCAATGAAAAAGCCGGCGTCGTGAATCTGGGCGCCGAAGGCATGATGCTGGTTTCAGCCATTGCCGGCTTTGCAGCGGTCGTTCATACCGGCAGCGATATCGCGGGCTTTGCTGCGGGTATGGCAGCGGGCGCAGCCCTGGCGGCGGTGTTCGGGGTGCTGGTGGTCTGGCTCAACACCAATGCCTATGCCACCGGGCTCGCGCTCAGCCTCTTTGGCGCGGGTTTAGCAGCTTTCGCCGGAATCGGCTATGTGCAGGCCAAATTACCCGAGCGCGCGCAGTTCGCGATTGCAGGCCTGGCCGACCTGCCCTTTGTGGGTCCGGCGCTGTTTCGACAGCACCCCATGGTGTATCTCACGGTCGCACTGACGATTGCGCTGATCCTCTGGTTGGGGCGCACACGCACCGGATTGGTGCTGCGCGCGGTGGGAGAATCCCCCGAATCGGCGCACGCCCTGGGCTATCCGGTCCGTCGTATCCGCATGGGCGCGGTGATTGCGGGCGGCAGCCTGTGCGGGCTGGCGGGCGCGTATCTGTCCGTGATCTACACGCCGCTGTGGGTTGAAGGCATGGTGGCCGGCAAGGGCTGGATCGCGCTGGCGCTGACCACCTTTGCCACCTGGCGCCCGGCACGGGTGTTGCTTGGTGCCTATCTGTTCGGTGGGGTCACGATGTTGCAGTTTCATCTGCAGAGTTCCGGTGTGCAGGTGCCCAGCCAGTTTCTGAATATGCTGCCTTATGTTTCAACAATCGTCGTTCTGGCTTTAATCTCGCGAAATCCCCAGTGGATCCGCGTCAACATGCCTGCGTCTCTGGGCAAGCCCTTCACACCGGGGAGTTAATCCCCGAACCGGCGGCCCGGCGCGGTCGGCATGGTTGCATCTTCGTTTGCCACACCTCCCTCCTGACTTTCCCTTTGAAGAGGATTTCATGACCCTGCTGACCAAACGCTCCTGGCTTCGCAACGCCGCCCTGACCGCACTGGCGGCCGCGGCACTCGTGGCCTGCGGCAAGAAAGAAGAGGCTCCGAAGGCCGCGGCACCCGCCGCTCCCGCAGAGGCGCCCAAGCCCGAGCCGCTCAAGATTGCCTTTGCTTACGTGGGGCCTGTGGGCGATGGCGGCTGGACCTTCGCGCATGACAATGGTCGCAAGGCCATCGAAAAGGAATTCGGCGACAAGGTGGTGACCACCTTCGTTGAGAAAGTGCCTGAAAGCGCTGATGCCGAGCGGGTGATCCGCGACATGGCCGGCCAGGGCAACAAGCTCATCTTTGGCACCACCTTTGGCTACATGGAGCCCATGCTCAAGGTGGCAGCCGACAATCCGAATGTGCGCTTTGAACATGCCACGGGCTACAAGACCGCCCCCAACATGCGCACCTACGACAGCCGCACCTACGAGGGCGCCTACATGGCTGGCGTGATCGCCGGGGCCATGACCAAGACCAACACCCTGGGGGTCGTGGCATCGATTCCCATTCCTGAAGTAATCCGCAACATCAACTCCTTCACGATGGGCGCGCAAAGCGTGAACCCGAAGATCAAGACCAAGGTGGTCTGGGTCAACGAGTGGTTCAACCCGCCCAAGGAAACCGAAGCCGCCACCGCCCTGATCAATGGCGGCGCCGACATTCTTTTCCAGAACACCGATTCTTCAGCCGTGCTGCAAACCGCTGAGAAGATGGGCAAACGGGCCTTTGGCTGGGATTCCGACATGACGGCCTACGGTCCCAAGGCTCACCTGGGTTCGGCCATCATCAACTGGGCGCCTTACTACATCAAAGCCACGCGCGATGCACTCGAAGGCACCTGGCAGACCGGCAGCGTCTGGTGGGGTCACAAGGAAGGCGCCATCGACATGGTTTCAGTCGCCGACGATGTGCCTGAAGACGTCAAGAAAAAGGTTGACGGCATCAAGGCGGGCCTGAAAGACGGCAGCCTCGCCATCTGGAAAGGCCCGGTCGTGGGCCAGGATGGCAAGGAAGTGCTCGCCAAGGACGCCGTGGCTGACGACAAGGTCCTGGGTGGCGTGAACTTCTACGTCAAAGGCGTCGAAGGCAAGATCCCGGGCGGCAAGTAACCGCCGGGCTCAGGTCTGACCTGCATCTGACCCGCACGCGATCGTGCATCGCACGCACCGCGCGATGAGCGCAGCGACCTCCGCCGAAGCCGGCGGGGTCGCTGTGCGGGCAACCTCGGCCGAGCGGGAAGCCCTGATCAACCTCATCGAAGCCAGCCCCAAGGCTGAGCTGCACCTGCATATCGAGGGCACACTCGAGCCCGAGCTCATCTTTGCGTTGGCACAGCGCAATGGGGTGCGGCTGCCCTATCCGAGTGTCGAGGTGCTGCGACAGGCCTATGCCTTCACCGACCTGCAGAGTTTCCTTGACCTCTACTACGCCGCGGCGAGCGTGCTCATTCACGAGCAGGATTTTCACGACCTGGCCTGGGCCTACCTGCAACGCGCAGCAGCCGATGGCATCGTGTGCGCCGAAATCTTTTTTGATCCGCAGACCCATACCGCTCGGGGCATTGAGATCGGCACCGTGATCCGGGGACTGCGATCGGCCTGTGATCGGGCCAAGCAGGACCTTGATCTGCATGCCGAGCTCATCCTGTGCGTACTCAGGCACCTGAGCGAAGACGAAGGACTGCAAACCCTCGAGAGTGCATTGCCGTATCGCGAGCACTTCATCGGCCTGGGACTGGACTCGAGCGAGCGGGGCCACCCACCCGAGAAATTTGAGCGCCTCTATCGGCGTGCGCATGAACTCGGCCTGCACTGCGTGGCGCATGCGGGTGAAGAGGGGCCGGCCGCCTATGTGACCTCGGCGCTCGACAGCCTGGGCGTGGCACGCATCGATCATGGCGTGCGCAGCCTCGAAGACCCGGTGCTCGTTCAGCGTCTGGCCCGCGAGGGCATACCCCTCACGGTCTGCCCGCTGTCCAATGTGCGGCTGTGCGTCGTGCCCGACATGGCGGCGCATCCCTTGCCTGCGATGCTGCAAGCCGGGCTCAAGGTCAATGTCAACAGCGACGACCCGGCTTATTTTGGCGGCTACCTCAACACCAATTTCCGTGCCCTGTTCCTGGCCCATCCTTCGCTGGGCGTCGAGCAGGCCTACACCCTGCTGCGCAACAGCCTTGAGGCGAGCTTTGCACCGGCTGCGCTCAAACAGACCTGGGTCGATCGCCTCGATGCCCGATTCAGGAGTGCCTTCCCGACCACCACCTCCCTGCTACGAGTCACGCCATGAAACCTCTGAATCTTCTGCGTCGCACCCTGATCGGTGCACTGACCGCCACCGGCGCGCTCGCGAGCCTGCCCGCCTCGGCCCAGACCCCGATCAAGTTCCAGCTCGACTGGCGCTTCGAAGGCCCGGCCGCCCTCTTTCTGGCTGCAGGCCCCAAGGGCTACTACAAGGCTGCGGGCCTCGATGTGAC
>JBKCEY010000064.1:0-2987 GCA_046304115.1 Burkholderiales bacterium | reverse complement strand
GATCTATTCCTACATCGCCGAGCATGTACTCGGCATGCCGCGCTCGTTCTGAGTCACTGAGGACACAGCGGGCCGCGCGGTTGACGCTGTGGCGCAGCCCGCAGCCTGAATGACCCGGCGTGTGGCCTGTTCAGGCCGACTGCGGCAAGCGTGTGTCGAGGTGAGGCGCCAGGTAGCGTTGCGCGAGGGTCACGGCCTCATCGACCAGCTTGCGGGCGCGACGGGAGTCGGCGCAGGCCATGTCGAGCAGGGCCATCACAGCCGCCAGCGTCGTGAGCGCAATGTGCTGCACGCAATCGGCTGAAAGCGCCGGCGCGCGCTTGCGCAGGGCCTGGCCCAGACGCCGGGCCAGAGAAAGTTCCTGTTCGCGGTCCCATTTGCGCAGAAGCGGCGAGGCATGCAGTGTGCGACGCGCAATGCGGCCCCCGGGCTGTGCGAGGCGCAGGTCATAGGTCTGCCGGATCATGCTCTCAATGGCGGCACGCCAGTCAGCCTGCTGCTCGAGTTGCCGGAATACCGCACGTGCCGCGGCGCTGTGTCCTTCATGGAGGTCCTTGAGCAGACGCTCCAGAATCTGGTGCTTGTCCTCGAAGTGCCGATAGAGGGTCGCAGTGCTCACACCCGCCTGGCGGGCGATCTCCGTGGTTCCAACAGCCTCATAGCCCGAGTCATCGAGCAGTTCGCCCGCAGCCCTCAGGATTGACGCGATTTTTTCGGTATCAGACATGGCACGGGCAATGTAGCGCCCGTGCCTTCGCGCGCTATGAGAACCCTGTCACGCTTTTCGCGTTTGGAGTGCGGGTTTGTCGAGTTTGCAGTTTGCAAAGGGGGCGCAATCGTCCCCTTCGAGGACCGTGTCGCCTGATAAACGCCTGATGCCTCGGCAAAAGACTGATCAGGCGGTTTTCAGCTCGGCCAGTCCGAGTTCTTCGATGGTCTGCTGCCGCATCAGGTATTTCTGGATCTTGCCCGTGATGGTCATCGGGTATTCAGTCACGAATTTGATGTGGCGAGGCACCTTGTAGTGCGCAATCTGGCCCTTGCAGAACTCACGGATCTCATCCGCTGTCGCTGCTTCGCCATCGCGCAGCTTGATCCAGGCGCAAAGCTCCTCGCCGTACTTCACATCGGGCACGCCCACCACCTGGACATCCTGAACCTTGGGATGACGGTACAGAAACTCCTCGATCTCGCGCGGGTAGATGTTCTCTCCGCCACGGATGACCATGTCCTTCAGACGCCCGACGATGTTCACATAGCCTTCGTCGTCCATGATGGCCAGATCCCCGGTATGCATCCAGCCTCCGGCATCGACCGCTTCGGCTGTTTTTTCGGGGTCGTTCCAGTAGCCACGCATGACCGAATAGCCCCGGGTACAGAACTCGCCCGTCACACCGCGCGGCACGATCCGGCCCTCGGTGTCCACGATCTTGACCTCAATGTGCGGCTGCACGCGGCCGACCGTGGCCACACGCCGCTCGAGCGGATCGTCGGTAGAGCTCTGGGTTGAGACGGGGGAGGTCTCGGTCATGCCATAGGCGATGGTGACCTCGGTCATGTTCATCTGGGCCTGCACCCGCTTCATGACTTCGATCGGACACGGTGATCCGGCCATGATGCCGGTACGCAGGCTCGACAGATCAAATTCGCCAAAGCGCGGATGATCGAGTTCGGCAATGAACATGGTGGGCACACCATAGAGCCCGGTACACCGCTCGGCCTGCACGGTGTGCAGGACCGACAGCGGGTCGAAGGCATCGGCTGGATAAACCATGGTGGCGCCGTGTGTCATGCAGCCCAGGTTGCCCATGACCATGCCAAAGCAGTGATAGAGCGGGACCGGAATGCACAGCCTGTCCGTTTCGGTCAGGCGGATGGCCTCGGCCACAAAGTAGCCGTTGTTCAGGATGTTCTGGTGGGTGAGGGTGGCGCCTTTTGGAAATCCCGTGGTGCCCGAGGTGAACTGGATGTTGATTGGGTCATCGAACTGCAGGGTCTGTGCGAGTGCGCTGATGCGGGCGCGCTCGGCGGAGCCGCCCAAAGCGAGCAGTTCATCGAAGTTGCGCATGCCTGGGGTTCGATCGCTGCCCAGACGAACCACATGACGCAGATGAGGCAGGGTGGCCGAATGCAGTGCGCCGAGCGGCGCTGAGGCCAGTTCGGGCGCGAGATCATTCAAGATGGCCAGATAGTCACTGGTCTTGAGGGCGGGCGCCAGGATGAGCGCCTTGCACTCGACCTTGTTGAGCGCATAGTCGAGTTCAGCGCGACGATAGGCCGGATTGATATTGACCAGAATCAGCCCGGCCTTGGCCGTGGCGAACTGCGTCAGCGTCCATTCGGAGCAATTGGGCGCCCAGATGCCGACCCGATCACCGGGCTCCAGACCCAACGCCAGCAGACCGGCCGCCAGGGCCTCAACGCGCTCGGCCAGTTGCGACCAGGTCCATCGAACCTGCTGGTGGATCACCACCAGGGCTTCGCGATTGCCGTGTTGCGCGACCGTGCGGTCAAAGGCACTGCCAATAGTCTCGCCGATCAGTTTGCGATCGGAGGTGCCGTGGTCGTAGGAGGGGCGGGAGTGACTCATGGTGAAGGCTCGCTGGGCTCGATGCCGGGCAAAGGTGGTTCAGACTGTCAGCAATCCGAAGGCAGAAAAATCAGTCCAGATAGAGGGTCAGGTAGGCATTTCGCGCTGCGATGATTTCCTCGAGGATGGCTTTCTCGCGCCTGGGTTCGAGGTTGGCCAGATCGAACAGCGAAATCGTCAGGGTCAGGCTCGTCATGGCGATCAGTTCAGCCCGGGCCGGGCTCAATGCGGGCTTGCGCTTGCGCAGGGCTTGCGCCAGGCGACGGGCCAGGACGCGGGTGTGGTCAAGATCCCATTGCCACAGCTCAGGCGAGGTTTGCAGGGCTCGTCGGGTTGACCGCCCTCCGGGTCGCTGAAGGCGAAGTTCAAAGGCTCTGCGCGTTGCGTCGGCCAGCAC
>JBKCEY010000063.1:0-582 GCA_046304115.1 Burkholderiales bacterium | reverse complement strand
GATCGCTGGGGTGGAGGTTCAGGAGCAGTAGTCGTTTGCGGCGGTCGGACCCAGGGCCGGACTTCATGACGAATCTCACTGCAAACATTCCGCGCACTCGCGCCTGGAATGATTTGCCCGGTCTTGGCCGTTGCACGCCCGCGCCAGGCTGGGCAGTGCTCAACGCGCCTCTCGGATATCCGAATGCGGCGGAAACACCGCCCAGGTGTTCTCTGCGGGTTTGTAGTACTGCCGCCGGTGCAACTGCTCGAGCCCCAGGCCGTACATATGGAAATTGATCAGCGGCGCGTCGATGTGGATCGAGTGCAGGTCTGAGGGCATGAAGGCCACGCCACTGCCCGCGCGCACGGTGAATGAGCCCTTCTCCGTGATGCCTCCACTCTCGCTTCGATCATAGAAACGATTGAGCTCCTCGCCCGTGATGCCGACGATGACGGCCCAGGTGCTGTGGTCATGCGCCGGGGTGCCATAGCCGCCGTGCGAGGCATTGGCATAGAGTGCAAACCGATGGTCGTCGTCTTCAGACAATCGGTACAGGGCTGATCGACGGTTGTCTCCTGGGGCAGGTGCCGGAAAATCCTC
>JBKCEY010000062.1:0-24317 GCA_046304115.1 Burkholderiales bacterium | reverse complement strand
TCCCCGTTCCATTTCGAGTGCAAATCGGATGTGGCGTGCAGGGCAGTGGCTTTGCTCGCTGCGCGGGTTCATGTCGGCAATGTTCACGATGGTGCCGTCCTCGTCGAGGAAGGCAATCGACAGCGCGATCAGGGTATTGCGCATCCAGAAGCAGTGTCCGGCTTTCTCTGGAAACACGAAGAGCATGCCTTCGTTGTTGCCGAGTTTTTCACGCATCATCAGACCACGGGCCCGCGTGCCGGGCTCTTCGGCGAGTTCCGCACGGATCAGATGCAATCCGGCCGTGAGCTCGACCACGGGCAGGCGGGGCTGAGGCACGGGCAAATCGGCCTGGGCAAGCGCCGGTCGACTCGTGAGTGCCAGCGCAATCAGCAATGCGCTTGCGACCGCCCCGCCCATCGAACGCAGTCGTTGGCCAAGGGTGCGGCCCGCACGGACGACCGTCATGCGCCTCAGGGTCAGGACAGGCTGTCGATGCGTAGTCTCGATCAGGACCGAGCCCGATGGCGCGCATCGGAGGTGACGCAGGGCGGATTTCATGGCGTTGCTCGATGAGTGAGTCAAGCCTCTATAATCCCATCTTCACACCGCGCCCAAGACGCGCACCCAGGGAGATGACGTCCATGTATCAGCACATCAAGGTGCCCGCTGCGGGCGAGAAGATCACGGTCAACGCCGACTATTCGCTGTCGGTTCCGGATCAGCCCATCATCCCCTACATCGAGGGCGACGGCACCGGGTTTGACATCACCCCGGTCATGATCAAGGTGGTTGAGGCGGCCGTGGCCAAGTCCTATGGCGGCAAGCGCAAGATCCACTGGATGGAGATCTACGCGGGCGAAAAATCGACCCGGGTTTACGGTCCGGATGTCTGGTTGCCCGAAGAAACCCTGCAAGTGCTCAAGGAGTACGTGGTGTCCATCAAGGGTCCGCTGACCACGCCAGTGGGCGGGGGCATCCGGTCACTGAACGTGGCGCTGCGCCAGGAGCTCGACCTCTACGTCTGCCTGCGCCCGATCCAGTATTTCAAGGGTGTGCCCTCGCCGGTGCGCGAGCCCGAGAAGACCAACATGGTCATCTTCCGCGAGAACTCCGAGGACATCTACGCCGGCATCGAGTGGCAGGCCGAGTCCGAAGGCGCAAAGAAACTCATCAAGTTCTTGCGCGAAGAGATGGGCGTCAAGAAGATCCGCTTCCCCGAAACCTCAGGCATTGGCGTCAAGCCGGTCTCGCGCGAGGGCACCGAGCGCCTGGTGCGCAAGGCCATCCAGTACACCATCGACAACGACAAGCCCAGCCTGACCCTGGTGCACAAGGGCAACATCATGAAGTACACCGAGGGCGGATTCCGCGACTGGGGCTATGAGCTGGCCCAGAAGGAGTTCGGTGCCCAGCTGATCGATGGCGGCCCCTGGTGCAGCTTCAAGAATCCCAAGACCGGCAAGGAGATCATCGTCAAGGACGCGATCGCCGACGCCTTCCTGCAGCAGATCCTGCTGCGTCCTGCGGAATATTCAGTGATCGCCACCCTGAACCTCAATGGCGACTATGTGTCCGACGCGCTGGCCGCTCAGGTCGGCGGCATTGGTATTGCGCCGGGCGCCAACCTGTCGGATTCGGTTGCCATGTTCGAGGCCACGCACGGCACAGCGCCCAAGTATGCGGGCAAGGATTACGTCAACCCGGGCTCCGAGATTCTCTCGGCCGAGATGATGCTGCGCCATATGGGCTGGACCGAAGCCGCCGATCTGATCATCTCGTCGATGGAGAAGTCCATCCTGAGCAAGAAGGTCACGTACGACTTCGCGCGCCTCATGGAAGGTGCAACCCAGGTGTCGTGCTCGGGCTTCGGTCAGGTGATGATCGATCACATGTGATCGGCCCCGCAGTGCCGAGCCTCGCTTCACACCGTAGCGGGGCTTGGCAGTGCATCCGGCTTGCGCGTGGGTAAGCGCAGCGTGATCACGGCGCACAGCACCAGCATGACCGCTGAGCCGGCGAGCGCCGCGACAAGCCCCCCCCACTGGTAGAGCAGACCTGACAGCAGCGTGCCGATGAATCGGCCCAGCGCATTGGCCGCGTAATAAAAGCCAACGTCTTCTGCGGCCTTCTCGGACCCTGCGTAGGCCAGGACCAGATAGGAGTGGACCGACGAGTTGACGGCAAACGCCACGCCGAACACCGCCAGGCCCGCCACCACGATCCACTCCAGGGGATCGACCTGCCACCAGGCCAGCGCGGCCAGTGCGATGGGCACCACGGCCAGTGCGCCCGACCACCAGCGTGCTGCGGGCACTTCAGTGCTCAGCCCATCGGGGCTGCGCCGAACCAGCCCCGGGGCCAGCGCCTGGACCACGCCATAGCCGATGGTCCACAGCGCCAGAAAGGCACCCACCATCGCAAAGCTCCAGCCCGCCGAATACAGAAAGACCGGTACGCCCACCACGAACCAGACATCGCGCGCACCGAAGAGCAGCACGCGTGCCGCGGCCAGGAGATTGATGCCCGTGTTGCGTGCAAAGAGTTCGCGAGCAGACGATGACGCGCGGCTCTTGCCCATCAAGGGCGGCACACAGACGAGTACTGCCACAAGGACCAGCGCGAGCGCTGCAGCCAGCGCCCACAGGGCCTGCTGAAAGCCCAGCGCCTGGAGCAGAACACCGCCCAGAAAGAAGCCGACGCCCTTCATGGCGTTCTTGCTGCCGGTAAAGAACGCGACCCACTTGAACAGGCGCCCGGAGGCACTGCCCGCGGTGAGCTTGATGGCGGATTTGCTCGCGGTCTTGGTCAGGTCCTTGGCCACGCCGCACACCCCTTGCGCCACCATCACCCAGGCCACCGCAGCCATTGCACTCCAGGTGGGGGAAAGCGCCGACAGCAGCAAAAAGCCCAGGATCTGGGTTGCAAGCCCGACCACCAGCATGCGCGCAATGCCATAGCGGGTGGCCAGCCAGCCCCCCACCAGGTTCGCCACCACGCCCATGGCTTCGTAGAGCAGAAACAGGAAGGCCAGCGTGAAAGGGGAGTAGCCCAGGCTGTAGAAGTGCAACAGCACCAGCATGCGCAGCGCACCGTCGGTCAGGGTGAAACCCCAGTACGCGCTCGTGACGATCGCGTAGTTGCGGTTGCCTGAACCGACCAGGGCGGTTGTCGAAGGGATCGTCATCGATTCACCTGACCGGCCTCAGAGCCCCTGCGACTGCAGATGACAGGCCAGATCCACCATGCGGCAGGCATAGCCCATCTCGTTGTCGTACCAGGCATAGACCTTGAGCAGCGTGCCATCGGTGACCAGCGTGGACGGGCCATCAACGATCGCGCTGCGGGTGTCGCGGGCATAGTCTGCGCTGACCAGCGGGCGGTCTTCAAAGCCCAGGATGCCGGCGAGAGAACCGCCCGCAGCCTCACGAAACAGGTCGTTGACCGCCTCGGCTGTAGTGGACTGACGCAGCTCGAAAACGCAGTCGGTGAGCGATGCATTGAGCACCGGTGCCCGAACCGCGTGACCGTTGAGCTTGCCCTTGAGTTCGGGATAGATGAGGGCGATGGCCGTGGCGCTGCCCGTGGTAGTCGGGGCGAGGCTCAGCAGAGCGCTGCGGGCGCGTCGGAGATCCTTGTGAGGCGCATCGACCACGCGGTTGGTATTGGTCGGATCATGAATCGTCGTGATCTGGCCGTGGCGGATACCGAGTGCCTCGTGAACCACCTTGACGACCGGGGCCAGGCAGTTCGTGGTGCATGAGGCTGCGGTCACGATGCGATGCCGGCTCGGCTCGTACTGGTGCTCATTGACGCCGATCACGACATTCAGGACATCGCCCACCTTGACCGGCGCGGCTACGATGACCCGGCGGGCGCCCTGATCCAGATGACCTTGCAGGGTGTCTGGGGTCAGGAACTTGCCGGTGCATTCGAGCACCACATCCACACCCAGGTCACCCCAGGGAATGGCGCCTGGTTTGTCGTGGCCCGAAAACGAGAGCTGATGGCGACCAATCGTGAGGCTCTCGGTCCCATCAACACCGATGCGTTCACGCCATCGGCCCTGAACGCTGTCGAATTCAATCAGGTGGGCCGTGGCGGCCACGCCACCCTGCAGTTCATTGAGGTGAACCACCTCAAGCCGGTTATTGCCGCGGGGGTCGTCAGACGGGCGCTCGGCTGCACCCAATGCGGCACGCAGGGCGAGTCGCCCGATACGGCCCATGCCATTGATTCCGATTCTCATGATCCGGATTGCTCTGCAAAATAACTCCACAGGGTAGCTGGGGATGATGACGATTGCGTGACGGCATCAAGCTGACGCCCGCCAGGCCTTGCGTATTTCCACCACCAGCAACATGCCGAGCGCCGGCAGGGCGCACAGGCCCCACTGCAGGCCATTGAGCGGCACGGTATGAAACACGCCTTGCAGTCCGGGGGACTGGACGATGGCGGCATGAAGCGCAAGGCTCAACCCGACAGTCAACAGCAGCGCAGGGTTGCCCCAGGGCGCCATGCGCCAGATCGCCTGACGCTCGGAGCGCAGGGCCATCACGACCAGTAGCTGCGCCAGCGTGATCGCCGTGAAGACCATGGTGCCTGCCTGCGCCGCGTGATGTTCGGTTGCCCAGGCCTGCAGGGCCAGTACGCCCACGCCGCCGCTCGCTCCAAACAACAGCACCTGTCGCCAGAAGGCAGGGCCCAGAACCGGATCACTGGCATGGCTCGTCTCATGCCGCATGAGATCGGCGCTGCCACGCTCACTGGCCAGGGCCAGTCCGGGCAGACCGTCGGTGACCAGATTGATCCACAGGATCTGAACGGGCCACAGCAGCACGGGCAGGCCCACCAGCGGCGCCAGGCCGATGGCGATGAGTTCGGTGGCATTGCCGCTGAGCACGAAGGTGAGAAACCGATGCAGGTTGGCCTGAATGCGGCGACCTTCCCGGATGGCAAGCACGATGGTGGCGAAATGATCGTCCAGCAGCACGAGCGCCGAGGCCTGGCGGGCCACATCGGTACCGGAGCGGCCCATGGCCACCCCGATATCGGCGCGTTGCAGCGCAGGCGCATCGTTGACACCATCACCGGTCATGGCCACACGTGCGCCGCCGGACTGCAGCGCCTGCACGAGCCGCAGTTTGTGTTCCGGACTGACCCGGGCAAACACCCGTACGGTATCGAGCGCCTCCTGCAGCTCCTCGTCGTCCAGCGCGTCGAGCTGCAGGCCGGTCAGTACCGGCGCATCGGGCTTGCTCATGCCAAGTGCCACAGCAACGGCCTGCGCGGTCGCAGGATGATCCCCCGTGATCATGATGGGCGTGATGCCTGCTGCCAGGCATTCGGCAATGGCCTCGCGGGCCCCCGGCCGGGGCGGATCCATCAGGCCGACCAGTCCGATCAGGCCGAGGGCCTCTTCCTCGATGGCGACCGTATCGCGCAGACGCTGGGCGACCGCGAGGACCCGCAGGCCCCGGCGGGCCATGGCTTCGGCGTGCTGCAGGGCCTGCGTCGGGTCCATCCCCTGAGCGCCAAGGACCTGGGTACACAGCGGAATGATGCTCTCGGGCGCCCCCTTGGTGATTTGCAACCACGAGCTGACCGGTTGCAAACCGGGCCCGCGCTCGGCATGCAGGGTACTCATGCGCTTGCGTTGGGAATCGAAGACCCGTTCGTCCACCCGCGGCCAGCGTCTGATCAGTTCATCCTGATCCAGACCCGCCTCGAGCGCCGCCTTCAGAAGCGCGATTTCGGTGGGATCAGCAGGGGGCTGCGCCGGGTGAACCCCGACCGTTTCACACGATGGATCAGGCGCAGGCGATGCCGGAATCTCGCGCTCGAGGTCAGACGACCGTGCATCGTTGTTCAGCAAGACGGCCTGCCAGAGCACTTGAGGCGAGCCCGCGCACCAGTAATCGTTCACAGCCATCTGATTGGCAGTCAGGGTGCCGGTCTTGTCGGTGCAGATCACATCAACCGCACCCAGCACCTCCATGGCCGACAGCCTTCGCACCAGTGCCTGGGCCTGCGCCATGCGATGCGCGCCGAGGCTCAGCAGGACGGTCATTGCGGCCGGCAAGGCCTCGGGAATGGCGGCTACGGCCAGACTGACTGCCAGTGTCAACAAGGGCAGCAGTGGCTGTCCGCGCATCAGTCCGAGCACCACCAGCGCCAGGCACAGCAGCACCACGCCCACGGCGAGCTGTCGGGCCAGGTGTGTCAGTCGCTGCTGCAATGGGGTGGCTGGGCGCTGCGTTTCGCCCAGCAGGCCGGCAATTCGACCCACTTCGGTCGACATCCCGGTGGCCACGACCAGTCCTGTGCCATGGCCTGTCAGGGCGAGCGTGCCCGCATGGCCAAGTGTGGTCCGGTCGGCCAGCGGAGTCTGCGCGGGCAGGGGCGGGGCACTGAGCTTCAGAATGGCTCCCGATTCACCGGTCAGCGCCGATTCATCGATCTGCAGGCCTTTGCACTCGATCCATCGGACATCAGCCGGCAGCTGTTGTCCGGCCTCGATTTGGATCAGATCACCCACCACCAGCTGGCGGGCGGGAAGGACGCAGACCTGGGCATCCCTCACGGCCCGGGCCATGGGCGCAGCCCGGGCTGCAAGCGCCGCCAGAGCCTGATCCGCGCGCCAGGCCTGAGCGATCGACACCGCCGCGTTGAGCAATACGATCAGGCCGATCGCCAGTGCATCCGGCCACTCGCCCAGTGTTGCCGACAATACGGCTGCGGCGAGCAGCAACAGGACACCCAGATCCCTGAGGGGGGCGGCGAGTCGCTCCCACAGGGCAGGCTGCACGGTTTCGCCAAGCGCATTGGGGCCGTCGCGGGCGAGTCTGCGCTCTGCCTCGGCCGGGCTCAACCCCCGAAGGGCGTCGCTGCCCAGTGCAGCCAGGCCATCAGCGATCGTGGCGGCATGCCAGGCCCCGCCTGTGGGGGCCGTGCGCGAAAGGGGGACGCGAGAGGGCTGCACAAAAGCCTGTGCGCAAAACTGCGCGGAAACAAAAACGCCGGGAGAACCCGGCGTGATTGTGCTGCCCTTCGGTGAGCCGTGCCTGTCAGGCGCCGGCGGTGATATTCGAAGCCTGCTTGCCTTTTGGGCCCTGCACCACGTCGAATTGCACCTTCTGGCCTTCCTTGAGGGATTTGAACCCATTCATCTGGATGGCACTGAAGTGCGCAAACAGATCTTCTCCGCCGTCATCCGGCGTAATGAACCCAAAGCCTTTTGCGTCGTTGAACCACTTGACTGTACCCGTCGCCATACCCTTGCCCGTCCCTGGATCGATATTGGTTTTATGAACGTTGCCTCGGCGGGTTTGGAAACCGTACCGCGACACTCGGCTATTTTTTGACGAAAGCGGGGCCGGCGTCAAGCGAGCGTGTCAGAACAGGGTGTGAAGGGCGTCGCTTGTGAAATGCGGTACAAGACCCCACAACTTCCAAGCCTCAACGCCTTGCGGAGGGATCACTTGTCGCTAGAATGAGACTCACATGGCCACACAGAACACGCCCTCGCAGGTCCTTGAACGTCAGGAGGCCAAGCTCAAGCCTCCGCCGATGTTTCAGGTGATGCTCCTCAATGATGACTACACCCCCATGGAGTTCGTTGTTGAGGTGCTGCAGAAATTCTTCGGAATGGGTCGCGAAAAGGCGACTCAGGTGATGTTGAAGGTGCACCGTGAAGGGCGGGGAGTATGTGGCGTCTACCCGCGCGATGTCGCTGCAAGCAAAGTCGAGCAAGTCACCGAGTATTCACGTCAGCACCAGCATCCGCTGCAGTGCGTGATGGAGGAAACATGATCGCGCAAGAACTGGAAGTCAGCCTGCACATGGCCTTTGTCGAGGCCCGGCAGCAACGTCATGAATTCATCACGGTCGAGCATCTGTTGCTCGCCCTGCTCGACAATCCCTCGGCAGCCGAGGTGTTGCGGGCCTGCGCAGCCAACATGGACGACCTGCGCAAGAATCTGGGCAATTTCATCCGCGAGAACACGCCGGTGGTGCCCGGAACCGATGAGATCGACACGCAGCCCACGCTCGGGTTTCAGCGCGTCATCCAGCGCGCGATCATGCATGTGCAGTCCACCTCCAACGGCAAGAAGGAGGTCACCGGTGCCAATGTGCTGGTGGCCATCTTCGGCGAGAAGGATTCGCACGCGGTCTATTACCTGCACCAGCAGGGCATCACCCGGCTCGATGTCGTGAATTTCATTTCCCACGGCATCACCAAGACGCCTCAGCCCAAGGAGCCCCCCAAGGAGGAGGCGGCCGAGGCCACTGAAGAGCAGCAGCAGGGCCAGCAAGGCGCGCTCGAGCAGTTCACCACCAACCTCAATGCGTCGGCCCGCGAAGGCCGTATCGATCCACTCATCGGCCGCGAAGCCGAAGTCGAGCGGGTCATTCAGGTGCTCTGCCGTCGGCGCAAGAACAATCCCTTGCTCGTGGGCGAGGCCGGCGTGGGCAAGACAGCCATTGCCGAGGGCCTGGCGTGGCGCGTCACGCAGGGTGATGTGCCCGAGGTGCTCGGCGAGGCCACGGTCTATTCGCTCGACATGGGTGCACTGCTGGCCGGCACCAAATACCGCGGCGACTTCGAGCAACGCCTGAAAGCCGTGCTCAAGCAGCTCAAGGCCAATCCCAATGCCGTGCTGTTCATCGACGAGATCCACACCCTGATCGGCGCAGGCTCGGCGTCGGGCGGAACGCTCGATGCGTCCAACCTGCTCAAGCCCGCGCTGTCATCCGGCCAGCTCAAGTGCATCGGTGCCACCACCTTCAACGAATACCGGGGCATCTTCGAAAAAGACCATGCCCTGTCGCGGCGCTTTCAGAAGATCGACGTCAACGAACCGACGGTGGAGCAGACCGTGCAGATTCTGCGCGGCCTGAAGTCGCGCTTTGAAGAGCATCACGGCATCAAGTACTCCTCGTCGGCCCTTACGGCGGCTGCCGAACTCTCGGCCAAGTTCATCAACGATCGACATCTGCCCGACAAGGCCATCGATGTCATCGACGAAGCGGGTGCGGCCCAGCGCATCCTGCCCAAGTCCAAGCAAAAGAAAGTGGTCGGCAAGGGCGAGATCGAAGACATCGTTTCCAAGATCGCCCGGATCCCGCCAGCCTCGGTCTCGTCCGATGACCGCAGCAAGCTGCAAAACCTCGAGCGCGATCTGCGCAATGTGGTGTTTGGCCAGGACAAGGCGATCGAGGCCCTGGCGGGTGCCATCAAGATGGCTCGCTCGGGCTTGGGCAAGCCCGAAAAGCCGATTGGATCCTTCCTCTTCTCAGGCCCCACGGGTGTGGGCAAGACCGAGGTTGCCAAGCAGCTGGCTTTCCTCATGGGTATCGAGCTGATCCGCTTCGACATGTCGGAGTACATGGAGCGGCATGCGGTGTCGCGTCTGATCGGCGCGCCTCCGGGTTATGTCGGCTTTGATCAGGGCGGCCTGCTCACCGAGGCCATCACCAAGAAGCCGCATGCAGTGCTGTTGCTCGACGAAATCGAGAAAGCCCATCCCGACATCTTCAACATCCTGTTGCAGGTCATGGATCACGGCACGCTCACCGACAACAACGGACGCAAGGCCGATTTCCGCAACGTGATCATCATCATGACCACCAATGCGGGCGCTGCGGATCTGCAAAAGCGCTCCATCGGCTTTTCCGACAACAAGCAGGCGGGCGACGAAATGCAGGAGATCAAGCGCCTGTTCACGCCCGAGTTCCGCAACCGCCTTGACTCCATCATCTCGTTTGGTGCGCTCAACGAAGACATCATCCTGCGGGTGGTCGACAAGTTCCTCATGGCCCTCGAGGAGCAGTTGCATGAGAAGAAAGTCGACGCGCTCTTTACCGATGCGCTGCGCAAGCACCTGGCAGCCAAGGGCTTTGACCCCTTGATGGGTGCAAGACCCATGCAGCGACTGATCCAGGACACCATTCGCAAGGCGCTGGCCGACGAGTTGCTGTTCGGCAAGCTCACCCAGGGCGGCAAGGTCACGGTGGACATCAATGCGGCCGGCGAGGTGCTGCTCTCATTTGCCGAGTCGGGTCCGCAGCCCAAGGCCTCCAGCGAGGGTGAAGAGCCCGTCGAGGTCGTGCCCGCCTGAGTGGTGTCCGCCAGAGCTTTGTCAGCCACAGCGCCGTCCAACTGCGCTCTGGCCGACTGAGCTGCGTCCAACTGGGCGCCGTCCAACTGCGCTCTGGCCGCCTGAGTTTCCTTCGCCCGAGCTCAGACCGTCGGGCGGTCGGCGCCGCCCATCGGCAGGCTCTGGCCTGCCGTCCGCTCCCTGTTTTGCACCGTTCGAGCCGCCGTCATGATGGTCCGATCGGTCATCAGGAGTTTTGGTCATGACGGTTCTGGAATCCTCCCAGGTGGTGTGGTTGCTGCGCGAACTCGAGCTTGCGGGCCTGGTGGCCATGCGCCGGGCGGCACCCTACCTGTCACAGAAGCTCTGGCTGATCCAGCAGTTACCCACCGCGCGGGTGTCCACCGATGCGGCATTTCAGTTGCGTCTTGCTCGACACCTGGGGTTGCGTGGCAAGTTGCGTCAGTGCGAGCCCGCCCTGTTCGAACTGATCGATCGGTTCAGGCAGCAACCGCCTCAGGCATTCGAAACCGTGTTGCAGGCGGTCAGTGCGCTGACCGGGCAGGTCGAGAAATCGGTCGCCTCCGAAATACTCGCCCTCTTCAGTCCCGATGCTCCGGTCATCGATCGCGAGTTGCGCGAGCTGCTGCCTCGCTACGGGTTCGCGACGCTGGCTGAGGCGCCATCACTGCAGCAGTGTCTGCAGTGGCATGAATCGCTCTGTGGGCTGTTTGACCAGATTCTTGCGTCGCCCGCCTGGCCTCGGGTTCGGGCACGCCTGCAACAACATCTGGATGCGCCGGTCCGGGGTCAGATCAGCGATGCGCGGATGCTCAATGCCGCGCTCACGCATGCCCGAAGAACCATCGCGCTCATCCCCGTTCCCCGGATGCCGGCTCAAGCCAGTGCAAGCGGCAGTGCAAGCGGCGGTTCAAGCGCGCCGTCGGCTGCTGCCGGCACCGAAGCGGCGGGCAAGGTCACCCCTTCAGCACGTGAGGGGCGCCTGCTTCACGTGTGTCGCTGAGCGGTTCAGCCCTGAACCTTGTCCAGAATGAGGTACTCCATCAGGGCTTTCTGGACATGCAGCCGGTTCTCGGCCTCATCCCAGACGACCGACTGCGGCCCGTCGATCACCTCGGCTGCAACCTCCTCGCCCCGATGTGCGGGCAGGCAGTGCATGAAGACCGCATCGGGTGCGGCCTGGGCCATCATCTCGGCGTCGACCTGCCAGTCTGCGAAGGCTGCCAGACGATCGCCACTTTCTGCTTCAAAGCCCATGCTGGTCCACACGTCGGTGGTCACCAGATCGGCCCCGGCACAGGCCTGCAGCGGATCCTCGAAGGTCTCCAGGTGTTGTGCGTCAGAGGCGCGTATGCGTGATGGATCGATTCGGTAGCCCGGGGGCGTCGACACCCGGATCCTGAAGCCGAGCAGTCCGGCAGCCTGAATCCAGGTGTAGGCCATGTTGTTGGCATCACCCACCCAGGCCACGGTCTTGCCGGCAATCGATCCGCGGTGCTCGATGTAGGTGTAGACATCGGCCAGCACCTGGCACGGGTGATATTCATTGGTCAATCCGTTGATCACCGGCACGCGCGAGTTCGCAGCAAATCGCTCGATGATGCTCTGCTCGAAGGTGCGGATCATCACCAGATCGCACATGCGTGAGATGACCTGCGCAGCGTCTTCGACAGGCTCGCCTCGGCCGAGCTGGGAGTCTCGCGTGTTCAGATAGACCGCGGCACCGCCCAGCTGATGCATGCCGGCCTCGAATGACAGACGCGTGCGGGTGGATTGTTTCTCAAAGATCATCACCAGCGTGCGATCCGCGAGCGGGTGATAGAGCTCGTAGTTCTTGTAGCGCTTCTTGATGAGGCGTGTGCGCTCGAACAGATAGGCGATCTCGTCGGCACCCAGATCGGTGAGCTGCAGGAAATGCTTCATGCAAGGACTCGCTTGATGATGGGCGCCAGAGTGGCCACGATCATCTGTGCCTGTTCGGCATTCAGGATCAGCGGCGGCAACAGGCGAACCACCGAATCTGCGGTCACATTCAGAACCAGCCCTTGCGCGAGCGCGAGACCCACCACCTCACCGCAGGGGCGATCAAGCTCGATGCCGATCATCAGTCCTGCACCACGCACTTCAACCACGCCGGATTGTCCGGCCAGTTCGCGGCGCAGGCCATCCATGATCAGATGTCCCATGTTGGCCGCGTTGTCGAGCAGTCCTTCTTCCCTCATGACCGCCAGAGTGGTCAGGCCGGCGCGCATGGCCAGCGGATTGCCACCGAACGTAGTGCCGTGATTGCCGGGTTTGAAGGTGTTGGCCGCCTCGCCGTGGGCGACCACCGCACCGACCGGAATGCCTGAGGCCAGCCCCTTGGCCAGCGGCATGACATCAGGCAGGACCCCGGCCCACTGATGCGCAAACCACTTGCCCGTGCGGCCGGTGCCGCACTGCACTTCGTCGATCATGAGCAGCCAGCCCTTGCGGTCGCAGAGTTCGCGGGCCTGACGCAGGTATTCGGCACGTGCGGGCTGAATGCCGCCTTCGCCCTGAATGGCCTCCAGAAACACCGCCGTCACATTGGGGCGTGTTGCCGCCACCTGCTCGAGTGCCGCGATGTCGTTGAGCGGCACCCGCACAAACCCCTGCACCAGCGGCTCGAATCCCTTGTGCACCTTGGCGTTGCCGGTGGCCGAGAGGGTCGCCAGCGACCGGCCATGGAAGGCCTTTTCGTAGACCACGATCTCGGGTTCGTGAATGCCGCGATTGTGTCCGTAAAGGCGGGCGATCTTGATGGCCGCCTCGTTCGCCTCCAGCCCGGAATTGCAGAAGAACACATTGGTCATGCCCGACAGGTCGACCAGCTCCTGGGCGAGTTGCTCACGCAGCGGGATCTCGAACAGATTGCTGCAATGGATGATCTTCGAGGCCTGATCACAGATCGCCGAAACCAGACGGGGATGGTTGTGACCCAGCGTATTGACTGCGATTCCGGAAAGACAGTCGAGATAGCGTCGGCCCTCGAAGTCATACAGCCAGGCGCCCTGTCCGCGCTCGAACGCGACGGGCTGAGCGGCGTAGGTGGGCATGACGGGGTTGACGGTGGACATGGCTTGGCTCTCCGCAGAATCGATCCGCTCTGGACAAGTGCGCGAGTCTAGGGGATTTCAAGGACAGTAGCGAGACAGGCCCGCGCGACCGATCGCTATAATCGGATCGGCCCCGGGCTGTTGCCCCTGTGAGAACTCCGTCCGCATGGCGTCCGACGCCTTCGATCCCCACGCAGCGCTGATTCCGGCCTCCCAGGTTCAGGGCGTGCCCGATGAGCCCTTCCTGATTGTGGGGATCACCACCGATCAGAGAACCTTCCGTCCGAGCGACTGGGCTGATCGGCTGGCCGGTGTCATGTCGAGCTTTCAGCCCGCGGGTCAACGAGGCGATCACCGCCTGCAGGTCTCCCCCTATGCCGTCCCCGCACGTCATGCAGGCATCAGCAGCGTGCGTGTCGACCCCGCGATTGGCCGGATCGAACCGATGGCGCTGAGCTTTCTGCTGAGTTTTGCGCGCGACAATGATCTGATGCTGGTTTTGACCTCGGGCGATAGTTGAACTAATCTTTCCAAATCGTTGTACGGGAAGATCTTTTTTGTCGGATTCCATCGCACTGAACGCCTCGAGTGCCCAGCGGCCTCATTTCCGCGTGGCTTCGTTCGGCCTGCCGAATGCGCTGCAGCGGGTCGCCCAGATCGTTTTTGCTCATGCGCGGCACAATCCGTTCAGCTATGAGGTCGTTGAGGACTCCAGGCTCGAGACCTGTGAAGTTGCCCTGATCGACATGACCGTCCGAGGCAACGAGCGATTGCTTCGGGTATTGCGCAAGCGCCAGGGCAGTCATGTCGTGCTGACGGTCGGGCGCAGGGGCGCGGCCAGCCGGGTCGCCGACGATGTACTGATTGCCCAGTTCGCCACCCAGTTGCTGGGCGTGCTCAATGCTGCGGTCGCGGGGCAGATCGCCCGTCCTGCCGCCGACCTTCGTCTGTTTGCACGCCCGGCGGTGATCGATGCGCGTCTGCTCTGGGGCAGGGCGCCCCGAGCCCTCGTCGTGGATGCTTCAACGGCTGCGCGCCTGCAACTCATGACTCGGCTCACCGCCGCTGGCTGGGAGGTGCAGGGTGCAGCGAGCCTGGGTCAGGCGATGGCCTGGCTCAGCAACTGGCCGGTGGAGATGGTGGTGAGCGACTGGGCATTGCCCGATGGCGAGGCAACACGCCTGTGGCGACAACCAGGGCGCGCGCAATCCATGAGGGAGTCACCGAGCGGCGAGCAATCCCACAGTGACCAACTCCACGGTGAGCAACCGCAAGGCGGGCAAGCGCCCTTCTGGATCCTGCTCACGCGCCAGCCGAGCTGGTGGCAGCTGCTGCGGGCGCGTTGGGCGGGTTGTGCCGCGGTTCTGGATAAACCCGCCACCCCGCAGACGGTGCTTGGGGTGGTGGATCGTCTGCTGCGCGAACGACTTACTTGACGCGGCTGCGGTACTCGCCCGTGCGGGTATCGATCTCGATCTTGTCACCGATATCGACGAAGGCGGGAACCGGAATCTCGAATCCCGTGGGCTTGATGCGAGCGGGCTTCATGACCTTGCCCGAGGTATCGCCCTTGACGGCGGGCTCGGTGTACTCGACCTCACGCACCACGCTGGTCGGCATTTCGACCGAGATGGCACGACCGTCGTAGAAGACCACATCGCAGGGCATGCCGTCATCGATGTAGTTGACCGCGTCGCCCATGCTCTCGGCTTCGACTTCGTACTGGTTGTACTCCGTGTCCATGAACACATACATGGGTTCGGCAAAGTACGAGTAGGTGCATTCCTTGCGGTCCAGAACGAGCACATCGAACTTCTCGTCGGCCTTGTAGACCGACTCGGTGTTCGAACCATTGAGCAGGTTCTTGAGCTTCATCTTGACCACGGCAGCATTGCGGCCCGATTTGTTGTACTCGGCCTTCTGCACGACCAGCGGCTCTCCGCCAACCATGACGACGTTGCCGGGGCGAAGTTCCTGGGCGATTTTCATGATGATGAGTGACCCGTAAAAGGAAAACCCAACATTATAGCCGGGACTCAATGAAGGCCAGCAGACGGTCCGCAAGTGAAGGCAGGCTTGCCTCCCGCTCGCACAGGCTGACACTGAGGGCTTGCCATCGCGCACCGTGAGCGAGTGCGCGCTGCAGGGCGGGTCCTGCGGGTGGCGCGTCAGGGTCTGAGTTCCAGGCCATCCAGGCCTGTCTGATGGCCGCGGCGGGCTCGTCCAGCCGATCGTCCGGCGGGTTCTGAACCGGACCTGTGCCTGCCGCATCGAGCAGGTGATCGAGCCAGGCCGCCACCTTGGGCAGGTGAGCGGCTTCGGCCTGTGGATAGGCCTGCCAGATCATGGGGCGAGCGGCCCAGAGTGCCCGGATCAGGGAGTCCTCGCCCCGCACCAGATTCAGATCGCAACTCCAGAGCAGTCGATCGTAATCATCCTGGGGCAGAAAGGGGATGCGCTTGATGGTCAGCCTGCCCTGCGAGCCGTTGGCCTTCTGTTCGCTCACCTTCAGCTCGCTCACTTTCAGGTCGCTCACATTCAGCTCGCTCAAGATCCCCTGCGGAACCAGAACCGTCCAGGGCGTAGCCGAGTGCGCCAGTCCCTCCAGCAGGCTTGTCCAGGGGGCATCCGGGTAGGCAAAGAGCGATGCGACCCGCTGGCCGGGTTGCACGGCCAGGCCGAGTCTGGCCAGAAACTCGCTGCGTGCCCAGGGATCCCTCTGGAACGCCTCGCGCTCGATGAGCAGATTCTGTTCGCGCAGCACGCCGCCGGTCTGGGGTCCGAGCCCTGGAAAAAAGAAGTGCTCGATCAGGCCATCGGATTTGGGCGAGGGCAGGCCATGGCTGCCTTGCGTCCAGGCCTCGGTGCTGAAGTACTCGAGGTTGATCCAGACGGGGCGGCGCTGGCGCATGGCGCTGCGATACGCGGGCGGCAATTCGCATCCGAACCCTGCGATGACCCGATCCGCGACGTCGGCTCGACGGGTGCTCGACAGCGCGGGAGCGTTGCTGTGCCAGGCTTCGATGCGCACGCCCTGCTGGGTGCGCCCCGGTCGCGCACCGGGCACCAGACGGGCGAGCACATCGGGTTGGTCAATCCACAACCGGACGGTCTGGCCATGGTCCTGCGCCAGCTGGCGGGCCAGACGCCAGCACACGGCGGCGTCGCCCAGGTTGTCGATGACCCTGCAAAAGAGGTCCCAGCGCAGGCTGGCCGGCGAAGGCCGGTTTGCTGCTGGGCTCACGAGCCCAACCTCATCGGGTCACACCTCATCGGGTCACACCTCATCGGGTCGGGCGTTCGTCGCGCCCGCCCAATTGCCCTTGCTTGCGAAACTCCAAGGCAAGAGGGTTGTCGCCCCAGCGCAGGCTGCCCACGATCTGCCAGTCCGATCTGGCCTCATCACTGCGGGCCTCGCTGCTTCCTGCAATGCGCTCGCCCAGCCCACGTCGAAAGGCGCGCCCCAGATCGGAGCCCGATACATCCAGCGTCAGTGGCAACTCTCGCGAGCCTTGCGCGGGCAGGACAAACGAGGGTTCATCCACCCGACCGCTGCCAATCCGTTGCCCAAACAGGCGAATCTCGAACTGCACCTGCGACAGGGGCAGTTCAACCGCATTGGGGTTGCTGGCGATCAGGTTCAGGGCGATGCGGGCATCTCCACGGTGCAGACCCTCGATGCGCAGGCCATTCACCTGAAGATCAGGAGCCTTCAGGTTCCTGGGAGGAATCAGCCGCTGGCAACCGCCGATCAGTCCGAGGCTGATCAACCCGATCGCCACCCGACCCCGCAGTGCGCGGCTTTGGGTGGGCTGCGATGCTTGGCCAGGCAAGAGTCTGCTGCGGGGATTCATCGTTCGATGAGGGTGACTCGGCCCGGCGCGCAAGAACACTGGGCGGTCGGGCGATCAGGCGGGATGCGCAGCCCTGCGATCAAAGTTTTGCCAGCCGCTCCAGCGCGAGCTTGAGGGTCTCATCGCGCTTGGCAAAGCAAAAGCGCACCAGGCCCTGCTCGCGCGGCTGGTCATAGAAGGCTGACAACGGAATTGCAGCCACACCCATTTCGGTGGTGAGCCACTTGGCGAATTCCGCTTCGGGCAAGTCCGACAGGGCGCTGTAATCGACCACCTGAAAATAGGTGCCTTCACAGGGCAGAAGACGGAATCGCGTGGCGGCGAGTCCTGTCCGAAAGAGGTCACGCTTGTGCTGGTAGAAGGCGGGCAGATCGAGATAGGGCGCTGGGTCGTTCATGAAGGCCGCCAGGCCATGCTGCACCGGTGTGTTGACCGTGAAAACGTTGAACTGGTGCACCTTTCGAAACTCGGCAGACATTGCAGCCGGTGCGGCGCAATACGCAATCTTCCAGCCCGTCACATGGTAGGTCTTGCCAAACGAGGAGATCACGAAGCTGCGATCGGCCAGTTCGGGCACTCGGCAGACCGACTGATGCGGCAGGCCATCGAACACCATGTGTTCATAGACCTCATCCGAGATGACGAACAGATCATGGGCTCGCGCCAGATCAGACAACTGTCTCAGATCGGCCAGCCCCAGTGTGGTTCCACTGGGGTTGTGCGGTGAGTTGATGAGGATGGCGCGCGTGCGCGAGGTGACAGCCGCCTGAACGGCCGACCAGTCGATGCGAAAGTCGGCGGTGAGCGATACCGTGACGGGCGTGCCACCGGCCAGCAGGATGTTCGGGATGTAGCTGTCGTAGGCCGGTTCGAGCACGATGACTTCATCGCCCTCGCGCACCACAGCCAGAATGGCCGTCAGGATTGCCTGAGTGGCACCGGCCGTGATGGTGATCTCGGTATCGGCGTTGTAGCTGCGGCCATACAAGGCTTCGATCTTGCGCGCAATCGCCTGACGCAGGGCAGGCAACCCGGTCATGGGCGGGTACTGGTTGTGACCGGCCCGCATGGCATCGGCAACCGCATCGACCAGCCGCGGATCGCAGTCGAAGTCGGGAAAGCCTTGTCCCAGATTGACTGCACCGCGCTCGGCCGCAAGCGCCGACATCACTGTGAAGATGGTGGTGCCCACGCGGGGCAACTTGGAGATCATGGCGGGCGTGGCCGCACGCGATGGGTTTGCTGAGGCGGCAGGCGCGAGGGCCGCATTCGGAGTGGAGGCGTTCATGCCTGGATTATAGGCAGAGGGATGCCTCGGTCAGCCAGACTGGGGTTGCGTCTTGCTGAACGGTCTTGAGGGGGCCCCGAGCGTCAGCAGGAAGGCCTCCGGAGTGAGGACCTGCACCCCGAAGCGGCGCCGGGCGTGGCGCGCCAGCCGCCGGAGCGCCTTGTCTCTGGAGAGCAGGGCATCGGCGGCATGCGCCACGGCCAGGTCGATGAAGCACTGGTCATCCGGGTCACTGCAGGGCAGCCGGCAATCGGGCGCGTCGATCACCCGTCTGACCCGCGCGCGCTGAACGCTCACGCACTGCGCAATCCGCTCGGCACTCAGAGCGAATTGAGGCCGGCCGATGACGCGCTCGAATTCGGTCAGCATGGCCTGGGTGGCAAGAATGATCGGCTCCTGGCCACCCGACAGCCACTCGCGCAGGGGCGCGTGCTGCGGCCCGTCGAAGACCAGCCAGTCGAGCCATACATGGGTATCGAGCACCAGTTGCATGAGGCACGTATACCATTGTGGCCATGCTGATCGTGCTCTCTCCTGCCAAGACCCTGGACTTCGAGTCGCCAGTGCTCGAGGTGCCGACCCAGAAACCGGAATTCGCCACCGATGCCCAGGCGCTGGTGCGTCGCATGCGGGCCTTTGATGTCGGTGGCGTCGCGCGTCTGATGGATCTGAGCGAGTCGCTCGCCAGCCTGAATGTGCAGCGCTACAAGGACTATCGCCCAACCCCGAAGCCCGGGCAGGCGCGAGCCGCTGTATTGGCCTTTGATGGCGATGTCTACGATGGCCTCAAGGCACGAGAACTCGACGCGGACGGGCTCGCCTTTGCCGAATCCCACCTGCGCATTCTTTCCGGCCTGTATGGCGTGCTGCGTCCTCTGGATGCGATGCAGCCGTATCGGCTCGAGATGGGCACCCGACTCGATACCGAGCGCGGACGCGATCTCTATGCCTGGTGGGGCGACAAGCCCGCACGGGCCTTGCGCAAGGCCATGAAGCAGGTCAATGCCCAGGCGCTCGTCAACCTGGCCTCGCAGGAATACTTTGGTGCCGTTGATGTGCGAGCTCTGGGTGCGCGGGTGGTGACGCCGTTGTTTCAGGAGCGCAGGGCCAAGGGCTGGCAGATGGTGAGCTTTTCGGCCAAACGCGCCCGCGGGCTCATGACCCGCTACGCGATTGATCGACGCATCACCGATCCCGAGGCGCTCAAGGCCTTCAACCTCGAAGGCTATGCCTTTGATCCCGAGGCCTCAGACGATCAGACCTGGATGTTCCGCCGCGAGCAACCCTGATGGGTCTGAGGTGCCCAGTCGCAAGGGCGCTTTGACCGACCGGCTATTGCGGCGTCAGTGACTGACCTTCACCAACGATGAGGGGTTCCGGCTCGAGCATCACGCCAAACCGACCCATCACGCTGGCCTGAATCTGCCGGGCCAGACTGACGATGTCGTGGCCGCTGGCCTGCCCGTGATTGACGAGCACCAGGGCATGGGCTGCATGAACGCCGGCTTGCCCATGGCGCACGCCTTTCCAGCCGCACTGATCGATCAGCCAGGCGGCCGCGAGCTTGAACGCCCGAGGGCCGCTGTCTGCGCCACCCTCAACCGGCCACTGCGGCATCGAGGGATGAGCCTCTCGCAGGGCTTGAGCCTGCGCGGCATTCACGATGGGATTCTTGAAAAAGCTGCCGGCATTGCCAAGCACTCGAGGGTCGGGCAACTTGCTGCGCCGGATGGCGCTGACCGCACGGGCAACGTCGCCTGCTCGCGGATTGGCAATATCGGCCTCGGCAAGCCAGTGCCGCACATCGCCATAGTCCAGATGCAGGCGCGCCTGGGCTTCAGGCACAAGCCGCAGCTGCACTGAGGTGATCAGCCAGTTGGCGCCAGCCGCCTGCTTGAACAGGCTGTCCCGATAGCCGAACGCGCACTCCGTGCGATCGAATCGACGGGTCTGTCCCGTGAGCAGATGGATCGCCTGAACCTGTTCCAGACAGGAGGCGAGCTCCACGCCATAGGCCCCGATGTTCTGGATCGGGGCAGCGCCCACTGTGCCCGGAATCAGCGCGAGATTCTCAAGGCCGGCCAGGCCCTGTTCGAGGCTCCAGCGCACCAGATCGTCCCAGGACTCACCGGCCGATGCCTCGATCAGCCCGGCTTCATCGAGGCGCCGGCGTCCTCGCAGCAGGACCTGCACGACGGGCTGGGCGAGGCGGCCCACCGGCAGCCAGTTGCTGCCGCCACCCAGGATCAGCGTCGAGGCCGGGTCGGCCGCAAGGGTGGGCAGCACATCGATCAATTGCGCCAGCCCGGGCGTCTCATGCAGCCGGATCAGATGGGCTGCGGTGGCGGGTACCCCGAAGGTATTGAGCGCCTGGAGCGGCGCTTCGTGGACCACCTCGAGGGTCATGTTGGCTGCGGCTGCAGGATTCAACTGGGCTGGTAGGCCAATCGCACGTAGATCGGCGCGAAGGCCTCGGCCTGGGTGATTTCGATCAGGGATTCCTTGGCGAGCTCGAGCAGGGCGATGAAGGTCACCACCACGACGGGCACGCCCTGTTGCGGATCGAACATCTCCTGAAACTCCGCAAAGCGTCGGTGCTGCAGCGTGCGCAGGACCTGGGTCATGAACTCACGTACCGAGAGTTCCTGGCGCATGATCCGATGGTGCTGCACCAGTCGGGCCCGACGCAGCACATCAGCCCAGGCACTGCGCAGATCCACCAGATCGACGTCCGGCAGGCGCGGCTCCAGGCTTTGCTCCAGCAGGACCTGGGCGCGCAGAAAATCGCGTCCGAGAAGAGGTACCTGATCGAGTTGCTGGGCGCCCAGCTTGATGCGCTCGTACTCGAGCAGCCGGCGGGCGAGTTCCGCCCGCGGATCAGCCACCTCTTCGTCGGTATCGGCTTTCTTGACCGGCAGCAGCAGACGCGACTTGATGTCGATCAGCAGCGCGGCCATCAGCAGGTATTCGGCGGCGAGTTCGAGGTTGTGGCGACGGATCTCCTCGACATAGACCAGATACTGCCGCGTGACCTCGGCCATCGGGATATCGAGGATGTTGAAGTTCTGCTTGCGAATCAGATAGAGCAGCAGGTCGAGCGGCCCCTCAAAACTCTCGAGCACCACCTCGAGGGCATCGGGCGGGATGTACAGATCGAGCGGGAGCTGGCTGAGTGGCTCCCCATGCACCCGGGCCAGAACGGTGTAGACCTCGGACGGATCAGGCCCGGACCCCTGGCCTGCGGTCTGCTCGATCGGTTCCGCGCCTGCGGGCGATTCAGTCATGCCGCAAGCCGTCAGGAGCCCGTCTGATAGGGATAGGGCTTTTGTGCGACCCGCGAGGCTTTCCAGCGCGCGGACTGCTCGGGCTCGGTCGGGTCCTTGTCCCAGAGCAGGGCGCGACCGTCGCGCTGCGAGCGCTCCAGATGCGGACGCTCGGTCTTCAGGGCATTCAGAAACTGCGTCACCTCGGACGTATAGAGCTCAGGCAGCTTGGACATGGCACTCAAACCAAAATTGGGGTCAGATGACAATTTAAAACTGGGGTCAGATGACAATTACTCAGCGGACCTTTGGCGCGCAGTTTACTCCGCCAGGGCGGGCTCGACCGGCGTTCCGGTGCGAGCGGCTGCCAGGGCTTCGTCGAGCCGACCGAACAGGGCATCGCGCCCCAGTTGATCCAGAAAACCCGAGCGCTGGATCAGTGAGAGTGGCTGACCGGTGAGTTCGGCAATCAGCAGCCGGCCCCCCTGGCGCTGCAGGTGCGTGTGGAGCTCCTGCAGGGCTTCCAGGGCACTGGTGTCGAGATTGATCACCTGATGCATGTCGAGCACCAGCACCTGAGGCACTTCGCGTCCGGGGGCACTCAGGACTTCCAGCCGATCCACCGAACCAAAGAACAGCGAGCCAAAGACCCGCCAGAGTTCGATTCGACCGCCGGCTGGGGTTTGAGCCTGATCGGCGCTGAGCGTGACGGGTTCGAGTCGGGTGAGGCGCGAGACCCGATGGATGAAAAAGAGCCCCGCCATCACCAGTCCGACCTCGACCGCGACCGTGATGTCGAAGATCACCGTGAGCACAAAGGTCGACAGCAGAATCAGTCGATAGCTCAGCGAGTACCGATGCAACTCGCCAAAGGCCTTCCAGTCGGCCATGCCCCAGGCCACGTACAGCAGGATGGCGGCAAGACTGGCCAGAGGAATGTTGCCCGCAACCGGGGCCAACACCATCAGGATGGCAAGCAGGGTCAGCGCATGAATGATTCCTGCGACCGGCGTGCGGGCACCCGCCCGCACATTGGTCACGGTCCGGGCGATCGTGCCGGTGGCTGCGATGCCGCCAAAAAGTGGCGCAGCCATGTTGGCAATGCCTTGCGCCATGAGTTCCTGGTTGGGGTCATGGCGATCTCCGGTCATGGTGTCGGCGACCCTCGCACACAGCAAAGACTCGATCGCCCCGAGCAGAGCAATCGACAGGGTTGGCGCGGCCAGCATCTGTGCGGTGCTCCAATCGAACTCCGGGAAGGCCAGAGCGGGCAGGCCCTGTGGGATACCGCCGAACCGGCTGCCAATGGTCTCGACCGAAAGACCCAGATGCACAGCAAGCGCGCCCAGCACCAATACGGCCACCGTGCCTGGCATGCGCGCCAGCACCTTGCGCCATTGAGCGTCATTGGGCAGATAGGACTTGGGCCAGAGCGTAACCAGCAAGAGAGAGGCCATGCCCAGCAGCACCGCTGGAAGATGCACGGTGCCTGCCGCTGCGGCAAGGGTCTGGATCTGCGAGAAAAAATTGGCGGGCATGCGTTCGATGCTCAGGCCCAGAAAATCACGCACCTGCTGAAAGGCGATGATGACCGCGATGCCGTTGGTAAAACCAATCACGATCGAGACGGGAATGAAGCGGATCAGTCGCCCCAGGCGCAGCGCGCCCATCGCAAAGAGCAATACACCGGCAAACATCGTGCTGAGCAGCAGGTTGGCCAGCCCGTAGCGCTCGACAATCGCGTAGAGCAGCACCACGAAGGCGCCCGCAGGCCCGCCAATCTGAACCCGTGAGCCGCCCAGTGCAGAAATGATGAGCCCGGCCACAATGGCCGTGAACAGCCCCGATTCCGGGCTCACGCCGCTGGCAATGCCAAACGCCATCGCAAGAGGCAGGGCCACCACGCCGACCGTGACTCCTGCGCCCACATCCGCCGCCAGATCTTCACGTCGGTAGTGACGCAGTGCATCGATCAGGCGGGGTCGGAACATGTCAGTGGACCTTGATCGATCGGTGAACGGTCATGGCTCAGCCTCCCTGACCTGATCAGCGGCGAATCATCGCTCAGCGAACCTTCATGCCGGGTTGTGCGCCTGCATGGGGGTCGAGCAGAAAAACACCGCCACCGTCTTCAGGGAACGAGGCGGCAAGCACCATGCCCTCCGACAGCCCGAACTTCATCTTGCGCGGCGCCAGGTTGGCCACCAGGACCGTGAGCTTTCCGACGAGTTGCTCGGGTGAGTACCAGGCCCGGATGCCTGAGAACACCGTGCGATGGCGGCCTTCGCCCGCATCGAGCGTGAGCTTGAGGAGTTTGTCCGAGCCCTCCACCAGAGCCGCATCGACGATCCGGGCAATGCGCAGGTCGACCTTGGCAAAGTCATCGATCGAGATGATGCCCTCGGGCAGGGGCGCCGCTGCCTTTGCGGGGGAGGCCTTCGTCTTGGCACTCGCGCTTGCCGCTTCCGCGGCCTTCGGCTTGATCGTTGCGCTAGAGGTCTCAGCAGCAGAACCGGAGGCCTGAGCACCTGCAGGCGTGACCTCACCCGCGCCCATGCCCGCCGCAGGAGGATCAAACAGTGCATCGAGCTGCCTGGCCTCGACCCGGGTCATGAGGTGCTGGTAGGCCCTGATCTGATGGCCCTCCGGCAGCAGATGTCCGAGGTCGACCCATCGGGCCGGTCCGGTATTGAGGAATTCACCCACCTGCTCCTGCAGGCGCGGCAACACCGGGG
>JBKCEY010000061.1:0-3150 GCA_046304115.1 Burkholderiales bacterium | reverse complement strand
GAACACATACGGAAACGAAGGCAGCGTGAACACCCCCATCACGAGCCCCTTGATGCCGGGCGCGATGATGAACTTGTCGTTGGAGTGCCGCAGGTGATGCAGCAGATCGCGGTAGAAGGCGGTCTTGCCCTGCTTGTGCAGTCCGAGCATGGTGTAGAGCTCGGACTCGGGCTTGGTCGGCATCAGGGTCTTGAGGAACCGCACATAGGCCGAGGGCACTTCCATGTCGACCATGAAGTAGGCCCGCGAAAAATTGAACAGCGTATCGATGCGCTCGGTGCCGAACAGCACCGTGTCCAGGTACAGCCTGCCATGGCTGTCCTGCAGCACCGGAATCGCGAAGGGCAGCAGTTCACCATCGTTGATGTAGCGACCGATGATGTAAGCGCCCTTGTTGCGAAAGAACAGGGTGCGCAACACATTGAACTGGCAGTCCGAGGCCAGGGCCTCACCGGGCGCAGCCTCGCGCAGCGCTCGCTCGACCCAGTCCAGGTCGCGCACCACATCCAGGAAAGGGCAGGCCAGCCCCATGTCGACGATCATCTGGCGCAGTGCAGCCGTCATGCCCACCTGGGCCGGGTAGTACGACCGGTAGCTCGGCGGGTCGCTGTCGAGGTAGTCGGTGGCGACCGCGGGCCGCACGAAGATGAAGTCGTTGTGAAAGTAGGTGCGATGCAGCAGCTTGGAGCAGACCGAGTTGAAGAAGGTTTCGGCGAGTTCGGGCTGACGGTGATCGGACAGCAGGGCCACATAGTGGCGCTTGACCTGTTGCCAGTTGCCCGCAGCAAGCTCGGCAGCGTTGAACTCGCGCTCGATGCGATCGAGGGCTTCGGCCACCCGTGCGTCATAGAACGCAATACGCTCGCGTGCGAGATTGCGAATGGCATGCCAGTCGCCACGTTCGTAGCGGGACTTCGCCTGCTGGGCGTTGTACCGAAAGAGCGCGTAGTGGCGATCGAAGCCGTTGCGAATGGCCAGGGCGATGGCCGCGGCGGTGGAGTCACGTTGAGGCATGCGGTCGCTCAGCGGGTCTCGGTGAACAGTTCGCGCCCGATGAGCATGCGGCGAATCTCGGAGGTGCCCGCGCCGATCTCATAGAGTTTGGCATCGCGCCAGAGCCGTCCGGTGGGCGAGTCGTTGATGTAGCCATTGCCGCCCAGGCACTGGATGGCCTCGCCGGCCATCCCGGTCGCCTTCTCGGCGCTGTACAGAATGGCTGCGGCCGCATCCTTGCGCAGGGTGCGCACATCGATCAGACCTGCATGCGAACGGTCGCACTGCCGGGCCACCTCGTAGACATAAGCCCGGCAGGCCATCATGGTGCTGTACAGATCGGCGAGCTTGCCCTGCATGAGCTGAAACTCCCCGATCGGCTGGCCGAACTGCTTGCGCTCATGCACATAGGGCACCACCGCATCCATGCAGGCACTCATGATGCCCAGCGGTCCGCCCGAGAGCACCGCCCGCTCGAAGTCCAGGCCGCTCATCAGCACATTCACGCCGCGCCCCAGGTCACCCAGCACGTTCTCTGCCGGCACTTCGCAGTCCTGGAAAACCAACTCCCCGGTGTGGCTGCCACGCATGCCGAGTTTGTCGAGCTTTTGGGCGACCGAAAACCCCGGGAAGGTCTTTTCGACCAGAAAGGCGGTGATGCCGCGGGGTCCGGCTTCGAGGTCATTTTTCGCGTAGATCACCATGACATCGGCATCGGGCCCGTTGGTGATCCACATCTTGCTGCCATTGAGCACCCAGCGATCGCCCTTGAAATCAGCCCGCAACTTCATGGACACCACGTCCGAGCCGGCGCCGGGTTCGCTCATGGCCAGCGCACCGATCCATTCGCCACTGACCAGTCTGGGCAGGTAGTGCCGCTTTTGGGCCTCGGTGCCGTTGCGGTGGATCTGGTTGATACACAGGTTGGAGTGCGCGCCATACGACAAACCCACCGAGGCCGAGCCGCGCGAGATTTCTTCCATGGCCACCACATGGGCCAGATACCCCAGGTCTGCACCGCCATACTCGGGCGAGACCGTGATGCCGTGCACGCCCAGATCACCGAGCTTGCGCCACAGATCCATCGGGAACTGATCGTTGCGATCGATCTCGCCGGCACGGGGCGTGATTTCGGCAGCCGTGAACTGTTGGAGGGTGTCGCGCAGCATGGCGATGTCCTCGCCGAGGTCGAACTGCAGGCCGGGCAGATTGATCATGGAATGGCTCGCTGGAGGGCAGGGTTAGACTGAACATCCGATTTTCGCTCAGATTCGGCATGAACCTCCTTGAACACGAACTGACTTACCCCTTGGGCGACACCTTGCCCGCCTTTGGGGGCCGCCTCGAGGTGGCGCCCGGCGTGTACTGGCTGCGCATGCCCCTGCCTTTTGCACTCGACCATATCAACCTGTGGCTGTTGCGGGATCGCATCGAGGGCCGCGAGGGCTGGACGGTGATCGACTGTGGCGTTTCGACCGAGGATGTCCGAAGGCACTGGGATACCCTGATCGAGCATGAATTCGAGGGGCTGCCCCTGCTGCGGGTGCTGTGCACGCACAACCATCCCGACCATGTCGGCCTGGCCGGCATGCTCACCCGCCGCTTTGGCGCGCCGCTCTGGATGACCGTGGGCGAATACGCCATGGGCCGCATCCTGTCGGTGCAGATGCCCGGCACCGATCCGCTGGCGACCTACAAGCACTATCTGCGCAATGGGGTGGCCGACAGCCCCCAGCTCGATGCGCTGCGCACCAAGACCCGATCGCACTATCCGAGTCTGGTGCCCGAGATGCCCCATGCCTTCCGGCGCATCGGCGACCACGAAGACATCGTGATTGGCGAGCGCACCTGGCGGGTGATCATCGGCACGGGGCACTCGGCCGAACATGCGGCCCTGCATTGCGCGGCCGATCGCCTGCTGATCTCGGGCGACATGGTGTTGCCGCGCATTTCAACGAACGTCTCGGTCTTCGACATGGAGCCGGAGGCCAATCCGCTCACCTGGTATCTGCAGTCGCTGCGGCGCTACGAGATCTGTGACGAACAAACCCTGGTGCTGCCTTCGCACGGCCGCCCGTTCCGGGGCCTGCATCGCAGGCTGCAGCAGTTGCACGCCCATCATGCCGAGCGACTGACCGCCATCGAGCAGGCCTGCCG
>JBKCEY010000060.1:0-8565 GCA_046304115.1 Burkholderiales bacterium | reverse complement strand
CCGTGATCGCGACAGGCCGCCACGATCTCGAAAGCCTCGGCCTCGCTGGTGCGATCGCCGAACATCATCGTGCCCAGGCAGATGCTGGAGACCCGCACGCCGCTTCGCCCGAGAAGGCGATGCGGCACGCTGCGTTGGGCGGTTGAGGGAGTGGTGCTCATGGTGTGCTCTTTCTTCAGTGCGCCCTGGCAGGCTACAGGGCAGGCTTCAGCCTTCTCAGGTCTCAGTGTTCTTTCGGCAAGCCGGAGGCGGTGGGTGAGGCCGGCTGCCCGTTGGGAGGCTGACCCGCCCGACGCGCGAGCCACCAGCCATGTTGCACAGGCCAGCGATCCCAGCGGGTGTCCTCACCCAGCGCGGCCGCGGCATGCAAGGGCCAGTTGGGCTCGAACAGGGCCTGACGCCCGATGGCGATCAGGTCGGCCTTGCCTTCCTGCAGGATGGACTCGGCCTGTGACGCTTCGGTGATGAGACCCACGGCAATCGTGGGAATGTCCGCCTCGCGGCGAATCCGCTCGGCGAAGGGCACCTGGAATCCCGGTCCGCGGGGCACAGCCAGACGGCCCGCCGGATTGGTGGCCGAGCCCTGAATGCCCCCCGACGAGCAGTCGACGAAATCCACGCCCAGGGCCTTGAGTTGCTGGGCCATGACGACGCTGTCCTCAATCATCCATCCGCCTTCAATGCCATCCACGCAGGACAGCCGCACCGAGAGAATCACGTCGGGGCCGATCGCCTGGCGCACCGCACGGGTCACGCGCAACGGAAAGCGCATGCGGTTCTCGAGGCTGCCGCCGTAGGCATCGGTGCGCTGGTTGGACAGGGGCGAGAGAAAGCTGTTCAGCAGGTAGCCATGCGCCATATGGATCTCGACCATCCGGTAGCCTGCAGCCACTGCGCGATGGGCCGCCGCGGCAAAGGCCTTTTCGATGGCATCGAGATCTTCTTCAGTGGCAGGACGGGGTGGGGTCCAGCGCGGATCAACCGGGATGGCCGATGCAGCCACGCCCACCCAGCGCAGTTCGTTGCGCTCGCGTTCGTCTTTCTCGGTGAGCGGGCCATTGCCATCCCAGGGGCGCTGTGCCGCGGCCTTGCGACCGGCATGCCCGATCTGGATGGCCGGCACCGAGCCGGCCGCTTCGATGAGGGTGGCGAGCTGGCGCAGGCCGGGAATATGCGCGTCGTCCCAGATGCCCAGATCACCGTAGGTGCCACGACCCCGCTTTTCGACGACGCTCACCTCCATCATCACCGTACCCGCACCGCCCTGCGCCACTTTGGCGGCATAGGCCACATGCCAGTCTGTACTGAAGCCCTCATTGGCCCAGTACTGGCACATCGGCGAGATCATGATGCGATTGGGCAGCGTGACACCACGCCAGGTCGATGGCGAAAAAAGCAGGGTGCTCATGGGTTCTCCTCGGTTTTTCCTGAGTGCTGTGTCGAGACGGCCAGTGGCCGGCGTCAGGTCATCCGGCGCCTGGCCCTCAACAGGGGCGGCACGATCAGAGCCGCGACAATCGCACAGAACAGCACGAATGACAGCGGGCGGGTCACAAAAACGGACCAGTCGCCTTGTGCGATCGACAAGGCATTGCGCAATTGCTTTTCAGCCAGAGGCCCCAGGATCATGCCGACAATGACGGGGGCCACCGGAAATCCATAACGACGCATGGCGAGTCCGAGCAGGCCGATCAGCAGCAACAGCAGCAGATCAAACCACGACTGACGCAGACTCCAGGCACCCAGCGTGGCAAAAACGAGGATTCCGCCGTAGAGCAGGGGTGACGGAATACGCAGGATGCGAACCCACAGCCCCACCAGCGGCAGATTCAGCACCAGCAGCATCACATTGCCGACATAGAGCGAAGCGATCAGGGTCCAGACCAGCGGGCCCGAGGTCTGCAGCAGGGCCGGGCCGGGCTGCAGGTTGTAGTTCTGGAAGGCGGCCAGCAGGATGGCTGCGGTGGCTGAGGTGGGAATGCCCAGCGTGAGCAAGGGGGCGAGGGCGGCTGTCACGGTGGCGTTGTTGGCGGCCTCCGGGCCCGCCACACCCTCGATCGCGCCCTGTCCGCCTTCGACCGAAAACGAGCCGGGATCGCGCGACAATTTCTTCTCGGTCGCGTAGGACAGAAAGGTGGGGATTTCGGCGCCACCCGCCGGGATCAGACCGAACGGAAAGCCGATGGCGGTACCGCGCAGCCAGGCGGGCCAGGACCTGCGCCAGTCTTCAGCGCTCATGCGCGTCGGGCTCATGCGATTCATGGTGGCCTCGGGGGCTCGAAACAACCCCTGGTAGAGCGCCTCTCCCACTGCAAAGAGTCCTACCGCCACCACCACCACATCGATGCCATCGAACAATTCCGGGATACCGAAGGTGTAACGCACCTGACCCGACACGGCGTCCATGCCGATCAGTCCGAGAAAGAGCCCCAGAAAGAGGCTGGTCATTCCGCGCAGCAGTGAATCGCCCAGCACCGCCGAGACTGTCGTGAAGGCCAGTGCCATGATCATGAAATATTCGGCAGGCCCGAAGTGCAGGGCTGCAGAAGCCATGACCGGTGCAAAGAGCGACAGCAGCAAGGTGGCCAGTGTGCCCGCCACGAAGGAGCCGATCGCCGCCGTCGCGAGCGCAGGGCCCGCCCGACCGAAACGCGCCATGGTGTTGCCTTCCATGGCCGTGACCATGGTGGCTGATTCGCCCGGCGTATTCATGAGGATCGACGTGGTCGAGCCACCGAACATGGCGCCGTAGTACACGCCAGCAAACAGGATGAGTGCTGCCGAGGGCTCCACCTTGGCCGTGATCGGCAGCAGCATGGCCACGGTCATGGCGGGTCCGATGCCGGGCAGCACGCCGACTGCGGTGCCAATGAAGCAGCCGAGCAGCGCCCAGAGCAGGTTGACCGCTGAGAGGGCTGAAGAAAATCCGCCGAGCAGGGCGCTGAAGGTATCCGGCATGAGGGCCTTGTGCTCGCGTGGGTGGGCTCAGAGCTTGAGCAAAGGCATCAGGGGCAACCCGAGTCCCAGGCCCTTGGCAAACAGCCACCAGACCGGAAAGGACAGCGCCAGTGCAATCAGCGCGTCTCGTGCGGGTCTTGTGCTGCCATGACCCCGGGCGGCGCAGGTGAGCAGGATGACGCTGGCCGCCACAAAGCCGATCCAGGTGATCAGCGCCAGATGAATGATCAGGCCGCCGAGCAGCCAGGCCACAGGTGCCGCGCCCGCAAAGAGGGGCGTGTCGGATTCTGGGGTCGATGCGGCTGGACGCAGCGCACCCAGCACCAGTGCGCCGCCGCAAAGGGCCAGCCCCACCGCCACCAGCGTGGGCAGAAAGCGGGGCGACAGGCCTGAGTAGCCCCCTGCGTTGTCGATCGATGACAGGCCGCCCGCCACCCCGGCGGCTGCGAGCAGCACGCAGGCGCCGATGATGACTCGGGTGGCACGGTTCATGTGAAGACCGGGTCCGAAGTGACTGCAGCCGACGTGCGTTACTTCACCAGACCGAGTTCACGCAGGATGCCGCCCAGGCGCTTGGTCTCGCTATCGACAAACGCGCCGAATTCGGCGCCGGTCAGCACATAGGGATTCCACTCGTTTTTGGCGAGTGCCTCTTTCCATTGCGGCGTCTGGGTGCCCTTGAGCACGGCATCGATCAGGGTCTTTTGCTGCTCGGGCGTGATGCCGGGCGCGCCATAGACGCCCCGCCAGTTGTAGATCTCGACATCGATGCCCTGGGCCTTGAGGGTCTTGATGCCTTGCACCGGATTGGCCGAGGACACGGCCCGCGCGCGCATCTTGCCCTCCTTGATGAAAGGCAGGAACTCGGAGACCCCGGCGACACCGACCGTGACCTGATTGCCCAGAATGGCCGCCGTGGCTTCACCGCCGCCCGCAAACGGAATGTAGTTGGCCTTGGTGGCATCCACCCCGGCAGCCTTGGCGATGAGGCCGACCATGATGTGATCGACCGAGCCACGAGATCCACCCCCCCAGCTGACCGAACCCGGATTGGCCTTGAGCTGGCGGATGACATCGTCAAGCGACTGGATCTTGCTGGCCGTGGGCACCACCAGGATCAGGGTGTCGGCGAACAGGCGTGCGATGGGCGTTGCATTGCGCAGGCTGACGGGCGATTTGCTCATCTCGATGCCGCCCACCATGACTGCGCCGGTCACGACCAGCGCATTCGGATTGCCCTTGTCGGTGTTGACGAACTGGGTCAGCCCGATGGCTCCGCCCGCGCCCCCCTTGTTCTCGAACGTCGCCGTTCGGATGGCACCCGCTGCCTGCATGGCCGAAGCGATGCCGCGGCCGGTCTGATCGAAACCACCGCCGGGGTTGGCGCCGATCATGACCTTCAGGGCATCGATCTGGGCGAACGCGGGGCCGGACAGGGTCAGGGCGAGAGCACCAATGGACAAGCCACGGCGCAGGCGCGAGATGCGATTCATCGGATGTCTCCGCTTCAGGTTGGAGACGCGAGTGTACTGCCCTCAGTGCGCCTCAGCGAGTTCGTCATGGGTCTCGGGCAGCCGGGCTACCAGCACCTTGTCGACCCGGTTGCGATCCATGTCCACGACTTCGAAGCGGTAGCGCGCCACTTCGAAGTGATCGGCAACCGATGGAATCCGTCCGAGCTGATGCATGGCAAAACCACCGACGGTATGAAAGCTGCGCTCTTCTTCATCGGGCAGCTCCTCGATTTCGAGCAACTGCTTGAGGCGCTCCAGGCCCAGGGAACCATCGACCAGCCAGGACCCATCCTCGCGCTGCACGGCATCCATCTCGCCGGTTTCGTCGGGCTCGGGCAGCTCGCCCACGATGGCGGTGAGCACGTCCGTCAGGGTGACCACACCCTGCAGATCACCGTACTCATCCACCACCAGTCCGAACTGCAACCGCTCCTTGCGGAAGGTTTCGAGCAGCTGTGTGGTGCTGATGGTTTCGGGCACATAAAGCGGCGGCGAAAGGTGGGCCTCGACATCGATGGGCTCATTTTGCAGCGCCGGGCGCAGCAGATCGCCCACCCGCAGCACACCCAGGATGTGCTCCAGGCCGCCGCGGCAGACCACCACCCGCGCATGAGGGCTCTCGGCGATATGCCCGCGCACCATGGCATCGCCATCGTCGAGATCAATGGATTCGATGTCCATGCGCGGAGTCATGATGGCCCCAATGCGCTGCTCGTCGAGGCGCAGCACATTGGACACGATCGCCTGCTCGCTCTCATGAAAGATGCCAGCCTCGGCACCTTGCTCCATCAGAACCTTGATCTCGTCATCGGTCACGGGCGGCTCTTCGCTGCGTCGGCCACCGATCAATCTCATCAGCAGATTGCTTGAGGACGACAGCACCCAGACGAAGGGTCGCGTAAGGCGTGCAAAGCCCAGCATGGGGCGCGCCACGATCGAAGCAATATGCTCGGGCGCCCGCAGCGCCAACTGTTTGGGGACCAACTCGCCAATGACCACCGACAGGTAGGTGATCACCACGACGGCAATGGCCACAGACAAGCCGGTGGCATAAGGTTCGATCGATGCGAACTGCGCAAGCCACTGTGCGATAGGCACGGCAATCAGGCCTTCACCCACCACACCGCTCAGCACACCGATGGTGGTGATGCCGACCTGAATGGTGGACAGGAATCCGGAAGGCTCTTCATTGAGCCGCTGAGCAGCGGCTGCTCCCGGATGGCCATCGTCGGCCATGCGTTGCAAGCGTGCTTTGCGGGAAGAGACCACGGCCATCTCCGACATCGCGAACAGGGCGTTCACTACGATGAGGAGCAGCAGCAGGACCAGGTCCATCAGGTGGGTCAGGGAGTTTCGATGTCCACAGGATAGCACCCGCTCACATTCAGGCCCTTCCGGTCAGTCGTGCATAGATCTCGCTCAGCGCCTGCGGCAAGGCCTGCACCTCCTCGATGACGCGGTACCCATCAGCCGTGCACATGCGCCGCAGGTAGTCGTGCCCCGCCGGGTCGATCGTCACGCAAAAAGTCGACACGCCAGCGCGCTCGGCTTCGCGCAGGGCGCGCGCGGTGTCCTGCAAACCATACCCCTCGTCGTTGCGGTCGGGGCCATAGTCGATGTCCTGAGGATAGCCGTCCGACACCAGGATGAGCAGCCGTTGCAGCGCAGGTCTGCGGGCCAGCTTCAGGGTGGCATGCCGGATGGCTGGCCCCATGCGTGTGGAGCCCCGAGGTTCAATGGCGGCCAGTGCCGATCCCAGGCTGCGCTGACGCCACGGATCATCAAAATCGCGGGCAACATGAAATTCCACGTTGTCCCGGCCGCTGCCCGAAAACCCGTAGATCGCATGGTCATCGCCGAGTGCGGCCAGACCGAGCGCCATGAGCGCCAGGCTGTCGCGAGCCACATCGATGATGCGCCTTCGTGGCTGTTCTGCCGCCGCCTGCGGCGTGTCGTCGTAAAACCCGTAGAGCAGTGCGCCCCGGGTGCTATCCAGATCGGTCGGTGGGGTGGATCCTGGCAGCGGGGCTGGACTTGCCTTTGCAGGCAGCGAGAGCGACGTGGAGGCACTCATGTCGAGCAGCAGGGCAGTTGCCACGTCACGATCCCGTCGCTCGCGCCGGATCCAGGCCCTCTCATCACTGCTGCCACCCGCACGGCGATCGATCATGGCGTGCACAACCCCGTCGAGATCGAGATCGTCACCATCAGGCACACCCTTGACCCGCCGGTAGGAGACGGGCCGTAGCGCGGCAAAGCGCTCGAGGATCTGTCTGGCCAGATCCGGATGCTCGCGCCGGACCTCAGTGAGCAGATCGCGTTCGGGGCCGCGCAAGCGCCATTCAGTCAGGCGACACCAGGCCGGCAGATAGCGTTTTGCGTGGCAGTCCCATTCATCGATCAGATAGACGCCCACGGCCTCGCCCGCACCTGCGCCATAGCGACTCGACAGCATCACGGGGTCGGCAGGCCCTGATCCATCCCTGTCTGGCCGATCGGCCTCGCCGTCCTGCGTTTCATCGGGCTCAAGGTCTGCAGCGGCACCGGCCTGGGCCGTGGTTGTGCCGACCGAGCCTGAAACTGCATGACGACTGGATCGGGCGTCTGCAACAGAGCCCTCCGTCGGACTGTCTGGTGCCGGGTCAGCCAATCGCGCGCGATCAGTGCCCGCCTCAGTCTGCTCATGACCCTGCAGATTCACGCCGTGCATCCGGGTGGAGGCATTCGCGGCCGATGCCTCGATGGGCATGGCCACCGGTGCGATGGTCAGTCTTCTCAGACTGGGCCGGCTGCCCGGAAAGCGTTCAATCAGGAGCCGGTGAATATCGGCCGCTGCCTCGGTGCAGCTCTGCAGTGTGGCGCCAGGCCGCAGCACTGCCCGAGAGCGCTGGATTGCCTGCGCGAGCAGCGCGGACTCGGTTGTGACCTGCATGACAGTCGGGTCGGATTCCAGCAAGGACTGCGTCAGGCCATACAGGATCTGGCGCAAGGGGCCACCGGGACAGGTCCCGAGTCGTTGGCGGGTTAGGGTGAGTACGGCATCGAGGTCATGCGTCGCCCCCGGGTAGTGCCTGCGGATGCGCAGATCCACCCAGGCGCGCTGCAGGAGCCGCTCGAGCCCTTGCTCCAGCAGGCTGCGTCGGTCACGCGCGGGGGCCTGCCAGGTCTCACGCAGCGCTGCACGCGCCTTGCGCGCCCCGGAATCGCCCCCGGGGTTTGCCGCGGCCAGGAGCGCCGCCTCTCGCTCGTTGATACCGGCGGCATTGCACAGCACGGCCCGCAGGACCGACAGTCGAAGCGCTTTTCGCCAGGATGCTTCGTCGGCGAACCCCTCTCGGGCACAGGGCAGCAGCAGCCCCGGCCGGGTGGTGCGCAAGCCATGGCCGTGCCCGGAACGTACCCGCCAGGTCCTTGGCAAGGCAGGCCGCGCGGGATGCCAGGCCGTGATCTCGATCGCGATTGCAGCCCCGCCGATGGCCTCGGCGAGCAGGCTCAGCGCGCGCAGATGCGAGGCGGCGCTCAAGAGTGAGGCTCGGCGTTCAAGGGTGAGGCTCGGCGTTCAAGGGGCGGGCAGTTGAGCGGCTCAGGTGACGGCCTCAGGCCAGCAGCAGATCGCACACATCGTGGATGGCCTGGCGCAAGGCAGGATCTTCAGTGAGCGACTGCGCGAGCGCGACATCGCAGGCCCGCCGGGCCGAGACGCCATGCGCCATCAGGGCACCGGCATGCACCAGGGCGCGCGTGCCGACCCCGTCTTCAAGGCCCTGCTCGCGCAATTGCCGGATCCGCTGGCCGGCCTGAGCAAGTGCACGCGCCCGGGTCGGGTCGATGCCGCTCTCATGCGCAATGATCAAGGCTTCCTGTTCGGGGGGCGGGTAGTCGAACTCGAGCGCGACAAAACGCTGACGTGTGGATGTCTTGAGATCCTTGAGCGCGCTCTGATAGCCGGGGTTGTAGGAGATGACCAGCAGGAAATCGGGATGTGCATCCAGTAACTCGCCCGTCTTGTCGATCGGCAATACCCTGCGGTGATCGGTGAGCGAGTGGATGACCACGGTGGTGTCCTTGCGCGCCTCCACCACTTCATCCAGAT
>JBKCEY010000059.1:0-959 GCA_046304115.1 Burkholderiales bacterium | reverse complement strand
GCTGATTTGCGCAGACGCGACCGCCGCCCTGCCTTCAGCGGCCGGTACGGCGCGGGCCCGTGCCTTGCTGATCGACTGTGGTTTTGGTTTGCGCGAGTCGGTTCAGCGGCTGGCCCGCCTGGGTCTTGAGCCCGCCGATCTCGCGGGCATTCTCGTGACCCATGAGCACTCCGATCATGTGGGTGGGGTCTTTCGGCTGGCGCGTCGCGCTGGGGTGCCGATTTTCATCACCGCGGGTACCTTGCGCGGGTGTCGGGTTCCTGAGGGATGTCAGGACTTGATTCGGGTCATTGATTCCCATCAGCCCTTCGACTGGGAAGACTGGCGCATTGAGCCGTTTCCAGTTCCTCACGATGCTCACGAGCCGGTCCAGTATGTGATCGATGACGGCCATTCGAGACTGGGTGTGCTCACGGATATCGGACATCCCACACCGCACCTTCCCGCTGCATTGAACCGGCTGAACGCCCTGGTACTCGAGACCAATCACGATGCCGAGCTGCTGGCCGCGAGTCACTATCCGCCCTCGCTGCGTGCGCGGATTTCAGGTCGCTATGGTCACCTGGAGAATCGGGAGTCGGCAGCCATCCTGCAGGCACTGGATCGCAGCCGACTGAATGTTGTCGTGGCTGCCCACCTGAGTCGACACAACAATCGTCCCGACCTGGCTCAAACCGCGTTGGCTGCCGTGTGGGGTGCCAGCCCGCAGGACGTGAGGGTGGCTGACCAGGACGATGGCCTGAACTGGGTCTGCTGCTGAAGACGGTCTGCTGCTGAAGAACCCATCAAAAAAAAAGGCCAGCTTTCGCTGGCCTTCTTCAGATCGGTGGGGCATGAAGCCCCGCCCAACCTGTTGGACTTACTTCTTCTCGCCGTCTTTGGGGGCATCGCCCGACGCTGCGGGTGCGGCCGGTGCGGCGGGAGCAGCGGCGTCCTTGGCCGCTTCGCCTTCCTTGGGC
>JBKCEY010000058.1:0-968 GCA_046304115.1 Burkholderiales bacterium | reverse complement strand
ATGACATTCCTATACAATCTTCCTATCTTTAATAGGAAGAAGGCGAAGCAGCATGGAGTCTGTAAACGTCAGCGGCCTGAAGAACAATCCCAGTGATGCCCTTCGTCGGGCCAGGAAAGACGTGGTCGTGGTCATGAACCGGGACAAACCAGACGCGCTGATGGTGGGCATCGAGCGGGCGGGCGTGCTTGAGCTTGCCGGGGTGCGCCCAGCGCTTGCAACCGCCTTGTTTCGCGACGGCGCGCTTTCCCTGGCGCGCGCATCACACCTCGCTCAGATGAGCCTCTCGGAGTTCATTTCGCATCTCTCACGACTGGGGATCCCCGTCGTTGACCTCGATCAGTCGGACGCCACCGCTGACATGGAGACGCTCGACGCATGGCTGGCCCGGTCCTGACTGACGCCAGTCCGCTGATCGGACTGGCCAGGGTCGATGGACTGCCCTGGCTGGGATTGCTTTTTGGGTCGGTTTGGGTGCCAACCGAAGTCGAGCGGGAGGTGCTACCTGGGCGGTCGCATCCCGATGAGAAGGGTTTGATGCTGGCCTTTGAGCAAGGCATTTTGAAGCGCTGCGGCAAGACGCCGCTTGAGCCTGCCCTTCCAGAACTCGACGAGGGGGAGGCTGCATGCATCCGTCTCGCCTTGGCCTATGAGTCGCCGGCTCTTTTGCTGATGGACGAACGAGCGGGCAGGGCCTTGGCGATCGAGCGGGGTCTGAGCGTCACCGGCACAGCGGCAGTCATCGGAATGGCTCGGTCTCGAGGGTTGATTCCTTCGGCACGGGCGGTCTTTGCGCGTTTGCATGCATCGGATTTCCGCATCTCCGCTCAGGTCATTGCGACCATCCTGCGCCGAGTGGGTGAATGACGGCCTCCTGCGTCGCTGCGTAGAACCGGTCAGCCGCCTCAGGTCCCCACCCGAAGCGGCGCATGGGCCTTGCGCAGACAGGCAATCAGACTGAGGGCGGC
>JBKCEY010000057.1:0-2041 GCA_046304115.1 Burkholderiales bacterium | reverse complement strand
GGTTTCGCAGACCTCATCGGATTCGAAGAACAGCATCTGGGCGCATCCTTCGCCGGCATAGATGCGAGCAGGCAGTGGCGTGGTGTTGGAGAACTCGAGCGTGACCTGGCCCTCCCACTCGGGCTCCAGAGGCGTTACGTTAACGATAATTCCGCAACGCGCGTACGTGCTTTTTCCGAGGCAGACCACCAGCGTGTTGCGGGGCACCCGGAAGTACTCGACGGTGCGGGCCAGAGCAAAGGAGTTGGGCGGGATGATGCAGACATCACCCTGAAAGTTCACGAAGTTGCCCTCGTCGAAGGCCTTGGGGTCGACTATGGTGCTGTTGATATTCGTGAAGATCTTGAATTCGTTGGCGCAGCGAACGTCGTAGCCGTAGCTCGAAGTGCCATAAGACACGATGCGCTGGCCATTGGCGTGGCGGATCTGCCCCGGCTCGAAGGGTTCGATCATGCCGTGCTGCTCCGACATCCGACGGATCCAGCGATCTGATTTGATGCTCATGCAAGGCTCGCGCAAAAGGCAGCCCGGAATCGGGCGTGCAATCCGACATTCTCTGCAATCAACCGCAGCGGGGCAAGGCGAGTCATGGGCCGCCCATCCTTCGACCTAGGTCTTTGGGCTGAGCCCAGGCGAGGAATGACCCCCGGTGGGTTGATATCCTGCAGGCATGTCGCAAGCACCGAATACCTCTGGATCCAACCCTGCCCCCGCGGCCGAGGCCGAGCGCGCTGCCGCCGAACCATTCAGGTCACCGCCCTGGCCTGCGGGTCTGCCGACTTCCGTGGCCGCCCTTCAGGCGGCGCTGCAGCAGCATCACTATCTCGCCGACACGGCACTGGCCACTGTCGCATGGCTCGGTCTGAGGCTCGGTCGGCCCCTGTTGCTCGAGGGTGAAGCCGGCGTTGGCAAGACTGCGCTGGCGCGCGCACTGGCCCGACTGCTGGGCGCGCCCCTGATCCGCCTGCAGTGCCACGACGGGTTGGATCTGGCTCAGGCGGCCTATGAGTGGAATGTAGCCCGCCAGATGCTGCGCATCCGCCTGGCAACCGCCGACACAGGCAGGGATCCGGGTGATGGCCCAACCGGAAAGACAACTGACAACACAATCGGGTATGCACCAGGCCAGACGGGCGCAATCCGGGAATCCGACCTCTACAGCGACGACCTGCTCCTCGAGCGCCCCTTGCTGGCCGCCCTGCGCAGCCCCGTGCCGGTGGTGCTGTTGATCGACGAACTCGACCGTGCAGACGAAGCCTTCGAAGCCTTTTTGCTCGAGTTTCTCTCTGAATGGCAATTGAGTATTCCCGAGCGCGGCCCGCACCCGATCCAGGCCAGGCACAGGCCCCTGGTGCTGCTCACCTCCAACCGCACCCGCGAGCTGCACGACGCCCTCAAGCGACGCTGCCTCTATCAGTGGGTTGATTATCCCGATCTGCAACGTGAGCTGGCCATCGTTCAGGCACACGCCCCGCATGCCTCGAAGCAACTCTCCATCCAGGCCGTGAGCGCCGTGCATGCGCTGCGCGAGATGGCCCTGTTCAAGCCGCCCGGCATTGCCGAGACCCTCGACTGGATTGATGCCCTGGTGGCACTGGACCACCAGGCCCTCGATGCGCAGTCCCTGCGCGAGACCCTCGGGGTACTGCTCAAGGTGCAGGAAGATCAGGCCCGCATGACTCCAGCCCAGCTGGATCAGATCGTTGCCGCCTCGCAGCAGCCCGCATGAGCGAGCGGTTATCACCCTCGCAACCCCGACTCGCGAGTGCGGTCGAATCCCTGCCGTCGTTCGGAGCACCCAAGGTGGGCGTCATTGGGCGCAACCTGCTGCTCTTTGGCCGCCTGTTGCGGGCCTGTGGCCTACCGACGGGTACCGATCGGCTCCTCACGGCTCAGCAGGCGCTGTTGCTGCTGGGCTGGCATTCGCGCGTGCAGGTACAGGCGGCGTTGCGCAGCACGCTCGTCAGCCATGCGCGTGATCGCGAGGTCTTCGATGTGGCGTTCGACCAATTCTGGACCGACCCGCGCTGGCTCGAGCGGG
>JBKCEY010000056.1:0-3424 GCA_046304115.1 Burkholderiales bacterium | reverse complement strand
GCCTCAGCCCTCACCTCGATCATAGGACATTCATCATCATCACGATCGCAGCCTCGAAAGGCGCATCGAGCTTGGGCAGCAGCCTTGCGGTTTGCGGGCGGGCAAGCGACGGCGGCACCTCCGGCATCGGCCAGGCATCAGCCCCGAACAACAGATCGCGGGCCGCGAACCACATCACATCATGCCCGCCCTGCTCGGAGTCGGGCACACCTCCCTCGTCGAAGCCGTGGGCCCTGAACAGCCCCTTGCCCAGATGCGCGAGCGTCGTGCCTTCAATGCCTTCTTGCACGATGGCCTGAAAATCCGGGGCGGGAAACTGCGCCAGCAACCGGCCGCGCGCCTCGACCACGCCGGTCACGGTCAGGGCGTTCCAGAGGGTCTGCCCACAGCCCCAGGACAGCAGCAGTGCCTGCTGCTCCACATTCGGGAAATTGCCGGCTGCCAGCAAGGACCTTGAGGCATCGATCAGCGGCCAGCCGCGATCGAGCAGCGCCTGCTGCCAGGCGCGAACTGCAGGCCAGCGATGCAGGGTACGCGGTGACCGATAGGTGCCCTGCGCATCAAACCCCCCATGCAATCGATGACCGGCCGCCTGCAGAGGGCGAACGTACTCATGGCTGGCCATCAGGCGGGAATCATCAAAGTTCAGAACGGCTGCCACGGGTGTCTCTCTGCGGATTGATATTTCTCAATGTTGCCACGCTTTCTATGACCTTCGTCTGAGTCGCAGGACGCTTGTTGCATTGACAGTGCCGGGGCGCAGCGTCGACGATGGATGGCCGTTAAAAATGCGCCTGCAGAACCTGGAGACACTGCCATGACACCCCACAGGATTCTGATCATCGACGACCATCCGCTGATGCGGGGTGCGTATGCGCACCGCCTGGAGCACCTGTTGCCCGGTGCACGTATCGAACAAGCCGGTCGGCTCGACGAAGCCCTGGCCCTGCTCGACCGGATCGGCCCCTGCCCGCTCATCATCCTCGATCTCGGCCTTCCGGACGCTGTAGGCACCCAGGGCCTGCAGTCACTGCGGGCGCGCACGCCCAATCAGCGGGTGCTGGTCGCCTCGGCTCAGTCCGACCGCGAACTGATCGACCGCTGCCTGAGGCTGGGCGCCATGGGTTTCCTGCCCAAGACCGCCTCAGGCACGCATCTGGAGCAGGCCGTGCAACGCATCCTGTCCGATCGGATCTACCTGCCCCCCGATTTCCAGGATCTGCAGCCCAGCGTCAGCACGGCAATCCCACAGGCACCGCATGCTCCGGCGTCGCTGCGTGCGCTGCGCGAACTCGGTCTGACTCAGCGCCAGGCCGATGTGCTGAGGCTTGTGGTGCGCGGTCTGCCCAACAAATCCATCGGCAGGCATCTCGCCCTCGCCGAAGGCACGGTCAAGGTCCATGTCAGCGCCGTGCTCAAGGCTCTGGGCGCGAGCAACCGCACGCAGGCGGTGCTCGCGGTCAACCGGCTGGGTGTCTTCAGCGGCGACTGAACGGTTCGGGCGGATCAGCTCGCCAGAGGCGAATCACCAATCACCAGATCGAACAGGGCGTCGGGCCCCTGACCCAGAGCAGCCCGACCCAGTTCGGCGTTCCAGTGCTGCTCGTCACCCCAGCGTTCGCGCCAGGTCCAGAGCAGACGGCTTGACCTGAAGAGTGCGTATTCCGCCGTGAACCCGATGGCGCCATGAGCCTGATGGGTGATGGCTGCGACCTTGCCTGCCGCATCAGCGGCGCGACCCTTGGCCATGAAGGTGCTGGGCCAGCAGCCAGGCTGGGTCAGGTCGGCGCCCGCCCAATCGAGCGTGGCCCTTGAGGCAGCAATTTCTTCAGCGGCCAGGGCCAGGGCGTGCTGCACGGCCTGAAACTGCGAAATGGCCTTGCCGAACTGCACACGGGTTCCTGTGTAGGACAGCGTCAGATCAAAGGCCTGACGCATTGCACCGGTCAGCACCGCAGCAGCGGTCGCGGCCAGTTCGGCGCGCACACGGGCCGCATCGCTCCAGTGCAACTCGGTTGATGTGCCATCAGCGCCGTGCAATCGACCCGTGACTGTCGCACCCCAGGGCGACACTTCAAGAATCGCCAGGCCGGCTTGAGCTTTGGGTGGCTGAACCGGATCGGGAGCACCGTCGGGGCCTGCGATCTGCAGAACCACAGCCGTGGACTCGCCCGGATCAACAGCGACCTGAGCCAACAGGCGATGCGCGAGCACGGTATCGGCGAGCGGAATATCCGCACCGGATTGTGCCCAGACCTGGAGAACCTCAAGCGCATCGGGCCAGGCTGACTCGCCTGCGCCGCCTTCGGTCTCAGGACGCAGCAAACGCGGCACGCCCGAGTCGGACACGGTGCGCCAAAGACGCGCATCGAAGCCGTCGGCCGCGGGCTTGCAGTCCTCAAGCATGCGGGCAAGGGCCTCGGCAATCATGGAGGTGGTGGTTTGGCTCATCGCAGTCCGAGCCCCCGTGCAATCATGCCGCGCAGCACTTCGGGGGTACCGCCGCGCAGGGTGTAGGACGTGGCATCGATCAAAGTGTCTGCAAGCAGCTCGCGATAGGCCCGCGACTGGTCTGCACCCGGCTGCTCCAGCGCCACCGTGCGCAACCGCTCGGGAATCTCGCGCTCCAGGGCATTGCCAAGATCCTTCATGAGTGCCGCCTCGGTGACCGGGTCCTTGCCTTCGTCGAGCTTGGCGGCCACCGAAATCGCCATGCGACGCAGGGCAGCCAGATGCGCGACCGATCGGCCCAGTTCGGCCTGCGATACCGCGTCGTTTCGCGGCCGGGCACGGATCAGCTCGGTGAGAAGAGGAAAGACACTCAGGAAGCGCTCGGGGCCGCTGCGCTCGAAGGCCAGTTCGCCCACCACGAGCCGCCAGCCATCGCCCACCTCACCCAGCACATGGGTGTCGGGCACGAAGACATCATCAAACGTGATCTCCGAGAAATCCTCGCGGCCACTGATGTTGCGGATCGGCTTGCGGGTGATGCCGGGTGAATTCAGATCGATCGCAAACTGGGTGAGTCCGGCATGGCGTTTGGAGGACTCGGGCGGATCGGTGCGAAACAGACCGATCATGTAGTCGGCCAGATGGCCGCCCGTGGTCCAGATCTTGCGCCCGTTGATCCGAAAGCCGCCATCGACCCGTGTACCCCGCGAACGCACGCTCGCCAGATCCGAACCCGAATCCGGCTCGCTCATGCCAATGGCACAGGTGGTTTCGCCCCGGACGATACCGGGCAAGACCTGCGCCTTGAGGGCTTCGCTGCCATGACGAAGAATCTGCGGGCCGCTCTGTCGATCTGCGATCCAGTGCGCACCCACCGGTGCACCGGCTGCCAGCAACTCCTCGACCACCACATAGCGTTCGAGCGTGCTGCGCTCCTGACCGCCCCAGGCCTTGGGCCAGGTCAGGCCGATCA
>JBKCEY010000055.1:0-5562 GCA_046304115.1 Burkholderiales bacterium | reverse complement strand
CCACGAAAAAGGGTGCGCTGTAGAGCAGCAAGGTGGCATGGGCGGCCGTGGTCAGGCCGATGCCGATGTACAGGCAGATGAACTCGCTGGCAAACGCCGCACCGATCAACAGGCGCCATTTCCAGCGGCCCGGCACCGGACGGATCGGAATCCTTCGCAGGGCCATCCAGGCCAGGATGACCAGTGAGGCCCCCACAGAGCGCAGGCCCGCCTGCCAGAGCGGCGAGATGCCCTGATTGCCGACCTTGATGGCGATCTGTCCCATGCCCCAGATCGCGCACAGGCCGATCATCACCAGCACGGCCCCCGTGCCCAGGGCACGCGCCGGGGTGTTGGGCTGGCTCATGCGCTGCGCACCCGGCGCACGGCCTCATGCCAGGCCGACATTCGGCTGGATGCTTCATCGCGTGACATGGCCGGCTCAAAGACCCGGTCCTGCTGCCACTGGTTGCGGATGTCGGCCAGATCAGCGAAATAGCCTGTGGCCAAACCGGCCAGGCAGGCAGCGCCCAGGGCGGTTGTTTCGAGCACGGTAGGACGCACCACGGGCACCCCCAGCAGATCGGCCTGAAATTGCATGAGCAGGTTGTTGGCTGCAGCCCCGCCATCGACCCTCAGTTCGGTCAGCGGCACCGGCGCATCGGCCTGCATCGCAGCGAGCAGATCGGCGCTCTGAAAGGCGATGGATTCAAGGGCGGCCCGCGCGATATGACCCTTGTGGGCGCCTCGCGTAAGACCCACCAGGGCGCCTCGGGCATCGGCATCCCACCAGGGCGCGCCCAGGCCTGTGAAGGCCGGCACCAGATGAACGCCAGCAGTGTCTTCGACCGAACGCGCCAGGGGTTCGACATCGGCAGCCCGATTGATGAGCCCCAGGCCATCGCGCAGCCATTGCACCACTGCCCCGGCCACGAAGACGCTGCCTTCGAGGGCATTGGCGCGCTGCAGACCCTCGGGGCCCTGCAGGGTCCAGGCGGCCGTGCTGAGCAGACCATTGCGCGAGGTGATGACTTCAGAGCCGGTGTTCATGAGCAAAAAGCAGCCGGTGCCGTAGGTGTTCTTGGCCATGCCGGGCTCGAAGCAGGCCTGCCCGAAGAGCGCCGCCTGCTGGTCACCTGCGATGCCTGCAATCGGAATGCGATGACCCTCGAGGCTGGCCTCGCCAAGCAGGCCACTGGAGGGAACGATGCTCGGCAGCACGGCGCGGGGCACCCGCAGCAGTCCGAGCAGCTCGTCGCTCCAGTCGCCGGTATGCAGGTCAAAGAGCAGGGTGCGGCTGGCATTGGAGGGGTCGGTGACATGCAGCGCGCCGTCCGTGAGTTGCCAGACGAGCCAGCTGTCGATCGTGCCAAAGGCGAGTTCGCCCCGCTCGGCCCGCGCGCGGGCACCCGGTACATGATCGAGCAGCCAGGCGATCTTGGTACCCGAAAAGTAGGGGTCGAGCACCAGACCGGTACGCCTGCGGATGAGGTCCTCGTGCCCGGCCTGCTTGAGTGCGGTACAGGTGGATGAGGTGCGTCGGTCTTGCCAGACGATGGCGGGTGCGATGGGCTCGCCGGTGCGTCGGTCCCAGAGCACGGTGGTCTCACGCTGGTTGGTGATGCCCAGGGCTGCGATCTGCTCGATGTTGATTCGTGCACGAGCGATGACTTCGGCGATGGTGGCGCGCTGGGTGGCCCAGATTTCGAGGGGATCGTGCTCGACCCAGCCGGGTTGCGGAAAGTGCTGTCGGAACTCCTTCTGGGCCACGGCCCTGGGCGTGCCTCGACGATCGAACAGGATGGCTCGCGACGAGGTGGTGCCCTGGTCCAGGGCCAGCACGAAGCGTTCGGTCGCGGGGTTGGGGGTCATGGGGTCTCCGGGCGTTGCCTTGTCGTTTGAGGGGTGCGCAGGCGATTGGGATGCAAGTGTAGGGCTGCGTCGCATTCGTCTAGGTAAGTCCCTTGCGAAATACGTCTCAGCCAAACACCCCTTGAAGAAACCAGCCGCTGTCGCCCTGGGTGGGGCGTGTGCGGAAGATCCAGACCCAGGCGGCCTGTTCGGTCTGTGCGATGAAATAGTCGCGCTCCACAAGGTGATCATCCCACCAGCCGGTCTCGATGCGCTCCGGGCCGGCGAGCAGGGCAAGGGGGCCGTTCCAGTACGGGCGATGCTGGCGTTCTGACAGGGCCAGAGGATCGGTCAGCAGCCACAGCGGACGGGGCAGGGCGGATCCGGGGGGCGCAGATGCAGACCGAGCCGCGGGTGGTGTCCAGGCGCTGACCTGCGAGGCACGTTCCGGCCGATGATCCGATACAGGCTCGATGCGCTGGATCTGTTCGGCCCCCAGGCGTGATTGCAGCCGCTCGAGCAGGCGGGCGAGATGCTCGGCCAAGGCCGCAGTGCCGGATGATGAGCCAGAGGATGCGCCGTCGGTCGGGCCGGGCATGGGCAACTCGGGAAAGAGCGAAGCCACCTGACTCGATTGCAGGACGGTCTGCTGACATTGCAGGCGTAGCGCATGAGCGGCCTGAGGCAGCCGGGTGATCGCCAGGCGTTCGCGCAGCAGGATGAGCATGCGAGCCGGTTCGCGGCTGGCCTGGGTGAGTCGGATCGGAATGCGGGTCGGGGGCTGGCTTGTGCCTTGCCGGCCTTCGTGCAGTGCACTCAGGACGGCCTCTCGGGTGGCCAGGCCCCGGGCCTGCAGCCATGCACACAGGCGATCGATCAGGATCTGTCCGCCGTGCAGCAAGGCCTGGGCCTGCTCCACGCCATGAAACAGATCGATCCGTGCATCAAAGTGAGCCATGGGGGTCATGCAGGCGAGTGCCTCCAGCCGATGGCCCAGCGCGTAATCAATGTCCTCGAGCAATTCGGGTCCATAGCGTTGCGCAAGGCCCTGGCGGGGCAACTGGAGGAGTTCGCCCATATGCCGCGCACCGACCTGGGCCAGGGACTCCAGATGAGGCTGCGCACTGCTCAGCAGATGCAGGGGCAGAGGGGCCAGCTTCTGGGGCAGGAGGGATTCGTGCGCGATGCAGGCGTTGTCTTGCCAGAGCGCCAGCAGGGCTGCAGCCCGAGCTGTGGGGGCGAGTGAGGTCTGCGCGGTCAGGCCCAGCTGAAGCAGGCCCTGACGGATGCGCTTCATCAGGGCTTCGGGGCCGCCAAAGAGGCGCAGGCTGCGGCCCACCTCAAGCACCAGTGTGTGCGAGGCATAGGCAGTCACGCGGGGGCTGAACTGCAGCAACCACTGGCCCAGATCGTGCAATGCCTGCTGGGCCTGAAGCGGATCGTGTTCGATCAGCTGCAGGTCGTGGGCCAGTGTGAGTGCACTGGCCTGCCGTTGCCCGGGCTGTACGCCAGCGGCCAGGGCGCCACGGGTGCACAGGAGAATGCGCTGTCCATCGCAGAGTGCGATGCGCAGGTCTTCGGCCTCAGGTCCCAGGCCTTGCAACACATGGTCGAGGGCAAGACGCGGGCCATGAACAGCTGCCCACTGCATGATGGGATGAACTCAGCGCAACGGATTTGGTGGGGTGGGTCAGTTGGTCGCTGTGGGCGTGGGTGCTGGACCGCGCCAGCCCAGATGCAGGGAGGTTGGCTCGGATGCTGCGCGTTCGGTACTGGCCGCGGGCAAGGGCACACGACCGGGACGGCTCCAGTGCCGAGGATGCAGGGTGGCTGGCGGATGAGGCAGATTGAGGATCAGCGGCTGGGCCATGACCGGGCCTCGACGCTTGAGGATTTGCACGCTGAGCTGCTGCTCGGGGCGCGGCAGCAGCAGCAGGCGCAGGGGCGCGGCGGAGGCCTCGAGTTGGGCCGGCAACTCGCGAAACAGAAAGGCAGGCCCTGAGCAGCCCTGCGCGGCCATCTGGAAGCGACGGATGTGCTCGGGCCGGGTACGGGCCTGGGGCAGCCAGGCCAGCAGGGCGCCAAAGCTTGCGCTACGCAGGGATTGCTCGACAGCCCACAGGCGATCGGCAGCCTGGGTGGCCTGCACGATGATGAGGTAGTCCAGGTTGATGCCGAAGGAGGCCAGAGCAGGTGCATAAGGCTGGTGCGGTGGCCCCAGCAGGATGACAAAGCGACGCTCCAGGGTGAGCCTGCGCAGCAACGGGATCAGCAGGCGCAATTCGCCGATGCCAGACTCGCGTGCGATGAGCTCTGTGACCACCCCATGGGGCCATCCACCCCCTGGCAACTGGCTGTCGAGAGCGGCAAAGCCACTGGATGTGGCCCGGATGCCCTCAGGGGCGAACTGGGTGGCGCGCCGCACACTGGCGGGCCACGCAGCAGGTTGAATGCTCACAGGCCCTCTCCGGAGCGAAGCAGGCCAACGCCCAAACCCTCGATGGCGAAATCCGGCGTGCGGGCATCGACCCGGATGGGTTTGAAATCGGGATTCTCGGGGAGCAGCAGAAGGTGATCGGCGTTGCGCTGCAGTCGCTTGACCGTGACGCCGCCATCGACGCGCGCCACAACGATCTGGCCATTGCGCACGTTCTGGGTCTTGCGCACGGCAAGCAGGTCGCCATCGAGGATGCCGGCATCACGCATGCTCATGCCGCGAACCTTAAGCAGGTAATCGGGGGTTTGGGCAAACAGGGCCGGATCGAACTGGACCTGCTGCTCGATGTGCTCCTGGGCCAGGATGGGGCTGCCAGCGGCCACGCGCCCAACCAGAGGCAACTGCAGCAGGCGACCGACCTGGCGGGTGGCCTCGGTCAGGGCATCGGAGGCGGTTCCTGCAGCAGTTGCCGCAGTGCCCAGCAGGCGAATGCCGCGCGAGGCGCCCGAGGTGAGCTCAAGCATGCCCTTGCGGGCCAGTGCTCGCAGATGCTCTTCGGCGGCATTGGGGGAGCGAAAACCCAAGCGGGCGGCGATTTCGGCACGGGTGGGCGGAAAGCCGGTCTGGCTGATGTGCTCCCGGATGAGAGAGAGGATTTCCTGCTGGCGGGCGGTGAGCATGCGCATGAAAGGCACCCCGTTCACTGTGTTGATCAACAGGCTGTAATTTTATACAGTTTTTTTTGTGGTTCGCAAGCCTGATTGATCGTCTGGGCGTACCTGAAGGGTTTCAGGTGTCAATTTCAGGGGTTTATGGCAGAGTTGTTTTGACAAGGCTGAAAAAAGCTCGCCGATCCCTCGCGCTGTGAGGGTGATGAGGGTGTCGAGGTCTTGTGCTGCCATTGCGGTTCCGGTTCGCTCGCGGCGTCGTGCGGCTCGTTCAACACGGGTTGCCAGCGCCGGCCTTCGCCTCGGAATGCAGTGATTCACTTGTGTTTTCGAGGTTCATGCATGAGTACCAAGATCTACGTTGGCAACCTGCCCTGGCGGGCCACCGACGAGCAACTGGCCGAAATGTTCGGCGCCCATGGCGAAGTGACTGAAGCGCGCATCATCAACGACCGCGAAACCGGTCGTTCACGCGGCTTTGGTTTTGTGACCATGGCTGCGGCCGGGCTGACAGCAATCAGGCTGGATCGGGTTCAGTCACGCGGACGGCGTGGGCCACCAAAACCACCGCCACCGCCGCCACCGCCGCCGCCGAAACCACCGCCGCCACCGCCGCCCGGTCCACGA
>JBKCEY010000054.1:0-9656 GCA_046304115.1 Burkholderiales bacterium | reverse complement strand
TCGAGGTGCTGCTGCTGCAGCGTCCCGCAGAAGACCGGGTGCTCGCAGGCGCCCATGTCTTTCCGGGCGGCAAGGTCGACGCCGAAGACAGCCATGACGAGGCGGTGGGTCGCATCGACGCCACCGAAGCCATCCTGCATGCCCGCATGGGCGAGCCCGAACTCACGCCCCGTGAGGCGGCGGCCCTTCATGTGGCCGCCATCCGCGAAGCCTTTGAAGAAGCGGGTGTGCTGCTCGCGGATCAGGTGAGTGCCGCCCAGGCGATCGAAGCCCGCGCCATGCGCCGCGACGGCAAGGGCTTCTCGGAAGTCATGCAGACCCTCGGATTGCGCCTCGATACCGATCTCATGCGGCCCTGGTCGCGATGGATCACGCCGCGCATGTCCTCCAACATGAAAAAGCGCTTCGATACCCGCTTTTTTCTGGCGTGCCTGCCCCATGGCCAGGAGGTCGAGCACGACACCCGCGAGACCGTGGGTGCGCTCTGGGCCCAGCCCCGCGCAGTCCTCGAGCGTTACTGGCAGGGCGGCATCGACATGGCCGCGCCGCAGGTGATGACCCTGGCCCATCTGTCGCGATTTGCGAGTGCCGCTCAGGCGCTGGCTGCCATGGACGGTCGCGCGCCGCCCACGATCCGACCCGAGCCGATCGAGGTGCCCGGCGGCGGACGCGCGGTGTGCTACCCCGGGGATCCTGCCCATCCCGAGCCAGGCCCGGTCATGCCGGGCCCCACCCGCATGCACATCGTGGGAGGGCGCTTCAAGCCTCCGGGCGGGTTCGACGACTGGTTTGCCTGAACATTTCTCGGAGTCACCGCATGTCGAAGCATCGTATCGCCGTCCTGCCGGGTGACGGCATTGGCAAGGAAGTCGTGCCCGAGGGTCTGCGCGCGTACTCGATGCCGCGGCCCGGGCCTTCAACATCGATCTGGCCTTTGACCACTTCGATTTCTCAAGCTGCGATTACTACGCGCGCCACGGCAAGATGATGCCCGACGACTGGAAGGACCAGATCGGCGGCCACGACGCCATCTACTTTGGCGCTGTGGGTTGGCCCGATACCGTGCCCGACCATGTCTCGCTCTGGGGTTCGCTGCTGCTTTTTCGAAGAGAGTTCGACCAGTACGTCAATCTCAGGCCGGTTCGGCTGATGCCGGGCATTCCCTGCCCGCTGGTGGGCCGCAAGCCCGGCGACATCGATTTCTATGTGGTCCGCGAAAACACCGAAGGTGAGTACTCGTCGCTCGGCGGTCGCATGTTCCCGGGTACCGACCGCGAGGTGGTGCTTCAGGAGTCGGTCTTTACCCGCAAGGGCGTCGATCGAATCCTGCGCTATGCCTTTGAGCTCTCCAGGCGTCGCAAGAAGGAGCTCACCTCGGCCACCAAGTCCAATGGCATCTTCATTTCCATGCCTTATTGGGACGAGCGGGTCGAGGCCATGAGCGCGGCCTATCCCGACGTCAAGGTCAAGAAGTTCCATATCGACATCCTCACGGCCCATTTCGTGCGCAATCCGCACTGGTTCGATGTGGTGGTGGCGAGCAACCTGTTTGGCGACATCCTGTCGGATCTGGGCCCGGCCTGCACAGGCACCATTGCAATTGCGCCGTCGGCCAACATCAATCCCGAACGCAACTTTCCGTCGCTCTTCGAGCCGGTGCATGGCTCGGCGCCCGACATCTATGGCAAGGGCATCGCCAATCCCATCGGCCAGATCTGGTCGGGGGCCATGATGCTCGACCATCTCGGCTACCCGCAGGCCCACGACGCCATCGTGAAGGCGATCGAGACAGTCACCCGCGATGGCCCGCGCACCCCCGACATGGGTGGCACGGCCACCACCACTGACATCGGGCGCGCGGTCGAGCAGGCCCTTCGCTAGCCAGTGCGCCCGCAGGGGGCTTTCACGCCGGAACGACCGGGCTGAGGGTCGGTCGCAATCCCCCTGGGGTTGAACTACCCACGGCTCGCTCGCGGGGCTACACTCGCGAGCTCGACGCATCCGATGTTCCAGCCCATGGGCGTTTTTCAGGGGCCTGGCGTCCTGATCCCCCGTTTCAACCTCCCCTTCATCGTTCAAGGCATTGTCATGAAATCCTTTCGCATCCTGAGCGCGATCGCACTGTCGGCCTTTGCCGTTGGCGCTTCGGCCCAGTCCTATCCCACCAAGCCGATCTCGCTGGTGGTCCCCTTTGCGGCGGGCGGCCCCACCGACGTCGCAGCGCGTGCGCTCGCCGTGGCCATGGAAAAGCCCCTGGGCGGCCCCGTCATCGTGGAGAACAAGCCCGGCGCAGGCGGCACGCTCGCCGTGTCGGATGTCGCTCGGGCGCAGGCCGATGGCTACCGCGTGCTGATTCATCACATCGGCATGTCCACTGCGCCGGCGCTCTATCGCAAGCTGAGCTTCGATCCGCTCAAGGATTTCGAATACATCGGTCAGGTGCTTGATGTGCCCATGACCCTGCTGGTCAAGACGGGCCTGCCGGTCAATTCGGTCAGGGAGCTGGCGGTCTATGCCAAGGCCAACAAGGACAAGCTCACGGTGGCCAATGCCGGCCTGGGCGCAGCATCCCATCTGTGCGGCCTGCTCTTCATGTCGGCCATCCAGGTGGACATGACCACGGTGCCCTACAAGGGCACGGCACCGGCCATGACCGACCTGATCGGTGGTCAGGTCGACATCCTCTGTGACCAGACCACCCAGACGATTCCGCAGATTGCGGGTGGCAAGGTCAAGGCCCTGGCCGTGACCACGTCCAGGCGTCTGGACCAGCTCAAGGATCTGCCGACGGTTGCCGAGTCGGGTGTTCCCGGCTTTGATCTCGCGGTCTGGCACGGCATCTACGCCCCCAAGGGCACGCCCAAGGCCGTGACCGAGAAGCTCACGTCGGCCCTTCAGGCCGCTCTCAAGGATCCGGCCGTGGTCAAGCGCTTCACTGACCTGGGAGCCTTCATCGTGCCGGTCGAAAAGCAAACGCCCGAAGGGCTGCAGCGTCACCTGAAGGCCGAGATCGACAAGTGGGCGCCGGTCATCAAGAACGCCGGCGTCTACGCCGACTGAGCCGCAGATTCAGGCTGGATTCACGCTGCATGGGCAGACGAATCCGGCCCGACCCTGATTCCCGAGCCCGGCCCAGTGCCGGGCTTTTTCTCAATCATCGATGCGTCATGCCCGCCTGCCATGAACGGTAATCTCCTCACCCTGACCCGCCCCGACGACTGGCATCTGCATCTGCGCGATGGCGATGCCATGCAGGCCGTGGTCGCGGCATCTGCCCGGCAATTTGCGCGGGCCATCGTGATGCCCAACCTCAAGCCGCCGGTGACTACAGTGGCTCAGGCACAGGCCTACCGGGAGCGCATCCATCAGGCCCTGCATCGAGCAGCGCCCGGGGATACGGCCTGTGCGGGCTTCGAGCCGCTCATGACGCTCTATCTCACCGATCGCACGGATCCCGACGAGATCCGTCGTGCCCGCGATTCGGGCGTCGTGCAGGCGGTCAAGCTCTACCCGGCCGGTGCGACCACCAACTCCGATGCCGGCGTGACCTCGATGTCGGCCGTGAGCAGGGTCCTGGAGACGATGCAGTCGGTCGGCCTGCCTTTGCTCATCCATGGCGAGGTGACGGACGCCCGGGTCGATGTGTTCGATCGCGAGGCGGTGTTCATCGATACCGTGCTTGAGCCCATGCGGCGGGATTTTCCGGCGCTGCGGGTGGTGTTTGAGCACATCACGACCCGCGAGGCAGCGCAGTATGTCGCGCAGGCCCCGGGTGACATCGCTGCCACCATCACGGCCCATCATCTGCTCTACGAGCGCAATGCGCTCTTCAAGGGCGGCATGCGCCCGCACTGGTATTGCCTGCCCATCCTCAAGCGCGAAACCCATCGGCAAGCACTCCTTGAGGCCGCCACCTCGGGCAATGCCCGGTTCTTTCTCGGTACCGACAGCGCGCCGCATGCCCAGCACCTCAAGGAGCATGCCTGCGGTTGCGCAGGGTGTTACACCGCGCCCCACGCGATGGAGTTGTATGCAACCGCATTCGAGTCCGTCGGTCGACTGGACCGTCTCGAGGGGTTCGCAAGCTTCCATGGGCCCGACTTCTATCGACTGCCCCGCAACCGTCAGACCCTGACACTGGTCCGACAGCCCTGGTCGGTGCCCGAGAGCCTGCCTTTTGGTGATGAGCGCATCGTGCCGCTGGCGTCGGGCGAATCTCTGGCCTGGCAAATGCAAGCCTGAGACGCAGTGCTTCAAGACGGGGCGGGTGCGATGTCTCAAGGGCCGGTTTGACCCTCCAGGTCTCCGCTCAGGGCCTGCAGACATGCTGAGCATGGAGGAGTCCGATCGCCCCTGGCTGGCTGAGCAGACTCGTCTGCGTGAAGCGCTGTCGGTTCTGTCTGCGCCGGCCAGGCTCGAGCAACTCAACGAACGGGCGCAGGCCGCCTGCATCCGGACCCAGTCAGGGCAGGTGCTGCAATTCGTGGATCAATCGCAGTTGCCCGCCGGCCAGTCGTATGAGGCCTTCATTCACGACACCGGCAAGGTGCCCACGCGCGCCACGGGTGAGGGTGCGGTTCATGACCTTTACAACGCGCTGATGTGGCTGCGCTGGCCTTGCAGCAAGGCGGTGCTCAATGCACGTCATGTGACATCCGTGCGGGGTGATCCGGGCGGTGAGACAGAGCGGACTGATCAGGATCCGGCACGTCGGCAGCGTGGCTGGTTGCGTGATCGTCTGACCCTCTTTGATGAGAGTGGCCTGGTCTGGGCGTGTACCGACGAGCGCTTGAATGCGGCCCTGCAGGGGTTTCGCTGGCACGAACTGTTTGTAGAGCGCCGTGCCTTGCTCCAGGCGAGCCTGACGGCGAGGGTCTTCGGCCACGCCGTGTTGCAAAAGCTCGAGCGCCCCTACAAGGCGATCACGGCTCATGCGCTCATCCTCCCCGATGTGTCCGAAGAATCCCCGATCGATCTGGATGCACGCCTGGCGAGGGTCCTGGCGCTGGCCTGGCGTCATCCCCCCGAGCCAGCACTGTGTCCGCTGCCGGTGCTCGGCCTGCCGGGCTGGTCGCCCGACAACCAGGCGGCCGGGTTCTATGCCGACACAAAAATCTTTCGGCCGGGCCGCATTCGCCGCCTACAATCGCTCTCGGAGCGGGTCGGACGATCGCTGCGGGTGCTTGCACCCGGGGAGGAAGGTCCGGACTCCGGCGGGCAGGGTGCTGGTTAACGGCCAGGCGTCGAGCAGGTCATTTCGGTGGCCTGCGGGGCGACGGACAGTGGCACAGAGAACAGACCGCCAAGCGGCCGCTCGCGGTCGCCGGCAAGGGTGAAAAGGTGGGGTAAGAGCCCACCGCGTGGCTGGTGACAGCCATGGCACGCCAAACCCCACCCGGAGCAACACCGCATAGGCACGCGCGCAGCCCCTGGCTGCACAGGACGCCCCTCCGAGCGTGCGGGTTGGTGGCTAGAGCCCCGGGGTAACCCGGGGCCCAGAGGAATGATCGTCGGCCGGGCAACCGGCTCACAGAATCCGGCCTATAGACCCGCTCCACTTCCCTTTTCCTCTCAAGTCGCTTGAGAATCAATTGTCAATAGATTGATTCTTAACATTTCTTTTTCCGATAACTGGGATTGCATACAGTGCCCTGCAGGCGCTAAGTGCTTGTCCTGATTGGAAAAATCCCGCTTTTACCTTGACCGGGTCAACTGTTTTCCGTAAAGTGGAAAAAAGTGTGAAAAAGTGGCTGAAAGTGGGTTCAGTGCCCGCTTTCAGGTGGTTTCAGTCCTCGTCAAGGCGGCGCTGCCGTTCGGGTGTACATGTTCCAGGGTCGTTCAGCCTTGTCGCTCGATGCCAAGGGCCGCATGTCGGTTCCCTCGCGGCACCGCGACGCGCTCGCCCTGCAGTGCGAGGGGCGCCTGACCCTGACCCGGCATCCCGAGGGTTGTCTGCTCCTCTATCCCCGGCCGGTCTGGGAATCGGTTCGTGAGCGCATTGCCGCTCTGCCCCTCGCGGCCAGCGGCCTGCGGCGTTTCTTTCTGGGCAATGCGACCGACATCGATCTCGATGGTGCGGGTCGATTGCTGATTGCCCCCGAGTTGCGCCAGGCGGCCGGGCTCGGCAAGGACGTGGTTCTGCTGGGCATGGGCGCGCACTTTGAGATCTGGGATTCCACGGTGCTTGCAGCCAATGAGGCGCAGGCGATCGCGGGTGGGTTGCCCGAAGCCTTGTCGGGCTTGTCGATCTAGGTCACGGAGGAGGTGGCGCAACAGGAATCGACCGCACACCGTCCGGTGCTGCTGCGGCCCTGCATCGAGGGGCTCGCGCTGCGCCCGGACAGCGTGATCGTGGATGGAACCTTCGGGCGTGGCGGACACAGTGCCGCCATCCTGCAGGCCCTGGGGCCAGCGGGCCGGTTGGTGGCTCTGGACCGGGATCCTGATGCGATAGCGGTGGGTGCGCAGTGGAAGGACTCCCGGTTTTCGGTGCATCGGGCGCGTTTCTCGCAAGTCGGCGAGGTGCTGGATGCCCTTGGAATCGGGGCTGTGGATGGCGTGTTGCTGGATCTGGGCGTGTCGTCGCCTCAACTCGACGATGCTGCGCGGGGATTCAGCTTCAGGGCCGACGGGCCGCTGGATATGCGCATGGATCCCGATCACGGGATCAGCGCGCGAGCGTGGCTCGAGCAAGCCGATGAGCAGGACATTGCAAGAGCGCTGAGGGACTATGGGGATGAACGGTTTGCTGTTCCGATTGCAAAGGCGATTGCTGCTCGCTTCCGGCGGGATGGCCCCAATGCCCTGGCCGGGACCCTCGAGCTTGCCGCTCTCGTGGCGGGTGTCGTCCGCCGGCGGCAGACGCGGGCCGAGGTCGGCAAGGATCCGGCTACGCGAACCTTTCAGGCTCTACGGATTCTCGTCAATCAGGAGCTTGAAGAACTCCCGCTCGTCCTTGAGCAGGCAACGCAGCGGCTCCGCCCTGCAGGCCGACTCGTCGTCATGGCCTTCCACTCCCTCGAGGATCGGCTGGTGAAGCAGTTCATGGCGCGCGAAGCGGGCGCCCATGCACCCCGCGATCCGATCACGGGTGCGGCGGTGCCACTGTCGCAGCCCCGTCTGCGGCTGATCGATCGAATCCTGCCCGATGAGGCTGAGATCGCAGCCAACCCCAGAGCCCGTTCGGTCGTGCTGCGGATCGCGGAGCGCTGCTGACCGATGGCCAAGCTCAACGCCGCCCTGGCCGCCATGCTGATCCTGTGCTCGCTGCTGCTGGTCACCTCCCAGCATCGCGCCCGCAAGGCCTTCATCGACCTGGAGCGCGCCCAGACCATGGCCCGCCGTCATGAAGTGGACTGGAAGCGTCTGCAGCTCGAGCAGACCCAGCTCGCCAAGCATTCGCGGGTCGACTCGATGGCCCGGGGCGAGCTGCGCATGCAGCCGGTGACGCCCGATCGCACCCTCTATCTGCCACGCAGTGACGGAGCGCAGTGAGATGGCACGTCCGGTCAAGCTCTCGTCGCGCAACAGACTCCTGGGCACCATGCTGCCGGCCTGGCGTTCGCGCCTGGTCATGGGTGGCATTGCGGTGTGTTTCCTGGCGCTGGCAGGGCGGGCGTTCTGGCTGCAGATCCTGAGCAACGACTATCTGCAGCAGCAGGGGGCCGTGCGCTATCAGCGCACGCTCGAGATCCCGGCTGCCCGGGGTCGCATCGTGGATCGCTCCGGCGAGATGCTGGCCAGCAGCCTGCCGGCCAGAGCGATCTGGACCATCCCCGAAGATGTGCAGGCCACGCGTGAAAAGAAGGCCGAAATGGCGCGGCTGCTCGGCATGGACATGCGCGAGCTCGAGCGCAAGCTCGCCGAAGACAAGGCCTTTGTCTATCTGCGTCGGCAGGTCGATGCCGAGGTGGCGGCCAAGGTGATGGCGCTCGGCATTCCGGGCGTGCACCAGCGTAACGAAACCAAGCGCCACTATCCCCAGGGCGAGATCGTGGCCCATGTGGTCGGATTCACCGATGTGGAGGATGCGGGACAGGAAGGGTTCGAGCTGTCTCAGCAACAGCGGCTCGCGGGCAAGTCCGGAAGCCGGATGGTCATCAAGGACCGGCTGGGCCGCATCCTGGAGGAGGTCGGCTCCGGTCAGGAGCCCCAGGACGGTGCCGATCTGGCGCTCTCGATTGATGCCCGGGTGCAGTACATCGCCTTCAGTGCCCTGCGCGACGCCGTCAAGGAGCATCGCGCCAAGGCAGGTGCCGTGGTCGTGCTCGATGTGCAGACCGGCGAGGTGCTCGCGCTGGCCAATCTGCCCACCTACGACCCCAACCGGCGCGGCCAGCTCAACGGCGCCCAGTTGCGCAATCGGGTCATCACCGACACCTACGAGCCAGGCTCGACCATGAAGCCCTTCTCGGTGGCCATGGCGCTCGACTCGGGTCGGGTGTCACCCACGACCACCTTCGATGTGTCGCCGGGCCGCATGACCATCGGATCGGCCACGATTGGTGATGCCCATGCCTACGGCGTGCTGACCGTGGAGCAGATCCTGCAGAAGTCCTCGAACATCGGCACGGTGAAGATGGCCCTTCAGCTGCCACCGCAACGGATGTGGGAAGGATTCACGTCACTGGGATTCGGCCAGCCGCCCCAGTTGGGTTTTCCGGGGCCGGTTTCAGGGCGTGTGCGCCCCTGGAAGACCTGGAAGCCGATCGAGCAGGCCACCATGTCGTACGGCCATGGCATTTCGGTTTCGCTGATCCAGATCGCACGCGCCTACACGGTGTTTGCCACCGATGGCGAACTCATGCCGCTGACCATGTTCAAGGCCGATGGTCATGTCCAGGGTGTTCCGGTCTATTCGCCCACGACCGCACGTTCAGTGCGCAAGATGCTCGAGATGGCTGCCGGCCCCGGGGGTACAGCACCTCTGGCTCAGGTGCAGGGCTACCGTGTCGCCGGCAAGACCGGTACCGCGCACAAGCAGGAAAACGGCGCCTATCAGAACAAGTACATCGCCTCGTTTGTCGGTTTTGCGCCGGTATCCAAGCCGCGTGTGGTGGTCGCCGTGATGGTCGATGAGCCCTCGGCCGGCAAGCACTATGGCGGGCAGGTCGCAGCGCCCGTCTTTGCACGCATTACCGGAGAGGCCTTGCGCGCCATGCGCGTGCAGCCCGATGCACCTTTTGCAACGCTGGTGGTGCCGCCAGAGCCCGCGCGGGAGAGTCTCTGATGGCCTTGCGCGAGCCTGTGGCTGTCGAACTGGCCGACTGGCTGCGCCAGCGGCTTGGCGCCGGTGCGCGTCTGCGTTCGGACAGTCGCAAGATCGAGCCGGGTGATGCCTTCATGGCCTATCCGGGCGAGCGCAGCGATGGCCGGGCCCACAAGGCTGCGGCGCTGGACGCCGGGGCTGCGGCCGTTCTGATGGAAGCGCAGGGCGGCACAGACACCGCTCCGGATGGCGCAGCAGTGCGTGCCGTCACGGGCCTCAAATCCCTCTGCGGCCCGATTGCATCGAGCTATTACGGCCATCCGAGCGATGCGCTCGAGGTGGTGGCGGTGACCGGCACCAACGGCAAGACCAGCTGTACCCAGTGGATCGCCCAGGGGCTTCAGGCCATGGGTATGCCCTGCGCCGTCATCGGCACGCTGGGCGCCGG
>JBKCEY010000053.1:0-11112 GCA_046304115.1 Burkholderiales bacterium | reverse complement strand
AACCCCTCACCGCCTACGGCGTGCAGCCCGCCTGCGTCCTGCGCAGCTACCCGGATGGCCGGCTGGCTCGGGCCAGCGGCCTGGTCACGCATCGGCAACGCCCAGGAACCGCCAGCGGCGTGGTCTTCATCACCCTTGAAGACGATACCGGGCAGATCAACGTGATCGTCTGGCCTCGCCTTTTCGATCGTTATCGCAAGGAGATCCTGCAGGCCCGATTGATGACCGTCTTCGGGGTGTGGCAGGCAGATGCCGCCAGTGGCGGGCAGATCATGCATCTGGTGGCGCGCCGCGTGGTCGATCACACCGCGCTGCTCGGGGCATTGAATCCGCGCAGCCGGGATTTCCACTGACACAACGCCAGGCGCATCATGCAACGCTGATCTGCCGGCGCATCATCACGAACCCTGCACACGACAGTGCATCATCACGGACCGGGCAGGGGCTGACGCAGCCCATGCTCTTTTTCCTCATCGACCCTTCCGAGCTGCCATGCCGCGACACGCTCCAGAATCCCATCGATCGTCCCGTACCGGCTGGCTGCGCGCGGCCGTGATGGGCGCCAACGACGGCATCGTCTCAACCGCAAGCCTGGTCATGGGGGTGGCAGGCTCCGGAGCCGACCAGGACGCCATCCTGCTCGCGGGTCTGGCCGGTCTGGTGGCTGGAGCCATGTCGATGGCCGCCGGTGAATATGTCTCGGTCAGTTCGCAGGCCGATACCGAACAGGCTGACCTGGCCCGTGAGCGCCACGAACTCACGCATCAGGATGAACACGAGCGAGCCGAACTCGCCGCGATTTATGTTGGTCGGGGCCTGAAGCCCGAGCTGGCCCGCGAGGTCGCCGATCAGCTCATGGCCCACGATGCGCTGGGCGCCCATGCACGCGATGAACTCGGCATTGTCGAGTCTCAGCGGGCTCGCCCGGTCCAGGCCGCACTGGCTTCTGCCAGCACGTTTGCGATCGGCGCAGCCGTACCCTTGCTCTCGGTATGGCCCACCGCAACCGACCGGAGTCCGCTGGTCGTGACCCTGGTGTCTCTGGTGGTGCTCGCGCTGATGGGCGCGCTCGCTGCGCGGGTCGGTGGTGCAAGCCCGATCAAGGGAGCGAGTCGCGTGGTGTTCTGGGGCGGCTTTGCCATGGCGCTCACCTGGGCCGCAGGGCATCTGTTCGGTGCGGTGATCTGATCCATGACCCGAACGGATCGGCACCTTACAAGGATCGGCGCCTTGCCAGGATCGGCGCCTTGCCAGGATCGGCACCTTACAAGGATCGGCACCCTGCCGGAACAGGCGCCACGCAAGCTCGAATCACTCGCGTACCGAGAATTGCAGGTTCATCTGCGCCTTGGGGGGAGCCTCTTCGGTGCCTGCTTCAAGGGTGCCGAGCCGCCCTCGTTCGACCCGATCGAGGTATTCGGGCGTGACATCGCCCGTGATGTAAACCCCGTTGAAGCATGAGGCCTCGAAGCCCTTCAGATGCGGGCCCAGGTCTTTGACGGAGCGTTGCATGGCCTCGATGTCCTGATAGACCAGGGCATCAGCACCGATCGAACGCCGGATGTCCTCATCGCTTCGCCCACTGGCGATCAGCTCGGCCCGGGTCGGCATGTCGATGCCATACACATTGGGATAACGCACCGGAGGGGCAGCCGATGCAAAGTAGATCTTGTTGGCACCCGCCTCGCGGGCCATCTGAACGATCTCGTGAGAGGTGGTCCCCCTGACGATCGAGTCATCCACGAGCAGGACATTCTTGCCGCGAAACTCGATGCTCATCGCATTGAGCTTCTGGCGCACGGATTTCCGGCGGGTCGCCTGACCCGGCATGATGAAGGTGCGACCGACATAGCGGTTCTTGATGAACCCTTCTCGATACGGCAGGTTGAGCCGATTGGCCAGCTGCATTGCAGAGGGGCGCGAAGTGTCGGGAATCGGCATCACCACGTCGATATCACCGGCCCACAATTCAGATCGCAGTTTCTCGGCCAGATACTCGCCCATCTTGAGCCGCGCATCGTAGACCGACACGCCGTCAATCACCGAGTCGGGCCGGGCGAAATACACATACTCGAAGATGCAGGGATTGAGCGCACTGCGGGGCGCGCACTGCCGGGCATGAAAGCCCCCTTCCAGGTCGATGAACACGGCCTCGCCGGGTGCGATGTCGCGCACCATCCGGAAACCCAGTCCCTCGAGCGCCACCGATTCGGACGCCACCAGGTACTCGGTACCGGCGTCGGTTTGCGCAATGCCGTAGCACAACGGCCGGATGCCCAGAGGATCCCGAAAGGCCAGCACACCATGGCCGGCAATTTCGGCCACACAGGCATAGGCCCCGCGTACCCGCTGCTGCAAGGCACTGACCGCCTTGAAGAGGGTATCGGGATCGAGTGAGACTCCCACCGCCGCGGCCTGCACTTCGTTGGCCAACACATTGAGCAGCACCTCGGAGTCGGAGTCGGTATTCACGTGGCGGCGATCGCGACGGAACATTTCATCCTTGAGCTGCTCGGAATTGGTGAGATTGCCGTTATGGGCCAGCGTGATACCGAAAGGGGCATTCACGTAAAAGGGCTGAGCCTCTTCTGCGTTATTGGCCGAACCCGCGGTGGGATAGCGCACATGGGCGATTCCGGTTCGACCGGGCAGTCCGCGCATGTTGCGCGTGCGAAAGACATCCCGGACCTGTCCGCTGCCCTTGTGCATGCTGAAGGCTTGCCCGGTGCAGGTGGCAATGCCGGCTGCGTCCTGGCCACGATGCTGAAGCAGGAGCAGACCGTCGTACAACAGCTGGTTCACAGGGGTTCTGGCCACTACGCCGAGAATGCCGCACATCGTTCAGAACTCCGGATCAGGTCGATTCAGCTAAAAACCAGGTCAAACCACATTCAGGCCAGGCCACATCAGGTCTTGCGCACACATCAGGTCTTGCGCACACCACTGAGATTTTCAGGTACCCAGGGCTCTGCCCATCGAACCAGTGCATCCAGCAGCGGCCTCGACCAGGCGGTCTGCCACTCGGGTTGTCTGGAGTAACCCATCAGGTGGGCAGGCAGTGCAACCACCAGGACCACCAGCAGAGCACGAGCAACTCCCAGAACGCCGCCCAGCAATCGGTCGAGTCCGCCAAGCCCGATGCCGTGCAGCGCACGCGCCGCCAGCGAGCCCAGGATACGAACCGTCAGAAAGAGGATCAGGAAGGCCACCACGGCCAACAGCGGACGAGGCCAGCCCTCGGGCAGCCAGTCACCCCACCAGGCGAGTGCCAGAGGTACGCCCAGCATCGCCAGAATCCAGGAAGCCAGCGCAAAAACGGTACGAACCAGACCGCGAAACAGACCGAGCAGCGCCGACAGCGCGAGCACCAGGAGGACGAATGCATCCCAGGCCGTAAACCCGGCGATCGTGAGATCGGTCATTGCGGATTGACCACCACGGCCTCAAGACCGGCAGCCTTCAACTTGAGACGGGCCTGCTCGGCGGCTTCGCGCGTCGCAAAGGGGCCCACACGCACGCGGATACGCTCCCCGCGGTCGGTATCGATGCTTTCGCTGTAGCCCTTGAAGCCAGTCGCCTTGACCCGATCCAGCGCGGTCTGAGCGCTGGCGGTCTGGCGAAAAGAGCCGACCTGCAAGAGGATCCGGTTGGTCCCCTCTGCCTTGGCATTACCTTTGGCCGCACGAGCGTCGGCCGACTCCCGGGTCGGCGCCTTCGAATCCGTGGCGTCCTTGCGAGCAGCTTCAGCCTTCTGGGGTGTTTCCTTGCGTGCCGGTGCCTCTGGCCGCGCAGGCTCTGCCCGAGCTGTGGCATCGGTGCGGGCTGCAGGGTCGGTGCGGGCAGACGTCTCGGCACGCGCCGGCGCCTCGGGCGGCGCAGGCTGCATCGGAGCCGGCGCCATGTTCACGGTCGTGGCCGATGAGGGGGCTGTCGAATTTTCGGCCGACGAGCCCACGGGTGGCGCAACCACCGCTGCATTCGAGGGCTGGGACGGCGCGGGCGGCGTGGCCTCTGCGGCCGCCGATGCCGGCTTTTGCACGACCACCGCAGGGGCATCTCGACCCTGGATCACCACCTGCGCAGTGCTGCCGCCCCGGGTGGGCTCGGGGCTGAGCAACAGGGGCACCATCACGGCCGCTGCCACGCACAGCACGATTGCGCCAATCAGCCGGTGACGGGCCCGACGCTTCTGGGGCTGTGAGGGATCGAGCTCGGCAGGATCAGAGTCGGCATCCGGCATGCGAACGCGGGAGGTCGGGGCCTTGGCCATGGATTCGATCCGCAGAGTGCTCAGACTCTTGCCAGCACGTCGCCAACCGTGAGGAAAGATCCGAAGACAACGATCCTATCATTCTCATCGGCCTTTTCACGGGCGAAGGCTAACGCTGTGGAAGGCCCGTCGAAGCAGCGGATGGTGCGGGCGCGATCTTCGCCCTCTCCGGGGCGAATACCCGCCTGGGCGAGCCAATCGGCCAGCACGACGGCACTCGTGCCCCTGGGGCCCGGCAAGTCGACGCAGAGCCAGTGATCGATCTTGTGGCGCAGCGGGCGAATCGAGGCGGCGATGTCCTTGTCGGCGAGCATGCCGAAGACCGCCCAGGTTTCAGGAAAGAAACCCATGTTGTCGAGATTGGCCGCGAGATGCGCGACCGCATGCGGGTTGTGAGCCACATCGAGCACCCCCGCCGGCCGACCGGGCTGCACCTGAAAGCGACCGGGCCATTCGACCAGCGCGAATCCCTGACGCACCGCCTGGGCGCTCACGGGCAGCGCATGGCGCATGGCCTCGAGCGCAGCCAGCGCGCCCGATGCATTGAGCAGTTGATTGGCCCCGCGAAGAGCCGGGTAGGCCAGGCTGTTGCGACGCTGCGCCCGCCCGCCATAGCTCCACTGCTGACGGTCACCGCTGTAATTGAAATCGCGCCCGAAGAGCCAAAGATCAGCCCCGATCTCCCGGGCATGCTCAACCAGCGTGGCCGGTACCTGCGGATCGGTGCAGATCGCGGGTTTGCCCGAACGGTAGATGTGGGCCTTTTCAAGGGCGATGGCTTCGCGGGTCGGGCCCAGATACTCCATGTGATCTAGATCGATGCAGGTGACGATGGCGCAATCGGCATCGATGATGTTCACTGCATCGAGCCTGCCGCCCAGGCCGATCTCCAGGATCCAGACATCCACGGCACTGTGCTGAAAAAGGCTCAGGATCGCCAGGGTGGTGAACTCGAACCAGGTCAGCGAGACACCCTGGCGAACCGCCTCGACCCGTGCAAAGTGTTCGAGCAGGGCCTCGTCAGGGGCCGACTCGCCCTGAAGCCGCGCCCGCTCATTGAAGTGCACCAGATGCGGGGAGGTGTGGCAGGCCGTCCGGTAGCCCGCCGCCATGAGCACGCTCTCGAGCAATGCACAGGTTGAACCCTTGCCGTTGGTGCCGGCCACGACAAAGACCGGTACCTGAGGTGACAGACCGAGTCGCTGGGCCACCTCACGCACGCGGTCGAGGCCCAGATCGATGGCCAGCGAATGGCGCCCTTCGACGCGCACCAGCCAGTCCGCAAGACTCAGGCCCTGGGCGTCACGCGCCACCGGCGGACGGTCCGCCTCATTGGACAACCGGCTCAGCTCAGGGCCTCCGAGGGCTGACGCTGCAGCAGGGCCAGCAAGCGGGCGATTTCATCACGCAGTTGATGGCGATGCACGATCATGTCGACCGCGCCCTTTTCGAGCAGGAATTCGGCCCGCTGGAATCCTTCGGGCAGTTTTTCGCGAACGGTCTGCTCAATCACGCGCGGACCCGCAAAACCGATCAGGGCCTTGGGTTCTGCAATCACCACATCGCCCAGAAAACAGAAGCTGGCCGAAACACCGCCCATGGTGGGATCGGTCAAGACCGAGATGTAGGGCAGACGAGCTTCGGCGAGCTGCGTGAGCGCGGCCGTGGTCTTGGCCATCTGCATGAGCGAGAGCAGGCCCTCCTGCATGCGCGCCCCACCGGATGCTGCCACCGAAATGAAGGGCACTTTCTGCTCGAGCGCTGTCAGCACGCCTCGCGCGAAACGTTCGCCCACGACCGAACCCATGGATCCGCCCATGAACCCGAACTCGAAGGCAGCCACGACCGCAGGCAGGGAGCGGATGGAGCCCCCCAGAACCACCAGCGCATCGGTCTCGCCCGTGGTTTCCATGGCTTCGTTGATTCGATCAGGGTATTTGCGGCTGTCCTTGAATTTCAGGGCATCAACCGGCAACACTTCCTGGGCGATCTCGTAGCGGCCTTCTGCATCGAGCAACATATCGATGCGATCGCGTGCCGACAGGCGCATGTGGTGATCGCACTTCTGGCACACATGCAGGGCCAGATTCAGATCGGCCTGATACAACACGGCGTCGCAAGCGGGACACTTGACCCAGACACCTTCAGGCACCGATTTGCGACTGCCTTCGGGTGCCGAACGCTTGATCCGCGGTGGCAGGAGTTTTTCAAGCCAGCTCATGTCGGTCTCCTTGTGCGTTTCAGTCGGTACTCAGGACTCGGGCTGGTCCATGGCCTGGCGGATACCCTTGATGAAGGCACCGGCCCGAGCCACGGCTTGATCAGGACCCGCCGCATCGATTTCCTGAATCAGGCGGGTTCCGATCACGACCGCGTCGGCACCCTGGGCGATGGCACGTGCTGTTTCGCCGTCGCGAATACCAAACCCGACGCCCACCGGAAGCCCCATGGCCTCGCGGATGGGTGTGAGTGCCTGCAGAACATGACCGACATCGAGATGGGCCGCACCCGTCACGCCTTTGAGCGACACATAGTACACATAGCCGCTGGCCAGTCGCGCGACCTGACTGATGCGCTCCGGACGCGAGGTGGGCGCAAGCAGAAAGATGAGATCCAGCCCGTGCTTGCGCAGGGTCTGCATGGTCTCGGTCGCTTCTTCGGGTGGCAGATCGACCACCAGCACACCATCGACGCCCGCAGCCGCCGCGCGTTGGGCAAAGGTCTCAAGCCCCATGCGCTCGATCGGATTGTTGTAGCCCATCAGCACGATCGGGGTGCGCCCATCGGTCTGGCGAAACTGCGCGACCCACTGAAGCACGTCATTCAGACCGACCCCCAGAGCCAGTGCCGCTTCACCCGATCGCTGGATCACCGGCCCATCGGCCATCGGGTCGGAGAACGGCACCCCGAGTTCGATGATGTCAGCGCCATTTGCAGCCAGCGACTGCATCAGCGGCACGGCGTGTTCACGGCTGGGATGGCCCGCCGTGAAATAGGGAATCAGCGCCTTGCGGCCTTCGCTGCGCAGGCGGCTGAATGCCGCAGCAATTCGGGAATCAGCCATGTTTACAGATGCAGGCCGTCGACTTGCGCCACGGTGTGCATGTCCTTGTCGCCTCGGCCCGAGAGGTTGACGAGAATGATCTTGTCCTTGGGCAGGGTGGGTGCGAGTTGTGCGGCGTAGGCCAGTGCATGGCTCGTTTCCAGGGCAGGGATGATGCCCTCGATACGACAGCAGTCATGGAAGGCCTTGAGGGTCTGTCGATCATCAATCGCCACATAACGCGCACGACCGATGTCCTTCAGCCAGGCATGCTCAGGCCCCACGCCCGGGTAATCGAGGCCTGCCGAAACCGAGTGGGTGTCGATGATCTGGCCATTCTCGTCTTGCAACAGATAGGTGCGGTTGCCGTGCAACACACCGGGCACGCCGGCCGTGAGCGATGCCGCATGCCGGCCTGTGTGCAGCCCTTCACCAGCCGCCTCGACGCCCACCAGTTCGACCGATTCGTGCGGGATATAGGGGTGAAAGATGCCGATGGCATTGGAGCCTCCGCCCACGCAGGCGACGACCACATCGGGCTGACGACCCACGCGCTCAGGCATCTGCCACAGACACTCCTTGCCCACCACGGAGTTGAAGTCACGCACCATCATGGGATAGGGATGCGGGCCTGCAACGGTGCCAATGATGTAGAAGGTGTCTTCAACGTTGGTGACCCAGTCGCGCATGGCCTCGTTGAGGGCGTCCTTGAGGGTCTTGCTGCCTGACTCGACCGGCACCACCTCGGCACCGAGCAGTTTCATGCGATAGACGTTCTGCGCCTGACGGGCCACGTCGGTGCTGCCCATGTAGACCACACACTTCATGCCAAAGCGAGCAGCCACGGTGGCAGTAGCCACGCCGTGCTGCCCGGCACCGGTCTCGGCAATGACGCGCGGCTTGCCCATGCGGCGGGCCAGCAAGGCCTGACCAATGGTGTTGTTGACCTTGTGAGCGCCGGTGTGATTGAGGTCTTCGCGCTTGAAATAGATCTGCGCACCGCCGAGTTGCTGTGACCAGCGCTTGGCGTGATAGATCGGGCTCGGGCGACCCACGAAATGCTTGAGTTCGTCCTGGAACTCGGCCACAAACTCCGGGTCGTTCTGGTAGTGGCGATATGCATCGCGCAGTTCTTCAAGCGCATGCATGAGGGTTTCGGACACGAAGATGCCGCCGTAGGGGCCAAAGTGCCCGCGGGCATCCGGAAGGTCGTAAGGTTTCATGCGTGGCCTGATTGTGCTGCGAGAAGGGCATCGGTCCGAAGGACCTCGGCCACAAAGGCTTCCATGCGTTGCGGATCCTTGGATCGGGCGGTAGGACCCTGGATTCCGCTGGAGACATCGACGGCAAAGGGCCTGACAACCCGAATCGCCTGCCCCACCCGTTCGACATCGAGGCCGCCCGAGAGAATCAGGCGGGCCGGCAGACCCGCGGGAATCCAGGACCAGTCGAATGTCTTTCCACTACCGCCGAACCCCTCCGAAAAGGAGTCCAGAAGCAGGCATTCAGCCGATCCAAACATCGAAATCGATGATAACAAATCGTCTGAAGACCTCATGCGGATGGCCCTCCAGATCGCACGCTGCGAGGCGACCTGCAAGGCCTGCAGCGTCTCGGGCGTTTCATCACCATGCAGTTGTATGACGTCGAGGCCGACCTCATTGACCGTTTGCAGGATGGATTCATTGGGCGCATTCACGAACAATCCGACCGCCTGCACGAATGACGGCAAACGCCTGCGAAGCGCACGCGCCTGCTCCACATCGAGCGCCCGTGGGCTGGGGGGGTAGAACACGAAGCCGACCGCATCGACACCGAGCGCGACGGCCGTGTCGACATCCTCGGGCCGTACAAGACCGCAAAACTTGATCCGGGTTCGCAGGGGCGAGTTCATCAGCAGGCGCCTTGTAGCAGGGGATCGCGAAGTCCGGGCGAGGGCAGCCCTGCCTGTGGTCCGTAGTCAACGCCCGCAAGATAGAGGCCGGCGGGCGAAAACGTCGCGGCAGCCAGGGCGCGATCGCGGGCAGCCAGCACCTGGGCAGCCCACTCGGGAGGCTTGCGCCCCAGGCCGACCTGGACCAGCGTACCCACCAGATTGCGCACCATGTGATGCAAAAAGGCGTTGGCCGTCACAATGAACTCCACGAATTCACCCCGCTGCTTCACATCGAGCTGGCTGATCCGGCGCACGGGCGAGCGGGCCTGGCACTGCGACGAGCGAAAGGCCGAGAAATCGTGCTCGCCCACCAGGGCAGCAGATGCCGCCTGCATCGCTGCGAGATCCAGCGGCTGGAACACCCAGCCAGCCCGCTTGGCCCACAGCGGATTCATCACAGGCGACACGAGCAACAGGTAGCGATAGGACCGCGACAGGGCTGAGAACCGTGCATGGAATTCATCATTCACCGGTCGCGCCCACTGCACCCTGAGACACTCGGGCAGGCGGGCGTTGGTGCCCCTCACCCAGGCGTTCAAGGGCCGGTCGACCGAGGTATCGAAGTGCACCACCTGCGACAGCGCATGCACGCCGGCATCGGTCCGACCCGCACAGACGGTAGCGACCTCGTGTCCGGACAGTTGGGCCAATGAGGCCTCGAGCCGATCCTGCAGGGCAGCCCCACCGGGCTGGGTCTGCCAGCCGGGTGATCCTGCTCCGTCGTAGGCCAGACCCAGTGCGATCCTCAAGGCTGAAACGACGATCCTGCAGCGACCCAGGCCATCTCAGGCCAGCTTGGCGAGCATCTCGCGCGCCTTGGCCTGCTGCTGAGCATCGCCACCCGCCACCACTTCCTGGAGCAGCTCGCGCGCGCCTTCCTTGTCACCGATCTCTTCATAGGCCGAAGCCAGATCGAGCTTGGTCGCCATTTCCTGCCAGCGCGGGGAATCAGAGCCCGCAGGCTCTCCTGCAGACCCCTGGCCCGCGTTGAGTCCTCCATCCAGATCCAGATCCAATCCGAGATCGGCCATCGTGCTGGGAGTGGTGGGGGGTTGGGCAGGAGTATCGATCCGTGAAATGGCTTCGAGCGCTGCCAGATCGAGATCGAGATCCAGCGAGTCAGGCAGGTCGGGTACCCGGGCCAGCAGGCTGTCTGAGCCCTTGTCAGCGGACGCACCGGCCTTGCCCGAAGACGATCCCGCGGAATCCATTGAAGCGGGCAGATCGAGGGTGAGATCGAGCGACGGGATCTCCAGATCCGGGCGCGCTTCAGATGCCGCGACCGACAGTCCACCGGGTCGGGTCAGCGCGCCAAGGCCGTCATCGGGCCGATCAACCTGGAGCGGTTGAGCAGCAGACTGTCCGGTGAGCGGCGTATCGGCACGAAAGTCCAGGTCCGGTACGTTCAGCGTGCGCGAGCCATTGCCCAACGAGGTATCCGCCGCTGCATAGAGCGGATTGTCAGGATCAATCGAGCGGCCAAGCTCGCTGGCCTTGTCCCAATCCTCACCCTGGCCCTCGGTCATGGCCAGCAGTTCACGGGCCAGTGCCTCGAAGGCGGGTCGGTCAGAACGCGCAGCGTACAGCTCGAGCAGGCGATGTCGAATGGCATGGCGCTCCGGATTGCGCTTCATACCCTCCCTCAGAATGTCTTCTGCCTGAGCCTCACGGCCATAGGCCACATAGACATTCGCTTCTTCGATGGGATCGACTTCGGTCGCCTGGATCTGGGTGGCTGGTCCATCGGCAGGGAGGTCAACCAGACGGGTGTCAACGCTTTGCCCGCCCGTGGTTCCGAACAGCGAGTTGGGAGCCAGGGCATCGGCAGCAATCAGGCTGTCTTCGAAGCGCTCCACCCGCCGG
>JBKCEY010000052.1:0-1013 GCA_046304115.1 Burkholderiales bacterium | reverse complement strand
GGTGGGGGAGGGGCCATGGGTGGTGCTGTGCGGGCGCGCGAGCGTATGGTTGCTGCCCTAGCGAGCCAAGGCATCCGTCATCCCTCGGTTCTCGCCGCGATGGGTTTCGTGCCTCGAGAAAGCTTCGTGGATGCGGCTCTGGCCAGTCGCGCCTACGAGGATGTGGCTTTGCCGATCGGTCAGGGTCAGACCATTTCCAAGCCCAGCACGGTCGGGCGCATGATCGAGCTATTGGTGCAGGGACGCACCGAGCAGGAGCTTCGCTCGGCCAGGGTGCTGGAGGTGGGCACGGGTTGCGGCTATCAGGCTGCGGTACTGGCCCGGGTTTTCGGGGAGGTTTTTTCAGTCGAGCGGATCAGAGGCCTGCATGAGTCGGCCCGCGCAAATCTCAGGCCCTTGCGCCTGCCCAATCTGAGGCTGGCCTATGGCGACGGTTTTCAGGGGCTGCCGGATCAGGGGCCCTTCGATGCCATCATCCTGGCCGCCGCGGGTGATGCAGTGCCTGAACCCTTGCTGCTGCAGATGACGGTGGGTGGACGGCTGATCGCCCCGGTGCTCAGTGGCCCGGCGCGCCAACAGGTATTGCACTGGGTGGAGCATCCGGGCCCCGATGATTGGCGCCTGCATCTGCTTGACGCGGTACGATTCGTCCCTCTGCAACGAGGAACCTCCTGATGTCGACGGTGCGCGAGACGCTTCGAACCCTGTTCGGCCCTGTTTCAATGAGTCGCGGCCATGCTCCCGATTGCGGTCTGCGGATCGCGACGGTACTGGCGGCAGGCCTTGTCCTGTCTGCTTGTGCCACGTCACCCCCGGCCCCGGTCGAATCCCGTACAGCCCCCGTGGGTGGCCATCTGAGTGCATCACCCGTTCGCGCACAGCCTGCGCCGGTGGTTCCTGCGCGCCCATCGAGCGCGGCACCGGTTCAGTCCTCAAGCGCATCTTCGGCCTCGGGCGCTCGCCCTGCGGCGGGTACCCCCGCTTCAGCGGCGCGGCCGGCGGCGGTCTCGCCC
>JBKCEY010000051.1:0-7976 GCA_046304115.1 Burkholderiales bacterium | reverse complement strand
GGTCAGTCCACCTTCGGCAAAGACGACAACGAACTGCTGCTCGTGGATGCCCAGGGCGTGAGCCGCGTGCCGCGCGCCTCCAAGGATGCGCTGGCGCGGGTGCTGGTGAACGAGATTGCGCGGCGGCTGCAATCTGAACCGGAGAGATCTTCATGATCGACGTTGATCTGCGTGTGCTCGATGAACGCATGCGCCCTCACCTGCCGGCACCGGCCACGGCCGGCAGCGCCGGTGTCGACCTGCGGGCCTGCATCGATGCGCCTCTGGTGATTGAGCCAGGCCAGTGCGTGCTGATTCCCACCGGCATTGCCATTCATCTGGGCGATGCGGGCCTGGCCGCGCTGATCCTGCCGCGCTCGGGTCTGGGCCACAAGCACGGCATCGTGCTGGGCAATGGCACCGGGCTGATCGACTCCGACTACCAGGGCCCGCTGATGGTGTCGTGCTGGAACCGCAATGCGCCGGGCGCCCCGGGCGTGGGCGCCTTTACGATCGAGCCCATGGAGCGTATTGCGCAGCTCATGATCGTGCCGGTGCTGCAGCCACGCTTCAGGGTGGTGGAAAGCTTTGAGGAAAGCAGCCGCGGCAGCGGCGGCTTTGGAAGCACCGGCACGGCCTGAGAACGGCTCACTCATCCACGCGGCGGGGCACAGAGCCACTGCCACTCGGGCCAGACCTTGAACGCCCGCATCTGCGGGCGTCTTGCATCAAACCGAGGCGATCAGCGCCTCGAGCTTGCGGGCATCGGCCACAAAGGCGCGGATGCCCTCAGACAGCTTGTCGCTCGCCATGGCGTCTTCGTTCATGTCAAAGCGAAAGGCTTTTTCATCGAAGCGCACCCGGCCCACTGACGCGGGATCGATGCCGGTGGCCTCGAGCCTGCGCTGCACCGGAGCGTCGCTGGCCTTGAGCTGCTCGAGCAGCTCGGGGCTGATGGTGAGCAGATCACAGCCTGCCAGCGCCAGGATCTGGCCGGTGTTGCGAAAGCTCGCACCCATCACCTCGGTGGGATAGCCCCAGGCCTTGTAGTAGCGATAAATGCGCCGCACGGAGGCCACACCGGGGTCGTCTTCGCCGGTGTAATCGATGCCGTCGCGCTTGCGATACCAGTCGTAGATGCGGCCCACAAAGGGCGAGATGAGCGTCACGCCCGCATCGGCACAGGCCACGGCCTGGGCAAAACCAAAGAGCAGCGTGAGGTTGGTGTGGATGCCCTCGCGTTCGAGCCGCTCGGCCGCAGCAATGCCCTCCCAGGTGGCCGCGATCTTGATGAGCACCCGCTCGGGGCCGATGCCTGCACGGGCATAGCGCTCCATGATGCGGCGTGCCCGATCGGCCGTGCCGGCGGCATCAAAGGACAGATGCGCATCCACTTCGGTAGACACCCGGCCGGGCACGATGCGCAGGATCTCGGTGCCAAAGCGCACGAGCAGGGCATCCACCTGATCGGCCGCCGACTCGCCCCGGCAGGCCGCCATGGTTTCTTCGAGCAGGGCGCGGTACTGGGACGCGCCCGCCGCCTTGAGGATGAGGGTGGGATTGGTGGTGGCGTCTTGCGGGGTGTAGGCCTTCATGGCGTGGAAGTCGCCGGTGTCGGCCACCACGGTAGTAAAGCGCCTGAGCTGCTCGAGGGTTGTCATGGGGGTGTACGGATAAGGGCCTGAAGATAAGGGCGTGCGGATGTGGGCTGGGGGAAGGAGCGACACGTGATTGAAAAGCAGGCCGCCATGGTAGCGGTTAGGCTAGAGCCTGATGATGAGTCGTGGATGGATGCACGCGGGCATGCATGGGGCTATCGGGCAGGTGTCGGTCAGACAGCCGCAGCGCAGGTGGGCCTGAGTGTGATCAAACCGGTGCGGTGCCGCAGGCACAGGCTGGGCTGCAGGCCAAAGACCTGACGCTGGCCAGAGCCTCGCTGCACCAAACCCTGTTGTGCCAAGCCCTGCTGTGCCTGGCACCAAACCGCGACACACCACTTTTGAGGGAGCATCCCATGATCGACGGCTACAAGACCCTGCTGGTTCATTTTGATACCACGCCACGCGCCGAGGTGCGCCTGCGCCTGGCCGCCCGGCTGGCGGCAGACTTTGAAGCGCATCTGCAGGTCTCGTACAGCGTGCTCTCGCCCATGTATGCCGAGCCTTTCATGGCCGACGGCGGGGCCTACCTGGCCCAGGAGCTGCTCAAGCTGCAGGAGCGGCGCGACCGCGAGGTGCACGAGCGCTTTGAGAAGATTGCCGCGAGCCTGCCGGTCAAGGCCGAGTGGCTGGTGGGTGAAGGCGATCCGGTGAGTGCCCTGCTGCAAAACAGCCGCTATGCCGATCTGATGGTGGTGGGCCAGCACATCGTGGGCCAGAGCAACGACACCATGCCCGAGTTTGTACCGCGCCTGGTGCTGGGTGCGGCCTGCCCGGTGCTGGTGGGGCCCTATGCGGGTAGCCATGCCGAGGTGGGCCGCCGGCCCCTGCTCGCCTGGAATGCAAGCCGGGAGTCGGCCCGCGCGGCCCATGCCGCCCTGCCCCTGCTCAAGCGCGCAGAGGCAGTGCAGGTGGTGAGCTTTGATGCGCGCCCCGGCCAGGGCGGCCATGGTGAGTTGCCCGGGGCCGATGTGGCCACCTGGCTTGCGCGCCACGGTGTGAAGGCCACGATCTCAACCACCCGCGCGCATGATGTGGATGCCGGAAACCAGATCCTGTCGCGGGCTGCTGACGAGAGTGCCGACCTGATCGTGATGGGCGCCTATGGTCACTCGCGCGCCTTTGAGTTTGTGATGGGCGGGGCCACGCGCACCGTGCTGCAGTCCATGACGGTACCGGTGCTTTTTGCGCATTGATGCTTGATGACCGAAACCCCTGAGCTGCTCGAGAGCCTCAAGTGGCTGGGCACCAGCCTCGGCCTGGGGCTGCTGGTGGGCCTGGAGCGCGAGCGCAAGGGCGATTCGCGCGGCCTGCGCACCTTTGGTCTGGTGGGTCTGCTGGGCGGGATCACCGGGCAACTCGCCCTGCGCACCGGGCGCTGGGAGTTGCTCGCCACGGGCCTTGCGCTGATCGGGTTGATTGCGATCTCGGCCTACTGGCGGGCGGCGGGCACGGCGCAGGGCTCAGGGCTTAGCCAGGGCGTCGAGCGGGATCAGCCCGCGTCGGGCACGACCGAGAGCCACGCCCAGGAGTCTCAGGTTGTGACTGAGGCACCCACCACCTCGGTGGTGGCCATGACCGTCACGGGGGCGCTGGGCCTGCTGGCCGGGCTGGGCGAGCTGGTGCTGGCCGTGGCGATCGGCGTGGTGGTGGTGAGCCTGCTGTACTTCAAGGCCGAGCTGCGCGGGGTGGCCGGACGCATCGGCCGCGACGATGTGGTGGCCATTTTGCAGTTCGGTGCGCTGAGCTTCATTGTGCTGCCGCTGCTGCCCGATCGGGCCTGGGGTCCGCAGGGCTCACTCAATCCGCACGACATCTGGCTCACGGTGGTGCTGGTGGCAGGTGTGGGCCTGGTGGGCTACCTGTCGCTTCGCTTTGCAGGCCAGCGCTATGGGCCGGCCCTGGCCGCACTGGCGGGCGGGCTGGTGTCGTCCACGGCCAGCACCCTGGTGTTTGCGCGCCAGGGGGGCCCGGGTGGGCAGGCCAGCCGATTGATTCTGCTGGCCAACCTCGCCATGGGTGTGCGCCTGCTGGTGCTCACGCTCGTGTTGGCACCGGCGCTTTTGAGCAGCCTGGGCCTGGCCGTGGCTGCGGCCCTGGGGGTGCTGTTGGCCAGTGCCGTGTTGGTGGGGCGTGCGAGCCCGCCTGGCCCCGAAGGCCTGGGCAGCGAGGGCGGGCTGGGCCAGGTGGTCAATCCGGTGAAGCTGAGCGTAGCCCTGGCCTTTGGCCTGGCCTATGGGGGCATCACACTGATTGCGGCCCTGGCCACCGACAGGCTCGGCCCACAGGCGCTCTATGCGGTGGCCCTCTTCTCAGGGCTCACGGATATCGATGCGCTCACGCTCTCGACCTTCAGGCTGCAGTCGCATGGAAGCATTGAGGCCCCCGACGCAGCCATTGCAGTGTGCCTGGCCATTGCGGCCAACTTTGGCATGAAGGCCCTGATCGTGATCAGCGCGGGAGGGCGGGCCGCCGCGCTGCACTGCCTGCCTGCGTTTGCCGCTGCCTGCGCAGCGATGGGGGTGGTGCTGGCGGTGCTGCTGTAGGCTGAACAGGAGACCGGAGCCAGCGTGCGAACCCGCTGATCAGGTCATCCGCTAGACTCGAGTCATGAAGAAGCTTCTCGCAGCGCTGCTGACACTGGTGAGCATCAGCGCCTATGGCCAGAACCTCGCCCGATACAACTGGACCCGCCTGCCCATTTCAGTCGGTGCGGATGCCTACATCGATCTGACAAGACTGGAAGGCGACAAGGTTTTCGGCTTCAAGGTGGTCACGCTTCTGTCGTTTGATCAGATCTCGAGTGCGCAGATGTGGGGCCTGTCGGATGTGTCGGAACTGTCGGTCAATTGCAGCAAGGGGACTTTTCAGTACCTGAAGACCACCTGGACAGAAAAGCAGATGGCTGCAGGCAAGATTGAAAAGGTCTTCAACTCGCCCCAGAAAACGCCCACCCGCATCACAGACGTAATGGATGGGACCTACGAGCGCCGGCTGTTCAGGTACCTCTGCGCCTGAACAGCAGGCGCTTGAGGCCCACGATGAGAAGCATGGAGCGGCCTCACGCAGACCTGCGTTGCGGGCCTGCACCACCTGAAGGTCGCGCGGATCCAGGGCGTTGGGATCGATGCGCTTGAGGTGGTGGGCGGAGGTGAATGCCTCGATGAGGGTGTCAACGTGATGAGGGCCTTTTGCGGGCCCGAGCACGGGAAAGGGCTGCCCATCAATGCGGCGGATGCGATAGGGGTTGGCGCTCGACCGTGCGGCGATTTGAATGATGACCACCAGCAGGCCGTTGTTGCGCGGCGAGGTTCGGCTGTTGCGGGTTCAGCACAGATCGCCCACCGCCAGAGGCCGGCGGCGAGCAGACGAACGAGAGTCGCTCATGCAGTGTCCTTGTGGATGAGACAAGGCATCGGCTGGGCTCAACAGAACTGTGGGAAGTCAGCTCACAGCGCCCGGGGGAATGGCCGATGCTGAGCGAGCAGTGTGCGGGGGTGGGGGCTCAGGGGGTGAGCCTGTCCAGATCAATACAGCCTGCTTTGAGCAACCGTTTGTCGCCCGGTGCCGAGCACTTAAATTTAATCAGCCCACCTAGCAGAAACTCACGTAGCTCCCGGTCGAGTAAATTTCCCATCAGCCTAGTGCGGAACTCGAGTGCAGGAGACTCTCAAAAGCCAACAGTGAACGTCTAGCTCGTTGGGTGCTGGGATCACTCAATCGCGCAGGCCATTTAATTTAGGGTTTAATCCACGATTAACCCTTAGGACAGAGCATAACGTCTGCCTATATAATATTAAGAGCCATGCAAATAGGAAACTGATGATGTGCCAGCGATATGATCGCGATAAAATACAGTATCTAACTTCAAATCCCATATAATTTAAATAATCAAATCGACAAGTAACGCCAGAAATCGACTTACAATGCAAATCGATTAAATATACCTTCCACACCAACCGGAAATCTGGCAATCACCCCTAACTCTTGGTAGGTAGAGTCCAGATCACTATCGGAAATAAATACGAATCGACCAAAGTCAGTCATACTAATATATAAATCATCCCCAAAGAAGTCGCGCGCCCCTAGATAACCCTGACAAATCTCCACTAAGAACAACGAATCAAGTGAACTAGCCCCAGCCGCAATTTCAATTTGCAATTGCTCCGACAAATCGGAAAGGGGATATATATTTATGGGCACGTCATTCTTAGCCGCCTCTCTTGAGACGAATCCAACCAAACTATTATTTTCAGAGAAAACAGAGACCTTGATAGCACCTGAGCTGCGAATGTTCGAAGATCTACAAGAAAAGAAATTCGGCCCGAATGAAACTCTAGAAACCGCCAATTTAGAACCAAACTGCCTAAATTGAATCGCGTGCCCAGGAAGCGAGTCATTCATTAACCTCGTAAACCTACTACCAACGCCCAAGCCGAGCCCCAAACGAATCAAGCCAATCTTGTCATAATCCTCTTTGCCAAAATTAGAATAACTAACAACCCCCATTTTATTAGTTATAACCAATGACAATCGATCTCCCTTTCTACGTAATAGCAAATTAATTCCACGGCCATTCGCAGATGAATATTTTATCGAATTTTCGAGAAAGTTCCTGATCACTCGCTTCAATAAGAGGGGGTCCGAATAAACGTAGACCTCATCAATAGGAAAAATTTCTTGAGACAACAACTCAGGAAATTCAACCCTGTTAACGCCAATCTGTTCAATTGCACCCAACACCGCATCCATCAACTTTATCCAACCTAGGCGCAGCCTAACCAGATCGTTACTATTTTCTGCCTTGCCTATAATCGCATCTAGTACATCACTAATTTCACTTAAATTGCATTGCACCTTTTTTGCGGACGACACCAGTGTATAAAAGTTCGGCTTTTCATTAAAAAAGTCTTGTAACATATTTTTCACTTCGATACTGGCTATCGCTAGAGGCTGATTGAGCTCATGGGAAATTGTTCCAAACCACCTCCTGTTTTCTGCCAAAGCCTCATCAAAAGCCCGCCTTGCCGATCGTTGACGAAGCCACTCTTTTTTTATCTGTTCTCTAGCTTGACCTTCCGAAAAATCTCTTTTATGAAACCCTCGGCTAATGTAAAACCCAGCCATGTTTGCCGCAATCAAAAAGATACCAGCCCTGACCAGTCCGCCAGAATGTCCTGAGTTGATCACAAGCAAAGACAAGCCCGTGACCAACAAGCCAATTATCAAGCCAGACTTTGAGCTTAACCGCAAGACCCCGTAATGTAGAAGCAATCCAAGAACCAACGAGACCGAAACTCGCTCTGCCAGATTCGCATCGCTTAACAGGAATGCCAACGCGAACAACGGTACTGTTATCAAAAATATAAAACTCGACATGGCGATCACGATCTCTGGAACTAGCTTTCGCTTACTGGTAGCAACGTAAAACGTTACAGAATATAATGAAAGAGCGATGGCGAGCCCAAATCTAGTCGGGTCAGCATTTGACAACGTGTTGGTCAATAATGACGAAAGGCCGATGCACAGGTATAATGTAGCCGAAAACAATCCTACCAAAAAAGCCTGAATTCTTATTTTCTCGGACGAAATCATTTTCATTTTTCATAATCCAACTATGATCAAAAACAGGTTTTCAAAGCATGTTTGCCCAATTTTTCTTAAATTATCAATCGAAAATTTAGCTTTTGTAGGCGAAGGGAAAAAGTTAATTTCTGAAAAGCATACTGATTTCTCATTTTTTCATTTATTAAAATCAATCGACACATTTTCATTATCGATTTTCGACAATATTTACCACGACCTTGTAGCAGAACATATAGATGAGGTCACAAAGGTCTTTCCACAAAGCGCTATCTACGTCATCGAAAAAATGTCCCACGGCTTCAATCGCCTGGGCAAGGCCCATGGCAAGGGGTTCTTCAATTACGACACCGATCCGCCCACCCTGTGGTCGGGCCTGAAGGTCTTTGAAAAGCGCAGCTTCAATATTCCCGAACAAGACATCACCGATCGCCGGGCTTTTGCTGCCGTGATCGGGGCCTTGCAAACCACCTAAGAAGAAGCGGCCAGCATCGATCCCGAGATCAAGGCCCTCATCCCACCCGGTTTTCCCCTGTCGCGTCAAGAAGCCTTGAGTTGGATTGACAACTACGGCGAAGCACGCTTTGCCACCCGCATGGCCGAGCTTGCTGCGGCCTATGGCAAGCGCTTTGCAGACCCCCGCAGCGCTCCACCCAACGCCGAATAGGCAAGCACACCAGCACCCTCTCGGCCCCCCACGGCGCCCTACCGGCGCCCGCCTTGCTCCGTTTGAGGCATCCTTCAGGGTTTACACGC
>JBKCEY010000050.1:0-1456 GCA_046304115.1 Burkholderiales bacterium | reverse complement strand
CCAGGCTGGCTGATGCCGGCCGAAGTGTTCCTGCACCAGCTGTCGGAATTCACCCGCGACCATCGTGTGGTCGTGCTTGATCCACGATCCCAGGGGCAATCTGCCCTGCATGCCAGCACCCCGTCCGAACGCCTGGCACGGGATCGGGCCCGGGACATCCATGAACTCATCGAGCATCTGGGCCTGGGCGATCTGGTGCTGATCGGCTGGTCACTGGGCGTGCTGGAGTGCCTGGACTGCATTCGTCTGCATGGAGTGAAGAGGCTGCGCGGCCTGGTGCTGATCGACAATTCGGTGGGCGAGGGTCCGGCGCCGCCCGCACGGTCGAGTCGGCGCCCCAGAACGACCGCCGAATTCGACGCCTACATCGAAGGCTTCGTGCAGGCCATGATCCGCCATCGCGAAGATGAGCCGATCGCACACGCAGTCCGCCAGTCGGCGCTTCGACTGCGTCGCACGCCCGCCCGTGCCTTCGAGATTCTGGGCAAGCCCTGGCCCAGGGAAACCTATCGGGACGCGGTCTACGAGGTTCGCCAGCCGGTCTGGTATGCAATCACCCCGCGGTACCGGGAACAGGGCGAGCGCCTGACGGAGTACCATCCGCGGGTCAGTGTCACCCTCTATGAAGACGCCACCCATGCGATCTTCATCGACCAGCCAGTGCGCTTCAATGCAGATCTGCGCGCTTTCCTGGAGTCTGTCTATTGAATATCCTGCATCGCGTCGCGGCACTTTGCCTTGCCGGATCGCTGTCTTTGGGCCTCGCGCCTCGCGCGGCCGTCGCGCAAAACAGCGATGATCGCAAGGCGCCTGCCCGAACACAGGCGTCCAAGGCCCAAGGCACCAGCGTACAGACCCCGAAATCCCAGACCGGCTCGAGTACCGCGGGCAAGGCCGCACCCGGCAAGGCCGAGAGCAAGCGAGTCCAGACCGCCCAGGCACAGGCTGGCAAGGCGAACCGCGCCGCGGCAGCCCCCAAGGGTGCTCGCTCCGCGGTGCCCGCCGAAGCCGTGAAGGCCCTGCGCCTGCCGGCTGCACCGGCGAACCTGGGAGAGCCCCCGGCTGGAGCAACCGAGGTCTCTCTCACCGCGCAATCCTTGCGCAACGGCTGCCTGAATCCGCGTCAGGATCTGCGCGCCGAACTGCAATCGGCAGCGATCAATGACGAGATGCTGCTCACCCAGATCCTGACGCATGCACCGGATCTTCTCGAATCCACGCAAACGGGCTGCCTGCCCTTTACGCTGTCCATGGGCTCCCAGCAACGCGTCACTTCGTTCAGCGTGCTGCACACCGGTGCGCCGGGCGGCTCGCATCGCCTGATCAGCTTCGAGCGTCGCGGCGCCGGGGGTGAGTTCGAGGTGCTGTCACAAGACCTGCCCGACTTCCTGCAGTCGCATCGCAAGGTGGATATCGCGCTCGAACAGATCCTGAGCGACCGCGGCCGGGCGCTTGC
>JBKCEY010000049.1:0-9657 GCA_046304115.1 Burkholderiales bacterium | reverse complement strand
CAAATTGCGCAGCCAGTCAGTCAGCAGGCGATTCACGGTTTCGGGGGCCTCCTGTTGTGTCCAGTGGCCGATGCCGGGCAATAGATGAGCGCCCCTCAGGCCTGGCAAATGCGGTTTCATGCGCTCGAGCATGTCCACGCCTGGGATCATTCGAAGCACCAGATCGCGATCGCCGCCGATGAAGAGGGCGGGCTGCTCGATCCTGCGGTCTTTGAACTGCTGCTGCCACTCGAAGTCACGACGGTGGTTGCGGTAGCGGTTGATGGGCCCTCTGAAACCCGATCCGATGAACTCGGCCACAAAGTGATCTTCATCTGCCCGGCTGAGCCAGCCCGGAAAAGGATCCGGATCGGTCAGGCCGTCGAGCAGGGCAGCCCCGTGCGGTTTGTGAGGCCAACTACCCTCGGGCGCATCGCCACTGATGGCGTAATAGAACTTGCGCAAGGAGACTCTGACATCGGCCTCGAGTTCGGCCTCGGCCACGCCTTCGTCCTGGAAATACACCTGATAAAAAAAACGTCCCTTGTCGGTATAAGCGGCTTTGACCGCATCCAGAAAGCACACCGATGGAATGCCGGTCCAGGGCACCGACAAACCGGCCACGGCGCGAACCCGGTCCGGGCGGGTGAGGGCTGTGTTCCAGACGATGGGCGCGCCCCAGTCGTGGCCAATCAGCACGCCACGACCATCAGGGGCAAGCGCTTCGATCACGCCCGCGACGTCGGCCGTGATCTGCTCAAGGCTGTAGGCGTCGATGGCTTGCGGTCGGTCCGATCCGCCGTAGCCACGCACGTCGATCGCACAGGCTGTAAAGCCCGCCTCGGCGATTGGGCGCATCTGATGACGCCAGCTGTAGGCGCTTTCCGGAAAGCCATGAACCATCACGACCAGCGGGCCATGACCTTCAAGGCTGGCGCGCAGGCGGTTGCCGTTTGTGTCAATGTGGATGGATTGCATGGTCGCAGTGTAGTCGCACTTTTGCCGCACTGTCGCCGCACTGTCGCCGCACTGTTGCCGCGAGTGATCAGGAGAACATGAATGAAACTTTCTGGCGTATCGATCCTGGCCGTCATGGGCTGTGCCACGCTGCTGCAGGGCTATGCCGCCGGGGTGCAGGCTCAAGCAGGCACGGGTCCCCTGTCGCTCACCGAACTCAAGAACGCAACCTATTCAGAGGTGGGTCATGGCCCGCGTGCCGTGCAGCTGCGCAACGGCAGCTGGCAAGGTCAGCCGGCCACACCGTCATCGGCCTCCAGACCCTGGGTGGGATTTCTGGGCGATCTGGTCGCACGGGGTGATCTTGATGGTGACGGCATCGAAGAGGCTGTCGTGATGGTGGCCAGCCATTCAGGGGGTACCGGCGTTTTTCACCACATGGCCATCATGACGCGTGACGCTTCGTCGGTTCGCAGCCTGGCGACGCGCTTCGTGGGCGATCGAATTCAGGTGATCAGTCTGCGGGTGGATGAGCAGCGCATTCTTCTAGACCTTGTGCGCAGCGGCCCCAACGATGCTTCCTGCTGCCCGACCGAGGTGGCCTCTTTGCAATTCCGACTGGTTCGAGGCCGCCTCACACCACCCATCGAGGTTGCGACTCCCCGACCGTTGTCCCTTGAGCTGTTGTCGGGCCAGCACTGGCGCCTGACCGCCTGGAAGCGCGATGAGCCTGCGCCCGCTGGCGTGAGCCTGCGCTATGAGCAGGGGCAGTTCAGGGGCGTGGCGGCTTGCAATGGTTACGGGGCTTCCGTGCAGGCTTCACCAGCCAGCGCGAACGTGAAGGTCGGCCCGCCTTTTTCGACACGCAAAGCATGTGATGAGCGCGCAATGGCCACCGAGCATCGGTTCCTGACGCTCTTGCCCAGCGTGATCGCCTTTGGTTTTGATGCCGGTCGGCTTGCGCTGCAGTACGGAGAAGGGGGGCAGGCGGGAGTCATGCTGCTTGATCGACTCTCTGCAGATTGAGTGCACACGCTGTTCATCTGCACGGGCGTCTGGTTGGCCTGCAGCGGATTGCGATGTCGACACATCTGACAAGGCTTGTCATAGGAGTCGCTTGAGCCGAAACTGCCTGTACAGGAGGTGAGTCCATGGCCCGTTCCGAAGCATTTCTGCGATTGAGTCGATGCGTCCGTTTGGCCCTTGAGTCCCATCAGACCGGGCAGTCTGCCGCCGAGGTGAGCGGACGCCTGAAGTTGCTCCAGGAAAGGCGTCGTGCGCCGAATCCAGCACGCCGGGCGCTCGTGTCGGCAGGAGCGCTTGCGCTGGCGCCGGTTGGAGCGGCCCGCGCAGCGCCAGGCGCTGGCGGGCTGGATGTTGCAGTCGTCGGCGCCGGATTTGCAGGACTGTATGCAGCCCAGACCCTCGCAGCCAAAGGGGCGAGACCTACGGTGTTCGAAGCCGGTTCGCGTGTGGGCGGTCGAGTCTGGAGTCTCAGGACTGTTTTCCCGGGGCAGATTGCCGAGCGCGGTGGCGAACTCATCGACACCACGCATTCAACGGTTCGTGGATTGGCCAACGCTTATGGACTGACCCTGGAGAGCTACGCCGAAAGCAAGTTGCCGGGCGAAGAGTTTTTCTATTTCGGGGGCCGTCGCTGGACCGAGGCTCAGGTGGTGGAGGAGTTTCGGGCCTTCGTGCCGGCGCTCAAGGACGATCTTTCAAGGCTCAGCAATGGGCCGAGCGCTCTGGCGTACAACGCCTACGATCGTGAGCTCGATTTCATGCCCTTGTCGGATTACCTGATCCGCCGCGGTGCAGGGGCGTTGCTTCGATCGGTGCTTGATGTGGCTTACACGATCGAGTTCGGCCGCGAAATTTCTCAACAAAGCGCACTGTCGATGTTGTATTTCATCGCCAGCAATCGTCGACAGGCTTTTACGCCATTCGGTGTGTTCAGCGACGAGCGGTTTCATATCGTTGAGGGCAACGACGCATTGGCAACGCGCATGGCCGCCGATCTGCCCTCCGCAGTGCGCCTGGGTCACAGGCTGCTGCGCGTTGCGCGTCGCGCCGACGGCAAAGTTGTGCTCAGCTTTCAAACAGCACGCTCCGTGGTCGAGACGATCCACGATGCCGTGATTCTCAGCCTGCCTGCGCCGATCATGCGTGAGATTGAGTTTGCGTCCTCGGCCGTGCTGCCGGCAGGGGCGCGAACCGCGATTGCCCAAATGGACTACGGCACCAATTCCAAGCTGATGGTTGGTTTCAATGGCCGGCCCTGGTGGGAAAGACACAACAGCAATGGGGCGAGCTACAGCGATCTGGCTGACCATCAGTCGACCTGGGAGTCCAACCCCTCAGGGTCCCGAGCCCTCGAGCGCGGTGTTCTGACTGATTATTCGGGAGGCATTCGGGGCGCCCGTCTGGATCCGACAAAAACACAGACCGAGGCAGAACGATTTCTTGCGGCGCTTGACCGGGTCTATCCGGGTAGCGCGGTGCTCGCACGCAGGGACAATCGATCCCGGGTTGTGGCGCATCTTGAGAATTGGTCGCTCAATCCCCTGTTCAAGGGGGCCTACAGCAACAACGCGCCGGGGTACTTCACGACCGTGGAGGGGCTGTACTCGCAGGCTGCGGGCAACATCCTGTTCGCAGGCGAGCATACCGACTCGTTTTACAGCTACCAGGGATTCATGGAGGGTGCGCTGCTGTCGGGAGCCCGTGCGGCCGATCAGGCGCTTCGCTTCGTCGCATAGACGCTCACCATTGCATCCGCGGGGCGCTCTGGATTTCGACCCAAGTGACGGCCTTGGCAACCACGCGGGTCGGGGTGCCTGAAGTCAGGCGCCGGAATTTACAATAACCGCCTTCAGCCGCAAAAACCTTGAAGCAGTCGGTCACCCACTGAACCGGGCTCAACGCGATTCCAGGCGCTGGCCCCTTCCCTGAAGACAACCTTGCCCTTGCCCATGGGTTCGCTGTAGTGGCTGACCTGCACGAAGCGGCGTTGCTTGGTCGTGCAGTTGAACTCCCAGAGCACCACATTCGAACTCACACCATGAGCCGGGGTGCCGAGGTTTCTGAGGATCCAGGCTCGCGCCACGTCGGTCGAGACGATCTCGAAGGATCCGAGGCGAACATAGTAGGTATCGCCATTGTTGCCCTGTCGGGGATTGATCCACTCAGTATTGGCCAAGGCGGGCCCTGAGAGGAACAGCGAGAGGGCGAGCAGCAAACTTCGCGTTGACATCCTGGGTTCCGACGCTTCGTTGGGTTTCGACGCCTGGGCTGAATCCGTTATCTCACAAACGCAAAGCCCACCTCGAGGGTGGGCTTTGTGCGATGACTTTTGGCTCCCCGACCTGGGCTCGAACCAGGGACCTACGGATTAACAGTCCGGCGCTCTACCGACTGAGCTATCGGGGATCGGCAGCCCGAGATATTAGCAGAAACCTGCGTCAGGGCAGAAACGGCAGGTTGGTCGTCAGAGGTCGGTACGAGGACATCGCCGGCAGTCGGCTCAGGCTACTATCGCGGCCATCGAAGAAACAGGAGGCTTGTCATGCAATCCCCATCCAAGGTCGCACTGGTTACCGGAGCGGGCACCGGAGTCGGCAAGGCTGCCGCCCATGCACTGCTGGCCGATGGCTGGCGGGTTGTGCTCACCGGGCGCCGTGCCGACCTGCTCGAGGCCGCGATCAACGAGAGTGGATGCGCTGCAGGGCAGGCGCAAGCCGTGGTGAGCGATGTCACCGATGAGCAATCGGTGGCTCGCCTGTTCGAGATTCTGGTTCAAAGCCAGGGCCGCCTTGATCTGCTCTTCAACAACGCAGGCACCGGAGCGCCTCCGGTCAACCTCGAGGATCTGACCCTGGCGCAGTGGAAAGCTGCGGTGGATACCAACCTCACCGGCGCATTCCTGTGCACCCAGCATGCCTTTCGGATCATGAAAGCCCAGACGCCAAGGGGAGGGCGCATCATCAACAATGGTTCGATCTCGGCCCATGCCCCACGCCCGAACTCGGCGCCCTACACCGCGACCAAGCATGCGATCACCGGCCTGACAAAGGCCACCTCGCTGGATGGTCGCAAGTACGACATTGCTTGCGGTCAGAGCGATATCGGCAATGCCGCCACACCCATGACGGCCCGCATGGTGACGGGTGTGCCGCAGCCCGATGGCAGTGTGCGTGCCGAGCCGGTGATGGATGTGGCCCATGTGGGTGCCACCATTCGCTACATGGCGAGCCTGCCGCTCGATGCCAATGTGCAGTTCCTGACCGTCATGGCAACCAAGATGCCCTTCATCGGGCGAGGCTGACGCCCCCTGACCTGGCCGAACGGGAGCCGGCCAGGCAATCTTGAGATCGATCAGCCGACGGCGGTCATGGCTTCCGCGAGCGGCAACGTTTTGGATACCGCCGCGAGCTGCAACGGTTCAGAGAACCGCGGCAATGGCTTTGGCAATGGCGTCGATGTTGCGCGAATTGATCGCCGCCATGCAGATCCTGCCCGACGACACCGCGTAGATCCCGAACTCCTCTCGCAGACGATCCACCTGGGCGCTGCTCAATCCTGAGTAAGAGAACATGCCGCGCTGGCGCACGATGAAGCTGAAGTCCTGATTCACACCCAGCGCCTGCAGTCGCTCGAGCAGACCGGTGCGCATCAGCTGAATGCGCTGGCGCATGCCGGCAAGATCCTGCTCCCATTGAGCCCGCAGCGCGGGATCGGCCAAAACGGCCGAAACCACGGCGCCCCCATGGGTGGGCGGATTGGAGTAATTGGTGCGAACGACTCGCTTGAGCTGACTGAGCACGCGCGAGGCTTCGTCCTTGTCGACCGAGACAATCGACAGGGCACCGACCCGCTCACCATACAGGGAGAAGGACTTCGAAAACGAGCTCGACACCAGAAAATCCAGCCCTGTCTGGGCAAACTGGCGGACCGCAGCCGCATCGGGATCGATGCCGTCGCCGAATCCCTGGTAAGCGATGTCGAGAAAGGGAATCAGATTGCGTTCAACGCAGGCCTGCACCACCTCGTTCCATTGTGCGGGGGTGATATCCACACCCGTCGGATTGTGGCAGCAGGCATGCAGCACGACGATCGAGCGCTCCGGCAGGCCGCGCAGGCAGGCAATCATGCCCTCGAAGTTCACGCCTCGGGTGGCTGCGTCGTAGTAGGGATAGGTGTTGACGGTAAAACCGGCGCTTTCGAACAGCGCCCGATGGTTCTCCCAGCTCGGGTCGCTGATCCAGACCTGAGCATCGGGTACGAAGCGGCGCAGCAGGTCGGCACCAACCTTGAGCGCACCCGTACCACCCAGCGCCTGAACGGTGCTGACGCGTTGATCCCGGATGAGGGCTGAATCCGCCCCGAACAGCAGGGTCTGGACGGCCTTGTTGTAGGTGGCAATACCCTCGATGGGCAGGTAGCCGCGCGGCAGTAAGGCGGCGGTGCGCTGCGCCTCGGCCTGGCGCACGGACTCCAGGAGGGGAATCTTGCCGGCGTCGTCGAAATAAACCCCCACCCCCAGATTGACCTTGGTGGGCCGCGGGTCAGCAGCGAAGGCTTCATTCAGACCCAGAATCGGATCGCGGGGGGCCATCGGCAGTGCGGCAAAAAGGGAGGCGCCCATTTCAAGTCCTTGATTTTGCTTGGTAGGCGGCCAGACGCTGCGATGAGCTGCAGTGCAGGTCGCCAATCGTTTGAACAAAAAAAGTGCCTAATATTTAGGCAAGAGGCTGGCTTTTTCGGGGAGCCGGCGCGATAATCCACAAATCGCAACGCCCCAAATGGTGCGGCGCGGATCCTATCACGCAGGGGGTTCTCACCCTTGTGGCCCATCTCATGCAAGCGCCCTCGAATCAGCCCCCGCAGATCCTCAACTGGCCAGACAGCCCCTACCGGCTGCACTGCCCGTTTGCGCCTGCCGGGGATCAGCCTGCGGCGATCGATCGCCTCACCGAAGGCCTGGAGGACGGTCTGTCCTTCCAGACTCTGCTGGGCGTGACGGGATCCGGAAAGACCTACACCATGGCCAATGTCATCGCCCGCAGCGGGCGACCGGCCTTGGTTCTTGCACCCAACAAAACGCTGGCCGCGCAGCTGTATGCCGAGATGCGGGAGTTTTTTCCCGAAAATGCGGTCGAGTATTTCGTCTCTTACTACGATTACTACCAGCCTGAGGCCTATGTGCCGCAGCGCGACCTCTACATCGAGAAAGATTCGTCGATCAACGAGCACATCGAGCAGATGCGCCTGTCGGCCACCAAATCCCTGCTCGAGCGGCGTGACGTCATCATCGTCGCCACGGTCTCCTGTATCTACGGCATTGGCAATCCCATGGATTACCACGCCATGGTCATGACCCTCAGGGCGCACGATCGCCTCTCGCAGCGCGATATCCTCCAGCGTCTTGTTGCAATGCAATACAAGCGCAACGAGGCTGATTTTTCCCGAGGCACCTTCCGGGTGCGTGGTGACACCATCGATGTGTTTCCGGCCGAGCATGCCGAACTCGCCGTGCGGATCGAGCTGTTTGATGACGAGATCGAATCTCTTCAGCTGTTCGATCCGCTCACAGGCAGGGTGCGTCAGAAGATTCCTCGTTTCACGGTCTACCCCTCTTCGCATTACGTGACGCCGCGCGCCACGGTGCTCAAGGCGGTTGAGACCATCAAGGTCGAATTACGTGAGCGGCTGGCCGAGTTGCGAGAGGCTGGCAAGTTGATCGAGGCGCAGCGCCTGGAGCAGCGCACCCGGTTTGACCTCGAAATGCTCTCGGAACTTGGTTTTTGCAAAGGGATCGAGAACTACACCCGGCATCTGTCAGGTGCGGCCCCAGGCGAGCCGCCCCCCACTCTGGTGGATTACCTGGCCGATGACGCACTCATCATCATCGATGAGTCGCATGTCACGGTCGGACAACTCGGTGGCATGTACCGGGGCGATCGGGCCCGCAAGGAAACCCTCGTCGAATATGGCTTTCGGCTGCCCTCGGCGCTCGACAACCGCCCGCTGCGATTTGAGGAGTTCGAGCGCAAGCTTCGCCAGTGCGTGTTCGTGTCGGCTACGCCCGCAGACTACGAGCAACGCCATAGTGGCCAGGTGGTCGAGCAGGTGGTCAGACCCACCGGGCTTGTCGATCCGGTGGTCACCGTCCGCCCAGCGGCCCGTCAGGTCGATGATGTGCTTTCCGAGATCCATCTGAGGGTTCAGCGCCAGGAGCGGGTGCTGGTCACGACGCTCACCAAGCGCATGGCCGAAGATCTCACCGACTACCTGTCGGAACACCAGGTCAAGGTGCGTTATCTGCATTCCGACATCGATACGGTCGAGCGGGTCGAGATCCTGCGTGATCTGCGTCTGGGCGTGTTCGACGTCCTGGTGGGCATCAATCTGTTGCGTGAGGGCCTTGATATTCCCGAGGTCTCCTTGGTCGCGAGTCTCGACGCCGACAAGGAAGGCTTCTTGCGTTCCGAACGCAGTCTCATCCAGACCATCGGTCTGTCCGCTCGCAATCTGCATGGCAGCGCCATTCTCTACGCGGATCAGATCACCGATTCCATGCGGCGGGCCATTGGCGAAACCGAGCGTCGTCGCGAACGTCAGATGGCCTTCAATCAGGAACATGGCATTGAGCCGAGGGGCGTGGTCAAACAGATCCGCGAACTCATCGATGGGGTCTATGACGCCTCCCAGGATCGCAAGGAAGAGCGGGCGGCCAAGGTGCTCGCACAGGCCGGGTCTGTGAGCGAGCAGGGTGCTCCCAAAGAAATCCGGCGACTCGAAAAACTCATGCTCGAGCATGCGCGCAACCTCGAATTCGAAAAGGCAGCGCAGGTCCGAGACCAGCTGGCCCGCCTGAAGCAACGCGTTTTTGGCGGCTCCGGCGGCGACAACATCATCCCGTTTCCAGCGGGCAAGGCGGCCTGAAGGCGGTGCCCGTAGCGATTTTCATTTGAGTGCAGTACCCACCGACAATTTCAACCAGCAATCAGTCAGGGAAAGGCGAAAAGAGGAACATGGCTAAGCGAGAACCCTTGTCAATGGCAATGAACACCCGTGTGCTGTTCGTCTGCATGGGCAACATCTGTCGCTCTGCAATGGCCGAGGGCGTGTTCAGGCAACTGACCCGTCAGGCCGGGCTCAGCGAGATCGTTACGGTCGATTCCGCTGGCACCCATGCGTTTCACGCAGGGGAGGCTCCCGACCGTCGGGCCCAGTCCACGGCCTCCAAGCGCGGCTACGACATCTCGGGTCTTCGGGCCCGGGCCGTCAGCGAGAAAGACTTCGACCAGTTTGATCTGATTCTCGCCATGGACTGGGATAACCTCGGTCTGCTGCAGCAGATGGCCCCCAAGCGTACCCATCACAAGTTGCAACTGCTGATGCGCTTTGCCACCGAGCATGAGTCGGCCACGATTCCCGATCCTTATTACGGGAATCAGCAGGGCTTCGAGCAGACCCTCGATCTTGTGGAAGACGCCTGTGCGGGTCTTCTGGAAGTTGCCCGTCGCCGGGCGACTCAGGTGGCCGCCGCCAGACGGCGTACCTGCAGGATGAGCTGGGTGGGGGCTCAGGCCACCCACCCCTGAGGCCCGCCCGCCCCCAACCGCGTGCGGCCGGCCGCGTTCGTTTATGTGCTTTTTGCCGGTGTTCATGGCCATGCACCCATAGCGGTCCTTTGTCCATTTGACCAGGCCCTGC
>JBKCEY010000048.1:0-10844 GCA_046304115.1 Burkholderiales bacterium | reverse complement strand
TCCACCCTGATCAACACCCTGTTGGGTGAGGAGCGCATGATTGCCTTTGATCAGCCCGGTACCACGCGCGATGCGGTATCGGCCGACTTCGATCGGGGCGGCAAGTCCTACACCCTGGTCGACACTGCCGGCGTGCGTCGCCGGGGAAAAGTCACCGAAATGATCGAAAAGTTTTCGGTGGTCAAGACGCTGCAGGCGATCGAGGACAGCCATGTCTGTGTACTGTTGCTCGATGCCTCGCAGGATGTTGCCGATCAGGATGCGCACATTGCAGGCTTCATCCTTGAATCGGGCAGGGCGCTGGTTGTCGGAATCAACAAATGGGATCTGGCCGACGAGCATCAGCGTGACCGGATCAAGGTCGAGATGGCACGCAAGCTCGGTTTTTTGTCGTTTGCGCGCACGCATTTCGTGAGTGCCCGCGAGGGCAAGGGCATCGGAGCGCTGATGCGGTCAGTCAACGAGGCGCATGCGGCAGCCTTCGCAAAGCTTCCAACGCCTCGCCTCACCCGCGCACTGCATGAAGCTGTCGAGCGGCAGACACCGCCCCGCCGTGGCATGGTCAGGCCCAAGCTGCGCTATGCCCATCAGGGTGGACAGAATCCCCCGATCGTTGTGATTCACGGCAACGCCCTGGATCGCGTTCCTGATGGCTATCGTCGATATCTGGAAGGCTGGTTCAGGGACAAGTTCACCCTTCAGGGCACGCCCTTGCGGATCGAGTTCCGGTCCGGAACAAACCCCTACGCGCCGGCAACTTGACCATCGGGTCCACTTTTCCGGTACAGTCAACAAAAAACAAACAAGCGCGCCGAGGCCTTCATGAGCAACAAGGGGCAACTCCTCCAGGATCCCTTCCTCAATCAGCTACGCCGGGAACATATTCCGGTGTCGATCTACCTGGTCAACGGCATCAAGCTCCAGGGCCAGATCGATGCTTTTGACCAGTATGTGGTTCTGCTCAAGAACACGGTGACCCAGATGGTGTACAAGCATGCCATCTCCACCGTCGTGCCAGCCCGTCCTGTCAACTTCTCTCAGGACGAGGGCGCACAGGACTGAAGGCCGCATTGACAGCAACTCAGCACCGTTCGGCACCTGAATCCCCCAAAGACCATCCTCCGAACGTCGATCGCCCTCCGAACGTTGATCGCAACAGTACCGCCCGGGCGATCTCCAGCGCCCTTTTGATTGGTGTGGCGATTGGTCGTGAACGACGCGATGATGCGTCGCTCGATGAGCTCGCAGCGCTTGCGGTGTCGGCGGGTCATGCAGTCAGTGCCCGGGCTGCCTGCCATCGGCCTCGCCCGGATCCGGGGTTGTACCTGGGCCGGGGCAAGGTCGAGGAGATTGGCCAGACCATCGAGGCGCTCGGCATCAACCTGGTGCTCTTCGATCACGAAATCTCGGCGATCCAGCAGCGCAACCTTGAGCGTGCCTGGAAGATCAGGGTTCTGGATCGCACCGAGCTGATCCTCGAGATTTTCGGCCAGCGTGCGCGCAGCGCCGAAGGCAAGCTCCAGGTCGAGCTGGCTCAGCTGCAACATCAGTCCTCCCGTCTGGTCCGGGCCTGGAGCCACCTTGAGCGCCAGCGCGGTGGCATTGGCGTGCGCGGGGGGCCCGGCGAGACCCAGCTCGAAATGGATCGCCGCATGCTGGCTGGCCGGATCCGACAGGTTCGGGATCGACTCGAGCGCAGTGAACGTCAGCGCCGGACCCGGCGCAAGTCGCGTGATCGCCGGGGCGTCTTCACCGTGTCTTTGGTTGGCTACACCAATGCAGGCAAGTCGACCCTGTTCAATGCGCTCACGGGTGCCCAGACCTTCGCGGCCGATCAGTTGTTTGCCACGCTCGATACGCTGTCACGGCGTCTGTCGCTTGGGCATGGCATCGAGATCGTTCTGTCCGACACGGTGGGATTTGTGCGCGACCTGCCTCACGGCCTTGTTCGGGCCTTTCGAGCCACACTGGAAGAAACGGCGGACGCGGACCTGCTGCTGCATGTGGTCGATGCCGCCTCGCCTGAGCGTGATGATCAGATCGCGCAGGTCGAGCGGGTGCTCGAGGAGATCGGTGCCGGATCAGTGCCGCAATGGCAGGTCTGGAACAAGATCGATCTGCTCGACCTTCAACCCAGAGTGGACTGGGAGCCCTGTGGTACAGTCTCCCGTCTGTTTGTCAGCGCGCGTTCCGGGCTAGGTTTGCCGCAGTTGCGAGAAGCCCTCGTGCAGGCGGTTGGGCGGCCCCACGCCAGCGACGCAGACCTGGCCGCACAGTTTGGATCCAGTGCCGACCCGGTTTCTGAATCTCCCTGAATCCTCCATCACATCCAGCAGGTCGCATGATGTGGACCCGTTTTCGTGCAGTCTTTTCGCTCAATGATCCAGGTTGGGGCCGATCCGGTTCGGGCGGTTCTGGCCAGACGCCACCTGCAGGCGCAGGGCGTGACAACCCATCGGGCCAGGGCGATCGTCAGGAAGAATCTCGTCCACCGCCCCGGCAACAACGCCCGCAGGGCAACGATGGGCCGCCGGATCTCGACGAGCTCTGGCGCGACTTCAACAGGCGTCTGAATCGGCTGTTTGGCAAGGCGGGTGGCCCCAACGGCGGACCCCCTCGAGGCACGGGCCCCTCGTCGACGGGCGGGCCGTCCTTCAAGGGAGCCGGTACGGGTCTGGGTCTGATCGCCGGAGCGGCGTTCCTGCTGTGGCTTGCGAGCGGCTTTTACATCGTCCAGGAAGGCCAGGCTGCTGCCATCCTGCGGTTCGGTGAGTTCCGCTACATCACCGATTCGGCGGGCTTCAAGTGGCGCATGCCGTATCCGATCGAAACGGCCGAGATGGTTGATGTCCAGCGGCTGCGGCAGGTCGAGGTGGGCTATCGCACCAACGTCAAGAACAAGGTGCCGCGTGAGGCTCTCATTCTGACCGGAGACCAGGCGATCGTTGATCTGCAGTTTGCGGTCCAGTACCGCATCACCGATCCCAAGTCTTACCTCTTCAACAACAATCCGGGCGGAGCGCCTGAAGAGATTGTTCGGCAGGCGGCCGAGACGGCAACCCGCGAGGTGATTGGGCGCATGGGAATCGACCAGGTGCTCTACGAAGAAAAGGAGCAGGTCGCCAAGGATGCGCTTCGACTCATGCAGGAAATCGCCGACCGCTACAAGGCGGGTATCGGCATCGTCGACGTGACCATCCAGCAGGCCCAACCCCCTGAGCAGGTGCAGGCAGCGTTCGAGGATGCCAACAAGGCAGCCCAGGATCGCGAGCGCCTCATCAACGAAGGCCGTGCCTATGCCAACGACGTGATTCCCAAGGCGCGCGGTACAGCGGCCCGTCTGCAGCAGGAGGCCGAGGGCTACAAGGATCGCGTGATCGCCGCAGCTCAGGGTGATTCAGCCCGATTCAAGCAGGTGCTCACCGAGTATTCCAAGGCGCCTCAGGTCACCCGCGATCGGATGTACCTCGAGACCATGCAGCAGATTTTTTCCAACACCAGCAAGGTGGTGGTCGATTCGCGTGGCAATGGCAATCTGCTGTATCTGCCACTTGATCGTTTGCTGCAGCAGCAGGGCGCAGTGCCTGATGCCGCGCGCGCGCCGCTCGATGTTCGCGGCGAAGGCTCGAGTGCGGCACTGCCGGTCGCGCCGGCTCCGGCACCCGCAACAGCCCCGGTCGCGCCCCCGCCCCGCGAGGCGCTGCGCAATCGTGACCGCGACAGCGGTCGTTGAGCGACGAAAGGACCCTCATGAACCGTCTCGCTCCCATCCTTCTTGGCATCGTTGCTTTCGTGACCCTGGGCTCGTCCATGCTGTTTGTGGTCGATCAGCGTCAGTACGCCGTGGTGTTTGCCCTGGGTGAAATCAAGGAAGTGGTTGACAAACCCGGCCTGCATTTCAAGCTGCCCCCGCCCTTCCAGAATGTCCAGTACTTCGACAATCGCATTCTGACCATCGATACCGCCGACGTTGATCGCTTCATCACGTCCGAGAAGCTCAACGTTCAGATCGACACCTTCGTGAAGTGGCGAATTGCCGAACCCCGGAAATTCTTCACCTCGGTGGGCGGCAGCGAACTGATTGCCAGCGATCGTCTGCAGCGCAGCCTGCGTGATTCGCTCAATAACGAGATCGCCAAAAAGACCGTGGCCGACGTGATTTCGGGCAAGCGCCAGGAGCTGCTCGATTCGGTGCGGGTCAAGATGAACGAGGACGCCAAGCAGATCGGCGCTGAGGTCATCGATGTCCGACTCAAGCGCGTCGACTTCGCGCCGGAGGTGTCGGAACGGGTGTTCGACCGGATGCAGTCTGAGCGCAAGCGTGTCGCCAACGAGCGTCGTGCCACCGGTGCCGCGGAGTCCGAAAAGATCCGCGCCGATGCAGATCGTCAGCGCGATGTACTGATTGCCGAGGCTTACCGCGATGCCCAGAGGGTCAAGGGTGAAGGCGATGCGCGCGCATCGGCCTTGTTCGCTGAAGCCTTTGGGCAGAACCCTGAATTCGCTTCGTTCTACCGCAGCCTTGAGGCCTATCGGGCGAGCTTCAGGGGACGAAGCGATGTGTTGGTTCTCGACCCCAACTCCGATTTCTTCCGGTATTTCCGGACCCCCGGAGGGGCTGGCGGTGCGGGTCGAAACCGCTGAGTCATGTCGGGTTTTCTGGCTGCGCTCGGATTGGCTCTCATTCTTGAGGGACTGTTCCCGTTCATTTCTCCAGGCGGCTGGCGCGAGGCCATGAAGCGCATGGGAAGCCTCCAGGACGGCCAGTTGCGCGTGGCGGGTCTGCTCGCTTTGCTGGGCGGCTGCCTGCTGGTTGTACTTTCGCGCTGACCTGATCTTTTACATGCCCCGCTGGCTCCTTCCTGAAGGCATCTGCGACATCCTGCCCAATGAGGCGCGCAGGATCGAGGAGTTGCGCCGCCGCTTGCTCGACCTCTATCGCAGCTACGGCTACGAACTGGTCATGCCCCCGTTGATCGAATACCTCGATTCGCTGCTGACCGGCAGCGGGCATGACCTTGATCTCACGACCTTCAAGCTGATTGACCAGTTATCGGGCAAGACCATGGGCGTGCGGGCTGACATCACGCCGCAGGTTGCACGGATCGACGCGCATCTGCTGGCCCGCCGCGGCGTTGTCCGTCTGTCTTACAGCGGAAGCGTGCTTCATGCCCGGCCGGCCATGCCTCTGGCAACCCGCGAGCCGATGCAGGTGGGCGCTGAGCTCTACGGACATGCCGGACTCGAGGCCGACTTCGAGATCATTGAACTGCTGATGCAGTCCCTGCGGGTTGCGGGCGTTCGGCGGGCACGCCTCGATCTCGGGCATGTCGGAATCGTGCAGCACCTGCTGGCGCAGGTTGGTCGCCTGTTGCCCGATCTGGATCCCGAAGAAGTGTTGCCTCTCATACAGTCCAAGGATGTTCCCGGGCTGCAGGGTTTGCTGAAACATCTGCCCGACGCTGGCCTGAGATCAGCGCTGCTGGCGCTTCCCGGTCTTTTTGGTGAAGTGTCTCAGGTGATCGATCAGGCGCGCCGTGTGTTGCCCGATCATCCGGTCATCGAGCAGGCCTTGCTCGAGCTTCAGAAGCTTGCGCAGGCGCGAGATGCCCAGGCAGGGCGGGGCATCGATGTCGACCTGACCCTCGATCTGGGCGATGCTCGGGGCTATCGCTATCACAGCGGTGTGATCTTTGCCGCCTATGTGGACGGGTGTGCCGCGGCCCTCGGCCGGGGAGGCCGCTACGACAACGTCGGATCGGCCTTTGGTCGCTCAAGGCCTGCCACCGGGTTTTCGCTTGAATTGCGCGATCTGGCTGCCTTGCTGCCACAACCTGAGCCGGTGCAGGCCATTCGGGCGCCATGGTCACTCGATGCGGCGCTGCAGGCCGAGATCGGGCGCCTTCGTGCCTCGGGTGAGATTGTTGTCCAGGCGCTGCCTGGCCATGAAGACGAACATCAGGAATTTGAATGTGATCGGGAGCTCGTGTCCAGCCCACAAGGCTGGATGACGCGTCCTGTCCGGAGGTCATGACGATGGGACGCAATGTGGTGATCATCGGCACCCAGTGGGGTGACGAAGGCAAAGGAAAAGTGGTCGACTGGCTGACCGAGTCCGCGCAGGGCGTGGTGCGGTTTCAGGGCGGGCACAACGCAGGGCACACCCTTGTCATTGGTGGCCGCAAGCAGGTCCTGCGCCTGATTCCCTCAGGCATCCTGCGCCCTGGCGTCACCTGCTACATCGGCAGCGGCGTCGTGCTGTCGCCTTCGGCGCTGTTGCAGGAGATCGATGAACTCGAGCGTGCGGGTGTGGCGGTCCGTGATCGACTTCGCATCAGTGGCACCTGTCCGCTGATCCTGCCTTACCACGTGGCACTCGATCAGGCCCGCGAGGCCAAGCGCGGCGACGCGAAGATCGGCACAACGGGTCGAGGCATCGGTCCAGCCTACGAAGACAAGGTTGCCCGCCGCGCAGTTCGGGTCCGTGATCTGTTCAGCCCGGAGCGGCTGCGTGAGCGGATTCGTGAGGCCCTCGATCTGCATAATTTCGTGCTTGAGCGCTATTTCGGCGGCAAGCCGCTCGATGCGGATCAGGTTGCCGATGATGCGCTGTCTCTGGCTCCTCGGATCGCATCGATGGTCGCGGATGTGCCGGCCGAACTTGCTGCCGCGAGCCGTCGCGGTGATCGATTGCTGTTTGAGGGGGCACAGGGCGCGCTGCTCGATGTCGACCACGGCACCTATCCCTTTGTCACCAGCAGCAACTGCATTGCAGGAGCGGCGGCTCCGGGCGCTGGGGTGGGTCCGCAGCAACTCGACTACGTGCTGGGGATTGCCAAGGCCTACACCACCCGGGTGGGCTCAGGGCCGTTTCCGACCGAGCTCTTCGATGACACCGGCAAGCATCTGGCGACCAAGGGCAATGAGTTCGGATCAGTCACCGGGCGTCCACGGCGCTGCGGATGGTTTGATGCGGTGGCCATGCGTCGCTCGATCCAGATCAATGGTGTGAGCGGTCTGTGTGTGACCAAACTCGACGTCCTTGACGGTCTGCCGACGGTCAGGATCTGCACCGGCTATCGGCGTGCAGGTCAGCCGGTCGATCTGCTGCCCTTTGGCGCTGACGACGTCGCAGCCTGTGAGCCGTTGTACGAAGACTGGCCTGGTTGGACCCAGACAACCTACGGCGTGCGACGCTGGGAAGAGCTTCCGGCTGCGGCCCAGCGCTATCTGCAGCGTCTGTCCGAACTTGTCGGTGCGCCGATCGACATTGTCTCCACCGGGCCCGATCGCGACGAAACCATCCTTGTGCGTCACCCTTTTGGCGCCTGAGAGCATCATCATGAGTGATCGCCTTGAAGTCTCGTGGGACGAATACCATCGCCTGATCGAGGCGCTGGCCGTTCAGGTGCACGAATCGGGATGGATGCCCGATGCGATCCTCTGCATGGCGCGTGGTGGCCTGCGCGTGGGTGATGTGTTTTCCCGGGTCTTTCGCCTTCCGCTGGGCGTGCTGTTCAGCAGCTCCTACCGTGAGCGGGCTGGGCAGGAGCGCGGGGAGTTGCGCATTGGCGCGCAGATTGCCAGTGTTTCCGCGCTTCCGCAGGGGCGCTGGCTCCTGGTGGATGATCTGGCCGATTCGGGTGGCACCCTTGAAGGGGTTTTGCCCTGGCTCAAGGATCGACATCCGCAGATGCGCGAATTGCGCACTGGCGTGCTCTGGACCAAGGACGGCTCACGCTTCAAGCCCGATTACAGCGTCGCGGGCGTGCCGGCTTCGTGCTGGATCGCCCAGCCCTTTGAACTCTACGATGCGATGTCGCTGCAAGCGCTCTGCGCTCGTGTCAGCGCCGCGGGTCGATCCTAATCTCCTTGTTTTTCTTCGAGCCTGGCAACAGCCGGGCTTCAGAAACGACAAAGCCCGCTTGCGCGGGCTGTCGTGAAACCGTTCGCCTGAATTGTGGTGCCCAGAAGAGGACTCGAACCTCCACACCATTGCTGGCGCTAGGACCTGAACCTAGTGCGTCTACCAATTCCGCCATCTGGGCAGGCGAACAAGAACTCGAAAGTATATGCTCTCAATGAAATCTGTCAAATGGATGCCCTGGTGACCAAGACCTGGACCGCTCCACAACGCGACCTGATTCTTCAGGTTCTGCAGCAGGCTGCTGCACCGATGACCGCCTCCGAGCTCGCTGAACAGCTCAAGGTGCCCTCACGTCACTTTGAATCCCTGTCCGTGCGCCTGGCCGCGATGGAACGCGATGGGCTGTTGTTACCCAATCGCAAGGGCGAATTGCTGCTGGTCAGCCGTCTCGAGCTGATCGCGGGTCGAATCGCAGGCCATCGCGATGGTTTTGGATTCCTGATCCCTGACGACGGTAGTGCTGATCTTTTTCTGCCGCCGCGCGAAATGCAAAAGGCCATGCATGGTGACCGTGCTCTCGTGCGACGCGCGGGGCTCGACTCCAGAGGCCGCCCTGAAGGCGTGATTGTCGAGGTGACTGATCGCGGCCAGCGCCGACTGGTGGGCCGGCTTTTGCAGGAGCGCGGCCTGACGGTCGTGGTACCCGAAGATCAGCGCATCAAGCATGACATCCTGATTGCGCCCGGAGATGCCGGCAAGGCTCAGCCGGGGCAGGTCGTGACGGTCGAGATCGTTCAGCCGCCCACCCCTCACGCACCGCCCATGGGGCGTGTGGTGGAGGTGCTGGGTGGCATCGATGATCCCGGCATGGAAATCGAGATTGCCGTGCGCAAGTTCGAGGTGCCTCACGAGTTTTCACCTGCAGCGCAGGCCGTGGCTGCCAAGCTGCCTTCCGAGGTGCGGGCAGCCGACCTCAAGCGACGGGTCGACCTGCGCGATGTCCCGCTGGTCACGATCGATGGCGAGGACGCACGCGACTTCGATGACGCCGTGTATTGCGAGCCGCTGGAGATCTCGGGTCGAAAGGCCGGCGGATGGCGCCTGATTGTGGCGATTGCCGACGTGTCTCATTACGTCACCCATGATGACGCACTCGACCTCGATGCGCGTGAGCGCTCGACCTCGGTCTATTTTCCGCGCAGGGTCATTCCGATGCTGCCCGAAAAACTCTCCAATGGTCTGTGCTCACTCAAGCCGGGCGTCGACCGGCTCGCACTGGTGGCCGACATGGTCATCACGGCCCGCGGTCAGGTCAAGGCCTATCAGTTCTACGATGCTGTGATTCATTCGGCTGCGCGGCTCACCTATGACCAGGTATGGGCGGCGCTGTCGGGCCGTGATCCAGCTGTAGCCCGACAGCTCGGGCCCCGTCTGGCCGATCTGCAGAATCTCTATGATCTGTATCGCGGTCTGGCCAAGGCGCGTGGACAGCGCGGCGCGATGGACTTCGAGACCACAGAGACGAAGATCCTGTGTGATCCGGCGGGTCGCATCGAGCGTATCGTGCCTCGCACCCGCAATGATGCCCACAAGCTGATCGAAGAAGCCATGCTTGCGGCCAATACCTGTGCCGCAGATTTTCTGGCCAGAGCGCGGCATCCCGCTTTGTTTCGTGTGCATGAAGGACCCACGCCCGAGCGGCTCGAGTTGCTGCGCGAGTTTCTGAAGGGCGTCGGTTTGTCCCTGGGCGGTGGAGATGACCCAAGGCCCGCCGACTATGCTGCAGTGGCCAGTCAGATTGCCGGGCGGCCCGATGCTCCCTTGATCCAGACCATGTTGCTGCGCTCCATGCAGCAGGCGATCTACACACCCCACAACTCCGGGCATTTTGGTCTGGCCTACCCCGCGTACACCCACTTCACCTCGCCGATCCGGCGCTATCCGGATCTGCTGGTGCATCGGGTGATCAAGGCCCTGTTGGGCAAGCACCAGTACAGTCCGCCGGCTCCGCGCGAGGATCGACCACCGCCCGTCGTGCGCCGACCCCGCCGCGGTGCTGCACCCAATGCTCGTGCCGCCGGCAAGCCTGAATCAGGCGATGCAGTCGGCAGCGCTGAAGTCTCGACCGAACGCGTGCCTCCCGAGGTCCTGAACTGGGAGTCCGTCGGGTTGCTCTGTTCAGCCAATGAGCGACGCGCCGATGATGCCTCGCGCGATGTCGAAGCCTGGCTCAAGTGCCAGTTCATGCGCGAGCGGGTGGGCGAGCAGTTTCGCGGCAGCATCACGGGTGTTGCGCCGTTCGGGATCTTCGTGACGCTTGAGGATTTGTACGTCGAGGGGGTCGTTCATATTTCCGAACTGGGCAGTGACTACTTCCGCTACAACGAAGCCGCCCACGAACTGCGTGGCGAGCGAACCGGGCGGCGCTATCGCCTCACCGACCCGGTCGAGGTACAGGTTTCGAGAGTCGATCTGGAGGCCCGCCGGATCGAGTTTCGACTGGTGCCAGCCTCGGTTCAACGCAGCGAGCGATCGCCCGCATCGTCGACTCGCCCGCCCGGACTGGTTCAGGGCCTGGGCCCCGAACCTGTGCCCAGTGCGGCCAAACGATCGGCCAAGCGAGCGGCGCCGCCCATGCCGGTCGAGTTGCGGTATGCCAAGTCGGCGGCGCGCAAGGGGCGCAAGGGGGCTGATGCTGCAGCCTCAACAAAGCGGGGGGGGCGTGGCAATCGTGCGCGCAAGAACCATCGCTGAGAGCGCTATCCGGGCATTCGCGATCCGCCCAGTGCCGTCTTGCACGACCGCAAGCCTGATGACCGGGAGGCCTTCATCATGCTGATTTCAGGATTCCACGCAGTCACTGCGCGTTTGCGTCAGTCGCCGGGCTCGATTCGCGAGCTGTATGTCGTTCAGGGCCGCGAAGATACCCGGGTGCGGGATCTGGTGCAGGCCGCCGAACGTGCCGGTGTCGAGCCTC
>JBKCEY010000047.1:0-729 GCA_046304115.1 Burkholderiales bacterium | reverse complement strand
ATTCACAGGCGTCCTCTTCCGGTCGATGACTCATTAACGGCGTGATTGTAATTGGGTCAGCCCCGGCTCAATCGCGACTTTGTCTGACACAGTCCTCAGAAAATCTGAAGAAATTTCATTTTCTTGGATTTTATCTTCAGGCCTCGGCTTCATGAAGAAATTTTTCTTCATGAAGAATTTCTTCACCAATCAGGCTGCGGGTAGGCGCTCGACCGAAATCCCGTCATCGCTCTACTGAAACTGCAGCCCCGCATACCCACCCGCCGCAAACGCATCGGTCTGCGCACGAAACTGCTGCAGGCTGCCGCTGTAGCGCGCCAGCACCCGCTGGCTACGGCCTTCCACGTTGGTGTTCACGCCGGTCATCCAGGAATCCACCTCGTTGGAGAGCAGCCCCACCGAGCATTGCTGCACATGGGCCATCCAGCCCTCCACACTGTGCGCGCTCGCCTCCACCCGCGTGTGGCCGTTATCGCGCGCATGTTTCAGCAGATCACTCACCCACTCCACGTTGTATTCAATCGAGCGCGGAATGTTGCCCAGCGTGCCCATCGGGCCCATCACCATGAAGAAATTGGGAAACCCGTGGTTGAGCATGCCAAAGAGCGTGCGTGCACCCGGCGACCACTGCGCATTGAGCGAGCGGCTGTCCACGCCTTCAATCGTGATCGCGTCATAGGCGCCGCGCAGCGCATCAAAGCCCGTGGCAAAGATCAGCATGTCGAGTTC
>JBKCEY010000046.1:0-29509 GCA_046304115.1 Burkholderiales bacterium | reverse complement strand
CGCAGCCTGGCGGTATTGGTGCTCGGCCAGAGCGGGGGGCTGACCAAGATGCAGACGCGGCTGTCCGAGTCGAGAGACTGGGTGCTGGTGCTGTGTCTGCGCCTGGCGCTGATCTTTCATCGTCGCCGCGACGGGATCATCCCGCCCGACATGCGCCTGCGCCTGAAATCAACAGGCGCACGCATCGATCTCAATGGCCAATGGCTTGACGAGCATCCGCTCACCCGGCAATCACTCGAACATGAAGCGGCCGAGTGGAACCGGGCGGGCCCCTGGGGTCTGATCCAGAGACTGACCTGAGCTCAACGCTCGGCCAGAAATCTCCGGGAGTAGCGACCACTGAGCTGCTCCAGGGGCAGAATCAGCGGAAAATCAGCGCAATTGAAGTCGGTATCCACGGCAGGCGCGCCGAGAAGCTGGGCACCGGCACGCAGATAGCCCTTGAGCAGCGGCGGCATGACGGTTGCCAGGTCGTCTGCAGCGAGCGAAAGATCGAGCGGCTGCTTGGGTTGTACCCGAAGTGCCTCGTCGGCCAGGCATGTGCGGGCAAGCTGCTGGTACAGGGTTGCCGCGAAGCGCCCGCCGTCTGCCATGGGTACGCTGGCACATCCGACCAGCCACTGCTGGGGTGCATCGCCGAGCAGTTCGCCCAGGGCGCTCCAGAGCAGCAGGATGACCCCACCACTGCGATATCCCGGGTGAACACAGGAGCGACCCAGTTCAACGATGCGGTCGCGCCAGGGATCCAGGGATTGCGTAAAGAATTCGCTGTCCATGTAGAACGCGCCCAGAGTCCTGGCCTGTTCGGGCATCAGCAACCGGTAGGTACCGACCACCTCCGAGGTGCGCGAATCCTCGACCACCAGATGCCGGCAATACGGATCAAAGCGATCCTGGTCGCGCCCGTCGGGCGTCCCGTTGAGGTTTCCGCTGTAGGTCTGACTGAACACTGAAAGACGCAGCCGCTGGGCTGCATGAACCTGCTCGTCGTTACGGGCCACCCTCGCGACGAGGTCTCCCGCCCGAGCCAGAACACCCTGCGTCACCCGCTCGTCCAGAACTGCCGACATCGCGCGCACTCCCTGCTACACCGTTGCAATGGTGCGTAGCCTGAAGTGCAGCGATTGCGTGACGGTGACGAAGCGATGACGAAACGATGACGAAAAACATCATCGGCCCACGGGCTTCACTGCACACTGATCAGACGGTGATAGCGCTGAAGCAGTTGCTCGTGTGACTCGACGCGCTGCGGATCGACCGGAATGCAATCGACGGGACAGACCTGTCGGCACTGAGGTTCATCGAAGTGTCCGACACACTCGGTGCAGCGGCCCGGATCGATCTGATAGATCTCGGGCCCCATCGAGATCGCCTCGTTGGGACATTCGGGTTCGCACACATCGCAGTTGATGCAGGCATCGGTGATCATCAGGGCCATGACTGCCCTCAGGCCGGACCTTTGCCGGCCGCGGCCTGAGCCTTGCGCTCGGCAATCTTGCGCTCGATGTGCGGCACCACACTGGCCGGAACGAAGCGGGCCACGTCTCCGCCAAACAGCGCAATCTCGCGGACCAGCGTGCCCGAGATGAACAGATGCTGCTCGGTGGGCGTCATGAAGATGGTCTCGACATCCGGCATGAGGTAACGATTCATCCCGGTCATCTGGAACTCGTATTCATAGTCGGCAACCGACCGGATGCCGCGCACGATCACTTTTGCCCCCTGCTCGCGCACGAAGTCGCGAAGCAGGCTCGAAAAACCGATGACCTCGATGTTGGGCACGTCGGCCAGCGCTTCGGCGGCCAGCGCGACCCGCTCAGCCTGGGTAAAGATCGGATTCTTGGCCCGGCTGTCGGCGACACCCAGGATCACCTTGCCAAAGATGGTTGCTGAGCGACGCATGATGTCCTCATGGCCACGGGTGAAGGGGTCGAAGGTTCCGGGATAGACGGCGATGACCATGAGAACTCCTGCAGACAGCCAGACTGCGCGCTCAGGGCGCGCGACGCAGCAGATGATAATGAACCTGGCCGGCCCGCCCCTGGCGATGCAACTCGAAACCGGCCAAAGCGGCACAGTCGGCCAGCGGCGCCAGGCTCATGCTCAGGGGTTCACCCCATTCGAGATACAGCAACCCCTGCTCTGACAGCCGCGCTGCAGCCTGGGGCAGGCAGGCGGTCAACTCAGCGCCACCAAATGGCGGATCCAGAAAGATGAGATCAAAGCGTGCGGTGTCAGACCGGGCGAGCCACTGCCGGGCATCGGCCTGGACGCAGACCACCTGATGAGCCTGCAGCCGCTCACAAACCGCCTGCAAGGCCTTGACGGCCCGCACATCGCGCTCCACCAGGGTGACCTGTGCCGCGCCCCGAGAGGCGGCTTCAAGGCCCAGGGCACCGGTGCCTGCAAACAGATCCAGCACCCGCCAGCCGGTCAGGTCCTGCCCCAGCCAGTTGAACAGGGTTTCGCGCACCCGGTCCGGCGTGGGCCTCAGGCCCGGCACCTCAGCCACAGCAATCGGGGTGCGCTTCCAGTGCCCGCCAATGATGCGCACCTGGCCCCCCTTCGAGGCCCGTGCGACCTGCGGGGCCGCTGCAGCCTCAGGGCGTCGAGGGGCCCGCACCCACCACCACCGTCACGAGCCGTTCGGGCTGCAGATGGCGCGCAAAGGCCGCCCGGATCTGCTGCGCCGTGACCGCCTCGACGCGCTGAGTCCAGCGCTCGAGATAATCGAGAGGCAATCTGTACCAGCCGATGTTGGCGAGGTTGGACAGGATTTTTCCGTTGGAGTCGATGCGCAGCGCGAAGCCGCCCACCAGATTGCTGCGGGCTGCCTCAAGCTCCTTGGCCGTGGGCCCGTCGGTGACGAATTGCCTGAGCGTTTCAAGCACCACCTTGAGCGCCTCGTCGGTCTGCTCCTTGCGGGTCTGCAGCGAGATCACGAACTGCCCGGGCTGCATCTGAGGCGAAAAACCCGAAGACACGCTGTAGGACAGGCCGCGCTTTTCGCGAATCTCATCGGTCAGCCGCGAAACGAATCCGCCGCCACCCAGAATATAGTTGCCAACAAAGAGGGGGAAGAAATCGGGGTCATCCCGGGCAATCGCGGTGGTGCCGATCAGGATGTGGCTCTGCGATGCCGGATGGGCGATGCGCTGTTCACTCGCCACCGGAGCCACCACCGCCGGCAATGCGGGCGCTGCCTCGCCCTGGGGCAGATCGCGGACCAGGCGCTCGGCGATCGATTCGGCCTGCGCACGACTGATGGCACCCACCATCGAAATCACAACGCCAGCCGGGCCGAAGCGCTCCCTGTGGAAGCGGACGAGATCCTCTCGGTTGATGGATTGCAGCGCGTCGGCGGTCTGAATCACGCCATAAGGATGCGATCCGAAAACCCGGGGATAGAAAGCGCGGCCCGCGATCACCTCGGGCTTGGTGAGCGACTCCTTGAGGGACTGCAGACTGCGCTCGCGTTCGCGCTCGAGAAGCTGCTGCGGGAAGGTGGGATGAGACACCAGCCGCGCAAGCAGATCGACTGCCGCATCGCGCTCGCGGGGGCTGGCGAGCATGCGCATGCCCACGCCCGCCCGGTCATCATCAGCCGCACCGCTGCGCAGCGCACCGAGATCGGCCAGCCGCTCGGCAATCGCCGCTTCATCCAGCCCCTCGATACCCCGGCCGAGCATGCCGACCACCCAGCTGGCCAGCCCCGCCTTGCCGGGCGGGTCAAGCCTGGATCCGGCATCGAAGGCCATATTGATGTCGAGCATCGGAATGGCATCTGCCCGTACGAAAACCACGCGCGCCCCGCGCGATGTGGTCCAGTGCTCGATCGGCAGGGCCGCATGGGCGAGGGCCGACCACAGCAGGGCGGCCACAAGCACCCCGACCTGCAGGGCCAGGCGCAGGCCAAAGCGTTGCGAAAGCAGATGGGCCATGAATCGCATTCCTTCAGTGGCGCCCACCGGCAGCGGGCGCACGGGCGGGCTGCTGGCGATCGATGGGCTGGGGCAGCAAGGTCGCCACCGTGAGGCTGTCATCGCCGAAGTATTTGGCGGCAACGGCCTGAACTTCCTGAGTGGTCACGCTGCGGATCTGCTCAAGGACACGGTCGGCATCCGCAAAAGACAGGCCCACCATCTCCAGCCCGGCGATCTCCATCGCCTGCGCGAAGATCGAATCACGCTTGTAGATGCGTTCGGCCACATACTGAACCTTGGCGCGTTCGAGTTCGCGCTCGGGCACGCCCTCACGGGCGATGCGGCTCACCTCGGCCCGCAGGGCCGACTCCACCTCCGTCGTGCTGCGTCCCTGAGCGGGCGTGCCGTCCATGATGAACAGGGCAGGCCCTCGCTGCAGCAGGTCATAGCCCGCCCCAGCCTGATTGGCAATCCGCGAGCCACGCACGACATCGCGTACCAGTCGCGTGCTGTCGCCCCCCGAGAGCACGGTCGACAGCACCTCAAGGGCATACGCCTCGCGGTCGGCGCTGACATCACGCAGACCGGGTACCTTCCAGGCCATGATCACGTAGGGATTCTCGGCCGGTGCCTTGACGTCGATGCGTCTGATGCCCCGTTGTACGGGTTCGGTCTGGGGCTTGCGCTCGGGCACGGACCGCACCGAGACCTTGCCGTAGGTCCGCTCGGCCAGTGCAATGACCTCAGCGGGCTGTACGTCTCCACTGACCACCAGAACCGCATTGGAGGGTGAGTACCAGGTGTCGTACCAGGCCTGCGCATCGGCCACGGTGAGTGATTCGAGATCACTCATCCAGCCGATGATGGGCGCTCGATAAGGATGGGCGACGAAGGCCGTAGCCATGAGCTGCTCGAACACCACGCCCCGCGCACGGTCTTCGGTGCGCATGCGGCGCTCCTCCATCACGACCTTGATTTCCTTGGCGAACTCGGCCTCGCTCAGACGCAGATGTGCCATCCGGTCGGCCTCCAGGGCCATCACATCGGCCAGGCGCGACCTGTGGACCTGCTGGAAATAACCCGTGTAGTCGCGTGACGTGAAGGCATTCTCCCGCCCGCCCATGGCCGCCACACGGCGCGAGAACTCTCCCGGACCCAGATCGCGCGTGCCCTTGAACATCATGTGCTCGAGCACATGGGCCACACCGGTACGCCCGTTGACTTCATCCATCGACCCTGCGCGATACCAGACCATGTGCGCAACCGTCGGCGCACGCCCATCGCGTTTGATCAGAACCTTCATGCCGTTGGCCAGCCGATGCTCCACCACTCCCGCCGCATCGGTCGCACCTGCCGCCGCGGGGGGGATGGGGGCAGGCGTGGCCTGACGAGGCGTATGGATTGCGCTGCAGCCGATCAGCCCGAGTACGAGCACGAGCCCGGCTCCGAGCCTGACCAACGGGGCAGCAGACCGGGCGATCTGGACAGACGCCGCAGGACCCTGCATCGGGCTGGAGGAGCCTCGGACAGGGATGCGGCCAGACGGGAGGAGCGTCATGGGGGCCGGCGTAGAATGGGGTGACGGGCAGTGTACGACAGCGCCTGAATTCCCCTACCCCCTGACTGATCGATACGGATCGATGTTCGGTTTCCTTCGCCGCAAGCTGGCACCTGCCGCCCCGCCCCCCGACGCAGTCGGCCTTGAGCCCGAGCCGCAGGTCGAGGCCCGTGGGGGCTGGCTGTCCCGTCTGCGCAGCGGTCTGTCGCGAACCCGCGGCAATCTGGCGGGGTTGTTCGGCGGAACCCGCATTGATGAAACCCTCTACGAAGACCTTGAAACGGCCCTGCTCACCAGCGATGCGGGTGTGGCGGCCACCACAGCCCTGCTCGAGGCGCTGCGCGAGCGCGTGCGCCGTGACCGTCTGACCGACCCAGCCCAGGTCCGCGAGGCCCTTCGCGACCTCATCATTCAGAGCCTGACACCGCTCGAACAGGGGCTCGACATTGATCAGGCCAGCCCCGTGGTCATGATGATTGCCGGGGTCAACGGGGCCGGCAAGACAACCTCCATCGGCAAGCTGGCGCGTCATCTGCACGGCGAAGGCAAGTCGGTCCTGCTCGCCGCCGGCGATACCTTCCGCGCTGCAGCCCGCGAGCAACTCGCCCAGTGGGGCATTCGCAACGCGGTTGATGTCATCGCCCAGGAAGGCGGAGACCCCGGTGCGGTCGCCTTCGATGCGGTCAGCGCCGGGCGGGCGCGCGGCACGGGTGTCGTGCTGGTTGATACCGCAGGACGCCTGCCCACCCAGACCCACCTGATGGACGAACTGCGCAAGATCCGGCGGGTCATCGGCAAGGCCATGGACGGTGCGCCGCACGAGGTGCTGCTCGTGCTCGACGGCAATACCGGTCAGAACATGCTGGCTCAGGTGCAGGCCTTCGATGCCGCAGTCCAGCTCACCGGCCTGATCGTGACCAAGCTCGATGGCACAGCCAAGGGCGGCGCACTGGTTGCCCTGGCGCACACCCGACGCGAAAAACCGATTCCGGTTTACTTCATTGGAGTGGGCGAAGGCATCGAAGACCTACAGGCCTTCAGTGCACGCGAATTCGCCTCTGCCCTGATCGACTGACCCAGATCACATGCATCTCTCGACGCTCTCCGTGTGAGCGCATGCAACCGCTGAACACCGGCTTGACCCCTGGCATTCTTATTCTCTCCAGTCCACGCACTTCCTTGCCCAGCCCCCTTTCCTTGCCCAGCACCATTCGCCCATGAGCCTATTCGATCAGGAAACCCGGGTCACTCCCGTCTCCGAAGACCTCTACCGCGGCCTGGTGGCACCGAACTGGTCCATCGGATCCAACCCCAATGGTGGCTACCTGCTGGCCATTGCGCTGGACGCGCTGCAACAGCGCCTGCCCGAGCAGCCCGATGCACTGTCGGTCACCGTGCACTATTTCAAGCCCGGCCTGAACAGCCAGCCCTGCGAGGTCCGCACTCAGGTTCTCAAACGCGGCCGACAGGTCTCAAGCGCCAGGGCCAGCCTGTTTCAGGAGGGCGAACTTCGATTTGAAGTGATTGCCGCACTCGGCACGCTGGGTGACGGCGCCGACACGCCGATCACGCTGCCTGCGCCACAGATCCCCTCACCCGATGACTGCATTCCACGCTCGGGCTTCTCTCAGGGCCTTGAAACCCTGCCGCTGCTCGAGCGACTCGAGATCCGCCTGCACCCGGGTGAAGCCGAACCCGGGCAGGCCGGCAAGGCGCAGGTCAGTGGCTGGATCCGTTTTCGAGATGGCCGCGAGCCGGACACTCGCGCAGCCATTCTCTTTTCAGATACCTTTCCGCCCTCGGTTTTCGGGCTGCTGGGCGCGGTCGGCTGGGTACCGACCGTGGAGCTCACGGTCCATGTGCGCCGGCGCCCCGCGCCGGGCTGGATGCTCGGCCAGTTCCGCACACTCGATCTGTCTGACGGTCGCATGATCGAAGACGGCTGGGTCTGGGATTCGCAAGGCCAGCTGGTGGTGCAATCCCGTCAGCTCGCGCTGGTCAGAAAAGCGGGCTGATCCGATCAGCTCAGCGGGGGCCGGCCTGTGACGGATAGACGCACCGAAACCCCACATACACCGCGAAAAATCGGGCGGGTTTGAACTGCATGCCCGAGGCCTGAGTCTGGGAGGCTCCGTACCACCACGAGCCTCCCGCGGTCAGCCGATCCTCGCCCTGCGCATCGGCGAGCCACTCCCAGACATTGCCCGCCATCTCATGCAGGCCATTCACGCCGGCGGGCATGGCACCCGCCGGGGCATGGCGCTCATACCCATCTGCGGCCCCTGACAGGTTCGCCCCGGCAGGCGTATCCCCTGTCGGGTAGGGATAGGTTTTGCCGCGCTGAAAGGGCGCGGGCGGTTGCGAGCGCTGCTCGGTGTAGGCCGCCAGGGCCCATTGCTCGCGGCTGGGCAGAGCCCCCCCGGCCCAGACGCAGAAGTCACGCGCCTCAAACCAGCTGACATGGGCCACCGGATCGTCCGCGCGCGCCGGCTTGCCCGACGGCGCCTTGTAGGTCCACCCCGGACGACGTTCCCATCCGGCGCCCCATTCAAAGCCGCCGCCCTCGCGCTCGGCGGTGCTGGTGCGCCCGGTCGCTTTCAGAAAAGCATCGAACCGGGCCACGGTCACCTCCGTGCGATCAATCCGGAATCCGTCGAGAGCAACGCTCGCCTGCACGGGAGCCACGGCCTGAGCCGAGTTGCCTTGTGCCTGCACCGATCGAGGCCCGACTGCGCCGGCGCCGGCCAGGAAAGCCAGCGCGCTGACGCTCAAGAGCAGGACAGCCTTTGCGCCAAAGGCTCTGGCCTGAGGCTCGTGGGGCGCTTGTCGATTTCGATCCCAGGTCATGGAACATTCCCGCAGAGTTGGCGTGCAGCGCTATCATGCCGCGATCCGAGGAGACCCTGATGGCCCCGACCAAGCCGCACGCCCTGCTGCTCAATCTGGCACACCTGATCGATCATTTTTTTCTGCTGATCTTTCCGACCGCCGTGCTGGCCATTTCGCGCGAATGGGACATGAGCTTCGCGGCCCTGTTGCCCCTGTCGATTCCGATGATGGCGATCTTCGGACTGGGCGCGCTGCCCGCAGGCTGGATGGCCGATCACTGGAGTCGGCGCGGCATGATCGCGGTCTTTTTCTTCGGCATTGGCCTGTCATCCATTCTTGCGGGATTCGCCCAAGACCCGCTGACCCTGGGCATCGCACTGGCGCTGATTGGCTGTTTTGCAGCCATCTACCATCCGGTGGGCATCGCGATGCTCAGCATCGGCAGCCCGCGGCTGGGCTGGACGCTGGGGGTCAATGGGGTCTGGGGCAATCTCGGCCTGGGTGTGGCCGCGCTGATCACCGGTCTGATCGTGCAATCCTGGGGTTGGCGCACCGCCTTCATCCTGCCCGGTGTGATTGCACTGCCCCTGGGCTTCATCTATCTGGCCTGCAGCCGCGGGGCGGGCAATGAAAAACTCGTCAAGAAAGCGCCCAGTGTGGCGATTCCGCCCGAGATCATGAAGCGGCTGGTGGTGGTGTTTCTGGTCGCCGTGGTCTGCAACGGCATGCTCTTCAATGCCACCACGGTCTCCATGCCCAAGCTCTTCGATGAGCGTCTCAAGGATCTCTTTGACGGCGAGGCAGGGCTGGGTGCAATGGGCGCCATCATTGCCGTGGTCTATCTCATTGCTGCAATGGCCCAGCTGCTCGTGGGCTCGCTGATCGATCGCATTGCGCTGCGCACCGCCCTGATCGGCATCGTGCTGCTGCAGGCGCCTCTTTTCTTGCTGGCCATGCATGGCAGCGGCTGGGGGCTGGTGGTGGCTGCAGTGGCGATCATGTTCTTCGTGTTCGGTCAGATTCCCATCAACGACGCCATGGTGGCTCGCTACACCACCGATCGCTGGCGCGCTAGAGCCTATGGCCTGCGCTATGTGGCGAGCTTTCTGGGAAGTGCCGGAGCCGTGACCGTGGTGTCCTCACTGCATACCCAGGGCGGCTTCTCGCAGGTCTTTCTGGTGCTCTCGGGCATTGCCCTCACGGCCCTGATTGCCGCCCTGTTGCTTCCGCGTGTGGGAGACTCCGCCAGCCCCGCATCTGCGGCCGCTTCGCCTGCAACGTCCGGCAAGTCCGCCTGATTTCAACCATCAAGGTCACGCCCCATGAACCGTCGACACCTTCTATCCGCCCTGGTCCTGGGTAGCCTGCTGCCCCTGAACGCACCCGCAATCGCTCAGGCGCAGCCTCAGGAACTGGTGATTGCCATCGCGGCGCCCATCTCGGCACTCGACCCGCACTTTCACAACCTCACACCGAACAACAGCATCACCAAACATGTGTTCGACAACCTGATCCGCACCGACGCCACGCAGCAACTGCTGCCCGGGCTGGCCGAGTCCTGGAAGCCGCTGGACAACACCACCTGGGAAATCAAGCTGCGCCGCGGCGTGAAGTTTCATGATGGCTCGGCCTTCACGGCAGACGACGTGATCGCGACCTTCAAGCGTGCGCCCGAGGTGCCCAACAGCCCGGCCTCGTTCTCCCAGTTCACCCGACCGGTCACGTCCATCACCGCGCCCGACCCGCACACGGTCATCATGAAAACCGCAGCGCCGCACCCGCTGCTGCCGCGCGACCTGACCTCGCTGCAGATCATCTCGAAGAACCAGGTGGCCGCCCGTACCGACGATTTCAACTCGGGCAAGGCCATGAACGGCACCGGCCCCTACAAACTCGTGGAATACAAGCCGGGCGAGCGGGTGGTCTTTGCCCGCAACGAGGCCTGGTGGGGTGGCAAGACCGCCTGGCCTCGCGTGCAGTACCGCATGATCTCCAACAACGCCGCCCGGGTCGCCGCCCTGCTCTCGGGGGATGTTCATGTGATCGAGAACGTGCCGACCGCCGACGCCGAGCGCCTGAAGGGCAATGCACAGCTGGCACTGGCGAGCGCCACCTCCAACCGCGTGATCTACCTGCACCTGGACTCGGGTCGCGACAAGAACTCGCCCTTCGTGCGCACCCGCGACGGCAAGCCGATGGAAGCCAACCCGCTGATCGATGTACGGGTTCGCAAGGCGATTTCAAAGGCGATCAATCGCGACGCGATCGTCGAGCGGGTCATGGAAAAGCAGGCCATTCCAGCGGGCCAGTTCCTGGCCGATTCCTTCTTCGGCACCAGCAAGCGCCTCAAGCCCGAGGCCTTTGATCCCGAAGGCGCCAGGAAATTGCTGGCCGATGCAGGCTATCCCAATGGCTTTCAACTCACGCTGCACAGCCCCAACAACCGCTACGTGAATGACGAGAAGATCGCTCAGGCGGTCGCTGCCTTCCTCACCCGCGTGGGCATCGAGACCAAGGTCGACGCCATGCCCTCGAACATCTTCTTCTCACGCGGCTCCAAAGCTGAATTCTCGTTCCTGCTTGCGGGCTGGGCCTCCGAGAGCGGCGATACCTCGTCATCCCTGCGCTCGCTCACCGGCACATTTGATCCCAAGCAGGGGCTGGGAGCGGCCAATCGGGGCCGCTTCTCGGATGCGGGTCTTGACGCCATGATCACCACCGCCATCACTCAGGTCGATGACACCAAGCGCGGCATGCTGCTGGCCGCCGCCAGCGAAAAGGCGATGGAGATGCAGGCCATCATTCCCCTGCACTACGAGGTCTCGGTCTGGGGCATGCGCAAGGGCATCACCTATGCGGCAAGGGCCGATCAGTACACCTTTGCCCATGAATTCAAGCCCGCCCGCTGAAGCGCCCCCCTGCTTCTTGCGCCTCACGCCTCGCTGTCGCGGGGCCTGACATCCTGAACCTGAGACGCTGACATGCTGGTCACCATCCTGCGCCGACTGGCGCAGACCCTGCTCGTGCTCGCGGTCACCTCGCTGCTGGTGTTCGCGGGCATCTTCATGGTCGGCGATCCGGTCGAGATGCTGGTCAATCCGCAGGCCGACCAGGAAGAGCGCGAACGGGTGCGGGTGGAGTTCGGCCTGGATCAGCCGATGTGGGTGCAGTACGGACGCTTCATCGGCAATGCGCTGTCGGGCGATCTGGGCAACAGCTTCGTCTACGGCCGCCCGGCTGTGGATGTGATCCTCGAGCGCATGCCGGCCACGCTCGAGCTCGCCGCGCTGGCCATGATCATTGCGGTGGTGATCGGCATTCCGCTGGGACTGTATGCCGGCCTCAAGCCCGACGGACGCATCGCTCGCGGGATCATGGCGAGCTCCATCCTGGGGTTTTCGCTGCCCACCTTCTGGGTGGGTCTGTTGCTCATCATGGTGTTTGCCGTCCAGCTCGGATGGCTGCCCTCCACAGGCCGCGGACCCACGGTGAGCGCGCTCGGGCTGAACATTTCCATCCTGCACTGGGATGGCCTGAAGCATGCCCTGCTGCCAGCGATCAACCTGGCACTCTTCAAGCTCTCGCTCATCATCCGGCTGACCCGGGCGCAGGTGCGCGAGAACGTCATGCTCGACTACATGCGATTTGCGCGGGCCAAAGGATTGGCCACGCGTCGCGTGATCGGCGTGCACCTGCTCAAGAACATCATGATTCCCCTGGTCACGGTCATCGGACTTGAACTCGGCAGCGTGATTGCCTTTGCCATCGTGACCGAATCCATCTTTGCCTGGCCGGGCATGGGCAAGCTCGTGATCGATGCGATCTTCCAGCTCGATCGCCCGGTGGTGGTGGCCTATCTGCTGATCACGGTGGCCCTCTTCATCCTGATCAATCTGGTGGTGGATCTGCTCTATGCCGTGCTCGATCCGCGGGTGCGGCTCGATTCGGGCAAGCTCTGACCTCACGCAAGCAAGAGCAAGGCACGCACAAGACCATGTCCCCCTGGGCCCGTTTCAGAGCAGACTTCGCCACCTCACGGCTGGCCATGGCCGGACTGATCCTGCTCATGCTCATTCTGGTGGCGGCCATCATCGCCCCCTGGATTGCGCCTCAGAATCCCTACGACCTGGGCAAGCTCGATCTCATGGATGCCCGCCTGCCGCCGGGTTCGGCCTCGATGGATGGCACGCTCACCTACAGGCTGGGCACCGACGGCCAGGGTCGCGACATGGTCTCGGCTGTTCTCTATGGCCTGCGGGTCTCATTGCTGGTGGGTGCGGCCAGCGGCCTGATCGCCATGGTGATGGGGGGCGGGCTCGGCATCCTGGCAGCTTACCTGGGCGGGCGCTTTGAGCAGGTGCTCATGCGCATTGTCGACATTCAGCTCGGCTTTCCGGCGATTCTGGTGGCGCTCATCCTGATTGCCACCCTGGGCAAGGGCGTGGACAAGGTCATCATCGCGCTCATCACCGTGCAATGGGCCTACTACGCCCGCACCGCACGGTCGGCGGCCCTGTCCGAACGCAACAAGGAATACATGGATGCAGCCCGCGGGCTGGGTTTGTCTCGGGCGAGCATCATGCTGCGCCATCTGCTGCCCAACGCGCTGCCACCGCTCATCGTGGTCGGTACCGTGCAGGTTGCGCACGCGATTGCCCTGGAGGCCACGCTGTCCTTTCTGGGTCTGGGCCTGCCCACCACCGAACCGTCGCTCGGCCTGCTGATTTCCAATGGCTACGAGTTCATGCTCTCGGGCAAGTACTGGATCTCGGTCTATCCGGGTATTGCACTGCTGCTCACCATTCTGTCGATCAATCTGGTGGGCGATCAGCTGCGCGACGTGCTCAATCCGAGGCTGGCCAGATGAGCGCGCCTTTGCTGCAGGTCGAAGGTCTGGTCACCGAGTTTGGTACCCGTGACGGCGCCGTGCGGGCCGTGAATGGCGTGAGCTTCGATCTGGGCGAGGGTGAAGTGCTCGGTCTGGTGGGCGAATCGGGCTCGGGCAAGTCGGTCACGGGGTTTTCCATCCTGGGGCTCATCGACCCACCCGGGCGCATTGCTTCCGGGAGCATCCGCTTTGAAGGCCAGGAACTGGTCGGGGCGGCGTCCGAAACCCTGCGTGCCCTGCGGGGTCATCGCATCGCGATGATCTTTCAGGATCCGATGATGACGCTCAACCCGGTGCTGCGGGTGGACACGCAGATGGTCGAGGCCATCCTGGCTCACGAGCGCGTCCCACGGGCTCAAGCCCTTGAACGCTGCGCTGAAGCACTCAACCGGGTGGGCATCGCCTCACCGGGCGAGCGCCTGGCCCAGTATCCGCATCAGTTTTCGGGCGGCATGCGACAGCGGGTGGCCATCGCGATTGCCCTGCTCAACCGCCCTTCACTCATCATTGCCGATGAGCCCACCACCGCGCTCGATGTCACGGTGCAAGGGCAGATCCTCTACGAGATGCAGCAACTCGTGCGCGATGCCGGTACGGCGCTGATCTGGATCACGCATGATCTGGCCGTCGTGGCTGGTCTGGCCGAGCGCATCGCGGTCATGTACGCGGGGCGCATCGTCGAGCAGGGATCGGTCGACGAGGTTCTCGATGCGCCGCTGCATCCCTATACCCGAGGCCTGCTCGACTCGGTCCCGGCCAACAACCCACCCGGCATCGCTTTGCGCCAGATCCCGGGCATGACGCCCGCCCTGGCCCAGCTGCCGCCGGGTTGCGCCTTCGCGCCGCGCTGCAGTCGGGCCGGCCCGGACTGCGGCAACGAACCGGCCGTGCAAACGCTCGGTGAGCGGCAGGTACGGTGCATCCGTCCGCTGCGTGATGCAGGTCAGGCGGGCGGGGCCCGGACATGAACGAGACCTTCAAACCGCTGCTCGAGGTCCGGGAGGTGTCGCGTCGCTTCGTTCGGCGACTGGACCTGATCGAGCGACTGGCCGCGCGTCTGGGTGCTCCCCTGCGTGAGCAGACCGTCCATGCCGTGGATCGGGTGAGTTTCTCGGTGCATGCCGGCGAGGTGGTCGGGCTGGTGGGCGAATCGGGCTGCGGCAAATCCACGCTGGGTCGCGTGATCGCTGGCCTGCATCAGCCGAGCGACGGCGAGGTGCTGCTCGAAGGCGAGCCCGTGCACCTGCGTGCAGGGCAGCGCCCTGCGGTGCAGATGATCTTCCAGGACCCCTTTGCCTCACTCAACCCCCGCATGCGCGTGGGCGAGGCCATTGCACAGGCGCCCCTGGCCCACGGCCTTGTCGAGCGCAGCCATGCTGAGGCGTATGTCACCCGCATGCTCCAGCAGGTGGGACTGGCGCCCGACATGGCAAAACGCTATCCGCACCAGTTCTCCGGCGGTCAGCGTGCGCGCATCGGCATCGCACGAGCGCTCGCCGTACAGCCTCGTTTTCTGGTGTGTGACGAGGCGGTGGCGGCCCTCGATGTCTCCATTCAAGCCCAGGTGATCAACCTGCTCATGGATCTGCGACGCGAACTCGGCCTCACGCTGCTGTTCATTTCGCACGATCTGGGCGTCATCCGGCATGTGTGCGATCGCGTGGTCGTGATGTACCTGGGCCGGGTGGTCGAGACAGGACCGATCGAGGCCATCTACAGCGCACCGCAACATCCCTACACCCAGGCGCTGCTCGCCGAGGTACCGCGTCTGGACCGACGCGGTCAGCGCTATCAACCCATCCGGGGCGAGATTCCATCACCGCTCGATCCGCCCACGGGCTGTCACTTCCATCCGCGCTGCCCGCATGCGACCGCTCGCTGTGCAACCGAGGCACCGATCCTGCGCGATCTGCCGGGCTCCGGGATGAAGGCCGCGTGTCACCTTCTGGAGCCCTCTGCATGAGTTCGAACATCAGTCGTCCCATCGAGATCACCGCACCGGCGATCGATCGCTGGAAACAGGGCAATACCGGAGTCGATCATGTCTGGCATTTCGATTCCGGCAGGCCAGGCCCCAACGTCATGGTGCAGGCACTCACCCATGGCAATGAGCTATGCGGCGCCATCACCCTGGATAGCCTGCTGAGCCAGGGCCTGCGCCCGGATCGGGGTCGCCTGACGCTGGCCTTTGCCAACACCGACGCCTTTGCACGATGGGATCCCGCACACCCGGATCGCAGTCGCTTTGTCGATGAGGACTACAACCGGGTCTGGGCGGATGACGCGCTGTTTGGTTCTCGTGACTCGGTCGAGTTGCGCCGCGCGCGGCAGCTTCGGCCCTTTGTGGATGCGGCCGATCTGCTGCTCGACATTCATTCCATGCATGAGCCCTGTCGTCCGATCATGGTGTGCGGAGCCACCGGCGCCGGGGGTGACAAGAGCGCGGCCTATGCCCGACGCCTGGGCGTGCCGGGCGATCTGTTGATCGATACCGGACACCCCGCGGGCCTGCGCATGATCGAGCGCGGTGGCTTTGGCCAACCCGAGAGCCCGCGCACCGCCATCCTGATCGAATGCGGCCAGCACTGGTCGCAATCATCGGCCGACGTCGCCATGGACACCACGCTGCGCTTTCTGCGAGAGACCGGCGTGGTCGATGCGGCGCGCATTGATCCCCATCTGCGTCTGAACCCGCCTGCTCAGCAACGCATCGTGCGGGTCACCGAGCCGGTGGTCGCGCGCAGCCTCTCATTCCGGTTCGTGGCGCCCTTTACCGGCCTTGAAGTGATCCCGCGTCAGGGTGATCCGATCGCCATCGATGGCGACGATACGATCCGGGCGCCTTACGACAACACCGTGCTGGTGATGCCCTCGATGGCCCAGCTGCGGGTGGGCACGACCATGGTGCGCCTGGGGCGCTACGAGTAAGCCACGTGGGACCCGGGCCCGACCGCTGGGCGCTGGGCTAGCTCCGGGCGCCGGACTGCAATTCGAACACCGGACGGCGCTCACCCACCTGCAGGCCGGCAATATTGCAGATCGCCTGGCTGCGCCAGGGTGCGAGCGATTCATGCTGCGCCCCGGGCAAGCCGAGTTGCCTGAGCACCTCAACGATCGCGACATGGCGGGCATCGGCATGACCGTCACTGACCTTGATCGCAATGCCCAGTCCGAGCGAACGGATGGCCAGGGTCTGTACACCATCGGCGCCAGCCTTGGCCACCCAGTCACCGGCTCCCGCCTGCGTCAGATGCAGGTCGGTGCGCCCCGTTCCGCTCACATACTCCGGATGCGCGGTCATGGCGGCATACATCTGGCCAAAGGCCTGCTCGATATCGGCGCGACGCTCAAGCGCGGTCGTGTCTGAGCCAGCAGGCACTGACGCGCCTGCATTCGCTGGCTCACCGACATCCCCTGCAGCCAGCATGGCCCACAGCCGCGCCAGCCCCGACAGGGGCAGCGCCAGATTGGGTGCACTGCAACCGTCGGTGCCCACCGCAAGCGCTTCGGGCGCAAGCCGCAACAGGGCTGCGATCTGCGCACGGATACGCCGTTGCAACGGATGCCCCTGCTCCAGATAGTCGGATCGCGACAGACCGTGCAACTGACAATAGGCCATGAAGCCTGAATGCTTGCCCGAGCAGTTGTGATGACGGGAATCGAACGTGACTCCAGGCTCCGGTGTGCGGCCCAGCGTCTCAAAGACATAGGGCACATGGCAGCCGCACTGCAGTTCGGCGGGCGTGGACTTTGCGCGGGCGAGGAGATCCTGCACCGCAGACACATGGAAGTCTTCGCCCGAATGGCTCGCGGTCAGCAGGGCAACCTGCTCGGTCGTCAGGCCGAGGGCTCTGGGCCCGTCATCCATCACAAAGGGCAAGGCCTGAAAGGCCTTCAGGGCCGATCGCGTGAAGGTCATGAAGGTCGGATCGCCCGCTGCGTGCAGCAGCCGGCCGCTGGCATCCACCACGGCAATCGATCCGTAGTGGATGTTCTCGATCGTGCCGCCGCGCGTGGAAACAACCAGAGGAACATGGCCCGCAAACGATGGCCTGACGCTTGAGGGGGAATGAACGGACTCGCGGATGCTCATCGTGGAACTCGAGGGATCAATGCCTCGAGTGTAGCGGCCCCGACTCTGGTCAACCTTGAGGTCGGGGGGGTCCGTTGATCACACTGACCAGAGCGCGCCTGCCTAGCCGCGCAACAGGCAGCAAACCGGGCCAGCCCCGAAGGCCGTCTGCTGTCCGGTGAGCCAGCGCTTCCAGGCGCAGCAGAACACCCGGCCCGATCGCACCCCTCTCCAGGAATTCCTGTCGGTTGCTGACCGCCTGCTTGTAGTCCATGTCGCCCGTACTGAGGTCGATCATCGTCACGCCCTGAGCGGGCGCCTGTGAGATGGTCTGTTCCAGCAGAACACTGCCCGGCGAATGAACGGACAACGCGTTGTCGTAGGCCGGCAGGTAGTGATGAAGGATATGGTGGCCACGCACCCCGAAGTGCACCGCAACGACCTGCCCTCCGGCACGCAGCGACTGCAGCGAACCCCGCAGGCCGGGCGAATCAGACCAGCGCAATCGCTCGAGCCACTCGCGCACCCAGCCGATGGCGAAATTGTCCCTGAGGCCAGACGCGCGATATTGAGCCGACTTCCAGCGCGCAAGCGCCGTCCAGGCTGCGTCATCGCGGACATCGTCGCGCCAGGTGAGCGGCCCCATCGCCTCGGCCAGCTTACGGGCCCTGCCCGGCGCGCGTCGCCACCAGCGCGTGCGCGGGGATTGTTCGCGCAGATAAGCGTCAAATCCCTCATGCAGGGCAATCATCCAGCGAATGCGCCTGCCAGCCATCGGGTCCTGGCGGCTGGGCAGCAGATGATCGACCCGCACCAGAGGCAGTCGCAGCTGCCTCGCAACCCACCTCAAAGGGGACTCGGCAAAACCCCTCTCAGCCGAACCCCACTGAGCCGAACCCATTTGATCGTCAGCCCACTGAGGGTCCAGCAACACACCCTGCAGATCTGACATGTGCCGGGCCAGCGGGTGAGCCAATCCAGGCAGTGGCTCTTCAAAGGCCCACAACCCGACGATGCTGCCGGCATCTTCGATGACGGCCACACGCGCATGGACACGAATCTCGGCCGTGAGCTGGGCAAAGGCCGCGCTCAGGAAGGGATGCAACCACTCGGGATGGCCAGGATGGGACTGCAACGCGGTCCAGCGACACGCAAGGGGCGCATCGATTTCGCGAGCTGCGATGCGGGTGACGCGCATGGGCAAGATCCTTGGACAGAAGGGCTCTGCATGCTGGCCTATTGCGCAGCACCGGGTGTGTTGCGTGGTGCGTGTGATCGGGTAGGAGCATGACGCGTGTGCGCATCCTGGCCTGCACTGAGCCAGGGGACCGTGCAGCATGACGGGATGTCATCGATGACGCCGCTTCGACTTACCCCGGGCACACGCCCTCTCGTCCCTGTTCCGGTCCTGATGTATCACGCCATCGGCGAGCCGAGCTGTACGCTTGAATCGACGTATACCGTGACCCCAGCCTTGTTTCGCCGACATCTGCGACTGCTTCGGGCCGAGGGTTGGACACTGCTGGGTATCGAGGCGATGACCGCCCGCATCCGACAGGGGCTTGCCTTGCCTGCGCGCACGGTAGGCATCACGGTGGACGATGGCTTTGCGTGTCTGCATGAGCATCTGGGGCCGGAGCTCCAGCACGGCCTGAATGCAACCGCCTATGTGGTGAGCGGATCGCTCGACGCCATGGCGCGCTTCGATCGCGACCTCGGTATCCGGTCCCGACCGATGCTCTCGAGGATGCAGTTGCGTGAGCTGTCCGATGCCGGTCTTGAGATCGGCTCGCATACGGTCAACCATCCCGACCTGCGAACCCTTGCGGATGCAGCGCTCGGCAACGAGCTCGTCCGTTCAAAGCACGACCTGGAGCACCTGCTGGGGCGTGCGGTCACGAGCTTTGCCTATCCGCGGGGTCGCTTCAATCGCCGGGTTCGTCAGGCGGTCGCCGATGCAGGCTATCTGACGGCCTGCTGCACGCTCGGTGGACTCAATGATGCAGGGACAGACCCTTTCCTGATCCGAAGAATTCAGGCCGGCGCACAACTCGACGAAGGCGCCTTGATGGCCGCCCTGCAGCAGGGCGACACGCTGACGAGCCGGGTGCGGCGCAACCTTCGGCAATGGGCGGTCCCGGTGATCGCAGCCCTTCAGGGCCGCGACCCGCTCGACCTCATGACCGAGCCGCTGAACCTGCAAGGCTGGATCAGATCCCGAGTCGCTGCACCCAGTCGGCGGCCTGCATCTGCGCCAGATTGAGAGCCTTGGGCGCAATGCCCAATTGTCGACACAGGGTATCGACGCCCTGCAGGGACGGGCTCTCGCAGGCTTCGACCAGCCTAAGGTAAGCGCCAATCGGACCACTTCGATCCTGCAGCGCGCTGATCACATCGGCGGGCAGATCAAGATCGGTGATGGCCTCGGCCATCGGCACCATGAGCATGGCCGGCAGCAGCGAAAACGTTCCGGTGATGAAGAGGTTGTCACGCTGCGCGAAATCAAAGTGCGACTCGCCCAGCAATTCGATCAAGCGCCCACGGGTGATTGCCGTACGGGCCAGAATCTGACCGGTCGGATCGCGGCTGTCGGCGGTTGCCAGCAGGAGCGTGAGCCAGCGGGCGAGCTTGCTGTAGCCCATCAGGTTGATGGCTGACTTGAGCGAATCGATCTTCCTGGACAAGCCCATGCCGGCCGAATTCATGTAGCGCAGCAGCTTGACTGACAGCGCAACGTCGCGCTTGAGGGCCTGATCAACCTCAACGATATCGGCATTGCGAAGCAGCAGCCGGATGGCCTGCATGACCGCTGCCTTGCCCGGTTCGAGCTTGCGCGCGGACAGGGTTTCGGGGCGGGCGAAGTAATAACCCTGCAGTGCATCGAACCCCAGTTCGAGGCAGATCGTGGCTTGCTCGCGGGTTTCCACCTTCTCGGCCACCAGCACACGCCGTCCATGCATGGCGTTGAGTAGCTGGGTAAGTCGCGGCAGGCTGTCCATGCCGATCTTCTGCAGATCGATCTTCACATGTGAGGCCAGCGCAAACTGTGGCAGGCGAAGAGCGGCAAAGCTGTCCACCGTGACCGCCACACCAAATCCGGCCTTGCGCAGATGGGCAAGCCGATTGAGCGCTTCGGCATCCAGCGGGCAATCGACGGGCAGCTCCAGCACCGTGCGGCTGGGCTCAAGCAACTGGATCGCCGCATCCTCGTCCAGCGAGCGCGCAGCGATATTGATGAAGGCCGTCTTGCCGCCCAGCACCTGCTCGGTCCCGACATCCTGCAGCAGGGCAGCGATCACCACCAGACTGGCATGCACCCCATCGGCAAAATCCGCCTGGGTCATGTCGCTGTCGGCACGATAGAACAGCTCGTAACCCAACAGCTGCTGACTGCGGTCCAGGATGGGCTGTCGGCCCAGATACGCCACCTCGCCTGTGTCGCCGAAACTCACCGTATCGGCAAAGATGCGACTCAGGTGATCGTGCATCGAGACTGGGGGCTGCACAGCGGGTTCCATCACGACACTCATGCGCGCACTCCCTGGTTTGAGGCAGACATCTGGGGACAGGCCTGCAAGCCGTCCATCAATCGGCGGGCCCGGTCAAGAACGACGGGCGACATCGAAAGACTCTCGCCCAGGGCAGTGATGTCCTGGTGTCGATCCTGCTCAAGCGCCCTCACGAGGCTCAGCAGGGCACCGTAAGGACCTGTTCCGTCGACGAGGGCATCGACCACCGCACTCGGCAGCGCGATGGCCTGTACGGCCTCGGCCATCGGTCGCAGGGTCACCGCGGGAAGGGTGGCAAACGCACCGGTCAGGAACAGGTTGCCCCGCTCCTGGACTTCAAAGTAATCGCGCCCCATGAGTTCGAGCGCACGGCCACGCAGCGCAGCACCGTGGGCCAGGCGCGCTGCAATCGGCGAGAGGTCTTCAACACTGGAAAGCAGCAGCCCGATCCAGCGCTCCAGCCGTGCACGTCCGACCAGCTCCAGGGCGTGCCACAGCGAACGCACCGGCACATGCAAGCCGAAATTCGCCGTCCTGACGTAACGCAACAGGCGCCAGCACAAGGCCACATCGCCGCGGATCATCGAATCGAGTTCGTCAATGCCCGCGCCTGCAGCCAGGCGTCGCAGAACCGCGCGGGCCAGTTCATGGTCGATGCCGATACGCACCCTTGAAAGGGTTTCAACCGGGCCGACCTGATTGCCCTGCAAGGCCTGGAACCCCAGATCGATGCAGTGGCGCGCGGCCTCGGCCGTATCGACCGACTCTGCAATCAGAACCTGAGAACCGTAGTGCAGCGTCGGCAGCAGCACGGCTTCGCTTTGCGCATCCAGGCGACGAATGTCGACCTTGAGGTGTGTTGCCACGTCGAGCCAGGCCGAGCGCTCGGCTGCGGACTGATCTGCCCGGGCGGCAACGCCAAAACCCCGGTCTCTCAACTGCACCAGACGCTCGACGGTTTGAGCCTGGGGCTTGCAATCCGGTGCCAGACTGAGCACCGTGGCCTGGGGTGACAGGCGCTGCAGGGCGTCATCCAGCGAGTCACCATCGGCGAGCGATCGGGCATCGACGGGAATGAACCCCTTGTGCGGACCGATCACCGGATCGCGCCCGGCATTCTTCAGCAACGAGGCGACCTGGCCGAGCACGGCCTGGGTACTCGCATCCAGTACCATGCCGCCAGGCTCGCGACGGGCATCCAGTGCGGGCGCGGCGCAAGACAGATTGAAACCGATCAACTGGCCCTGAGCATTGACGATGGGCTCGCGGCCCAATCGCGGATCGACATCGTTCATGATGCCCTCCAGAACGTTACGTGTACGACACAATTATGTCGTTAACGTGTCCTGACAGGCCAAACTCAAGAGGTCATCCGGATCAGCGGCACACCCTGACCGTCCGGCGGCATCAAGCGGTCTGCGTGACCTGCCGTCAACACTGACGTAGGGGCAGGCCTCGCGTACCCGCCGGGCCGGGGTACCGCAAGCCTGCAGGGCAATCCAGCGGGCGATCGGGAGCATGGACGGTCAACCAGCCTCAGGCGGGGGTCGACTCCATGCTCAGAAAACACTCTCACGCACGATCAGCAGGTCATCACCCTGGATCGGCTCATCAAGCCGGACCTCCTGCACCGATACCCGGCCATCGGTCTGACGGCGCTGCAGGCGGATGCCGCGATCCGTTCCCCTCAGGGTGAGCCCTCCGCCCTTGGCCAGGGCCTGGGCCACGGTCAGGCCCCGGTCGACGCCATACATGCCGGGGCGCTGAACCTGGCCATAGATGTAGTACTGCGGGGCCCGGTCGACAAACACCAGATCGTCCGGTCGCAGCACCGGGTCATCGGAGGCTTCGGCCGGTGCGACCAACCGGGCCAGATCGATCGCCCGACGACTGCGACTGGCGCCATCCTGCCTGACCAGGACGACCGCGTCCGCACCGGTCGCCGAGATGCCTCCGGCCAGCGCAAGCACTTCGCTCAGCCGCAGGCCACCCACTTCGATCGGATACCGACCGGGCCGAACGACCTGGCCCAGCACCGAAACCTGCTGGCTGCGATGCGACGTGATCAGGACCGAGACCTGCGGATCGGCCAGAAATCGCCCCTCGCGCAGGCTGTGCGCCAGGGACTGGGCCAGTTCATTGGGGGATTGACCCGCGGCGCGGACGCTTCCCACGAGCGGATAGGCGAGCTGACCCGACTCCGGAATCCTGGCCTCGAGCGTGAGATCGGGATGCTGGAAGACCAGGATGCGAACCGCATCACCGGGCCCCAGTCGATAGTCGCCCTGGGCGACTGCCGGCTGCGACTGCAGCCCGAATCCAAGGCAAACAAGAAACCAGACCATCAGAAAGGTTCGCATCATCAAGCTCCTAGAAACGGGCCATGAGGCCGGCCGACACGGTGGTGTCGTTGAATTCGAAAGCCGACAGGTTCGAGCGGCGCAGGGTGCGCCTGACATCCACATGGGCGAGCAGGCGTCGGTGAACCAGAACCTCCAGGCGCAATCCCAGCTCGCGCCATCGATCCCGCCGTTCGGTATCCGGGCTGAGCGCAACCGCAGGGTCACCGGCATAGTCGCGGCGTGCGAGCGCCAACCAGCCACTCAATGCGGTCGGGCCGGTCACCTGCCACCGGGGTCGAAGTTCCAGAGAGCGAACATCGACATAGGTCGCCGAGAGCAATTCGGGCACATCGATGGTCCGGGCCAGTGACACCTGCCAGTCCAGCGCCCCGGTCATCGCCCAGCGCCCCTGCATGAGCCCGGTCAGGCCGCTGAAATCGCGCTGCTGCAGCTGTTCATGCTGCCTTCGCACATGACCGATCTGGGCCAGCCACTGGCTGCGCTCGGCGGGCGACCAGCGCGCCCTCACCAGCCCGACCTCCTGGGTCCAGTCGTTCTCGATCGGCTGGGGCAACACCACGCCGGTTGCATCGATCGATTGCGCGCTCCGGGGTCGGCCATCCTCACGTCGCCAGACCGCATCAACCTGCAAGGCACGATCCGGCCAGAAACGCACACCCGCCTCCCAGCCCTCCCGTCGCAGATCGGCCGCCAGTCGCTCCGGCCGGGAGTTGTCAGAGCGCCAGGCGTCGGTTGCTGCAATGACCGACCAATCCTGAGTCAGCCTCAATCCCGCGAGCAGGCGCAGACTGCTGATCCGCTGGTAATTGACCTGAGAGCTGCCAATCTCTTCCCACGGAGTTTGCAGGCGGGTCAGCGCCGCATTGAGATCCCCAAACAAGACCCGTCCGGCAGCCCAGTCCCATCGGGCCTGCAGGGCCCAGTCCACCGTGTCATCGCCCGCGCCGGCAAGGCGCCAGGCGGGGGCCACCCGGGCGCTGGCTCCCAGGCGCTGCAGACTCCACTCCCGTTCGAGATTGACTCCCGCCGAAACTCTGACCAGGGTGCCAGACCGCGCGGCATTCGAATCGGCGACCCGGTAGAGGTTGTCGTGATGCTCGATCGTCGCTGAGGTCTCGTAGCGCACGACCGGCTCGGGCGGCTGGGCCTCGGCCAGCGGCTGGCCGAAGGCGGGCGCCAGAGTCAGGGCGGTCAGGGCGGCCAGGCCGGCCAGCACGCTCAAGGGCCGTCGCGATGGCGTTTTGAAAACCCCGATTCGAAAGTCATTCATGCGGCAGCTCGAAGGTCGTCTTGACAAGCTTCAGCATGGCCGCGGACCCATGAAGCCCCAAGCGGAGGACCTGCCTCAGGGCTGTCAGACGACATCCAGTGCGCGCGAACGAAGGCAGACAGGATCGGGTTTGTAAGAAATTGTGATCTGACCCCAATTGTTTAGCACTCCTTTGCGCTGAGTGCTAACATTCATTGATAGAGGCCTTGTGACCTCCTGAAAGGACGCTGGCGATGACCTCCTCATCAAGTGCTCTGTCGACTGCCCCTCGTGCAGCGGGTGCCCTCTGGGCAGTTCCGCCGGTCGGGCATATCGATGCCTACATCAGTGCCGTCAACCGGCTGCCCATCCTCAGCGCCGAGCAGGAAGTGGCGCTCGCCCGCAGGCTTCGCGAAACGGCCGATCTCGATGCCGCGCGCGATCTGATCGCCTCTCACCTGCGTCTGGTGGTCTCCATCGCCCGTCAGTATCTGGGCTATGGGCTGCCGCATGCCGACCTGATCCAGGAAGGCAATGTCGGCCTGATGAAGGCCGTCAAGCGCTTCGATCCCGACCGTGGCGTGCGGCTCGTGTCCTTCGCCATGCACTGGATCAAGGCCGAAATCCACGAGTACATCCTGCGCAACTGGCGCCTGGTCAAGGTGGCGACCACCAAGGCGCAGCGCAAGCTGTTTTTCAATCTGCGCTCCCTCAAGCGCGATGCCCACACCCTCGGGCCCGACGACGTGGCCCGCATCGCCAGCGAACTCAACGTCCGCCCCCAGGATGTTGTCGAGATGGAAACCCGTCTGGGTGGGGCCGATGTGGCTCTCGAGCCAACCTCTGACTCGGATGAAGACGATTACGCGCCCATCGCGTATCTCAAGGCCGAACACAGCGAACCCACGCAGGTTCTGGAGGCCCGCGAACATGACCGCCTGCAGGGCGAGGGGCTCGCGCAGGCGCTTGAACAGCTGGATGCCCGCAGCCGCCGCATCATCGAGTCACGCTGGCTGCGCGATGACTCCGAAGGGGGGGCCGTGACCCTGCAGACGCTCGCCGATGAATATGGTGTATCGGCCGAACGCATCCGTCAGATCGAGGTCAAGGCTCTCAAGACCCTGAAGGAGGCTCTGGCCGAGTACGCCTGATCTGCCACGCCTGATACCACGCGGCAAAGCGCTGTACACCCTCTTCAAGCGGGGTGTGCGGTGCAAAACCGATCCAGTCGGTGAGGGCCCGGGTATCGGCAAACGTTGCAGGCACATCGCCCGGTTGCATGGGCAGCAGTTGCCGCATGGCCGTTCGGCCCAGCGTTCGCTCAAGCGTACTGATGAAATCGAGCAAGGCGACGGGCTCGCTGTTGCCGATATTGAAGATCCGCCAGGGCGCATGACTGCGTGATGCGTCGGGCCCTTGCTGCGCAGCTGCAGGATCAGACTCCGGTGCGCGCATCAGACAGCGAACCACGCCCTCGACGATGTCGTCGATGTAGGTGAAGTCGCGCTTCATGTCGCCGTGATTGAAGACCTGAATGGGCTCGCCCGCCAGAATGGCGCGGGCAAACAGAACCGGGGCCATGTCAGGCCTGCCCCACGGCCCGTAGACGGTAAAGAATCGCAATCCGGTGGTCGGCAATCCGTACAGATGGCTGTAGGTATGAGCCATCAGTTCATTGGCCTTCTTGGTGGCCGCATACAGACTGACCGGATGGTCTACAGGGTCGGTTTCGGCGAAGGGCATCTTGCGGTTGCCCCCGTACACGCTCGATGACGAGGCGTAGACCAGGTGGGCCACGCGGGCCCTGCGGCAAGCCTCGAGCACCTGCACGAATCCGGTGAGATTGGAGGCTGCATAAGCCTCAGGATGGGTGAGCGAGTAGCGCACCCCGGCCTGCGCGGCCAGATGGACGACACGGTCGATCGGGCCATGACGATCGATCAGATCGAGCACCGCCCCCTCCTGAGCGATCTCGATCCGTTCGAAATGCCACCGGCCCTGTTGCGCGCCGTCGCTCGCCGCAAGCTCCTCGAGCCGCGCCTGCTTCAAAGCGGGGTCGTAGTAATCATTGAGATTGTCGAGACCGAGCACGCGATGTCCGTCTGCAAGCAGACGCAAAGCCACGTGCATGCCGATGAAACCGGCCGCTCCGGTCACGAGAACATTCATGTTCGGCCGATGGCGTGATACTCGAGTCCACTGGCCCTGACCAGTGCGGGCGTGTACATGTTGCGGCCATCGATGATCACAGGATGCCGAAGGGCTTCGCGGATGGCTTCAAAGTCCGGACTGCGGAACTCCTTCCATTCGGTCACGATCATCAGGACATCGGCTTTTTCCAGGGCCTGCATCGGACCTTCGGCGAAACTCAAACCCTCACGATGACCCAGGACCCGGCGCGCCTCGTCCATGGCCACGGGGTCATAGGCGCAGACCCGGGCGCCCTCGGCGAGCAATGATTCGATGATCACCCGGCTCGGCGCTTCGCGCATGTCGTCTGTATTGGGCTTGAAGGCAAGGCCCCAGAGCGCGATGTTCAGACCGCGCAAGCCGTCCGGAAAGCGCGCGCGCAGTTTATCGACCAGAACCTGCTTCTGGGTCTCGTTGGCTGCTTCCACAGCCGTGAGCACCTGCAAGCTGCGGCCATGGTCGGCCGCAGTGCGGATCAGCGCCTTGACATCCTTGGGAAAGCACGAGCCCCCATAACCAGCACCCGAATACAGGAAGTGATAGCCGATTCGCGGATCCGAGCCTATCCCCTGGCGCACCAGCTCGATGTCAGCACCCACCTTCTCGGCAAGCAATGCCAGTTCATTCATGAAGGAAATGCGTGTGGCGAGCATGGCATTGGCCGCGTACTTCGTGAGTTCGGCCGAACGGGTGTCCATGATCACCAGGCGCTCGTGGTTGCGCTGAAAAGGCGCATACAACGCGCGCATCAGCAGGATGGCCTGCTCGTCATCAGCGCCCACGACGATCCGGTCCGGGCGCATGAAATCCTCGATCGCGGCCCCCTCCTTGAGGAACTCCGGGTTGGACACGACCGCATAGGGCACCTCGACGCCACGTGCGGTCAGTTCCTCGCGCAAAGCCTCTCGAACACGGTCGGCCGTACCGACGGGTACGGTGGACTTGTCGACCACCACCTTGTAGTCGGTCATGTGACGCCCGAGGCTGCGGGCCGCAGCAATCACATACTGAAGGTCAGCGGAGCCGTCTTCGTCTGGCGGGGTGCCCACTGCAATGAACTGGATCGTGCCATGCGCAGCCGCTCGAGCGGCATCGAGCGTAAAACGCATGCGACCCGCAGCCGCATTGCGCTGGACCATCGCCTCAAGACCGGGCTCATGGATGGGGATCTGCCCCTGCTCGAGCATTTCGATCTTGCGCGGATCGACATCGAGACAGAGCACGTCGTTACCCATCTCTGCAAGACAGGCGCCCGAGACCAGTCCGACGTAACCGGTGCCAATGACAGTGACTTTCATGACACGACTGTAACGCAAGGTGATTGCAATGAGGTTGCAGCAGTTCACAACCCGGGCGCTTGCGCCCGGGCACGATCCTCGCCGATCGACAGCCCTGATTCAACTGTCAGTGGAGCACGGTCAGGCATGGCCAACTCGATCATCGTCGGCGCCAATACCCAGGGGCGTGCTTTTGCCAGGGCTCTGACGGTCGCATCAGCACAAAGGACCCTCTGGTCTGCGTTGCTGAAAACCGGCCGCGCGCGGCGCACCCACCGGCTGGTGGGTTTCATCGACGATCGCGAGCCCACCAGAATTGACGCTGCGCTCGAGGCGCCCTTGCTGGGTCGGCTCGACGAGCTCGGCGAAATCGTGCGCCGCGAGGCGATCGATGAAGTCTTTCTCTCGCTCCCGGTCAGTTCTGCGCCCCGCATCGAGCATGTACTCGCCCAGTTGCGCGACAGCACGGCCAGTGTCCATTTCCTGCCCCAGTGGGCACAGACCTCGGAACTCAGGGTACGGATCGACCAGATCGCGGGCACACGCATGCTGACGGTCTGCAGCCCGCCCTTCACGGGCCTGCGCGCCTGCCTCAAGCGCGCCGCGGACATCGTTCTGGCCCTGATTGCCATCGGGCTGACCGCACCGCTCATGATGCTGATCGCCGCTGCCATCCGGCTCACCATGCCTGGAGGCCCGGTGCTGTTTCGTCAGCGGCGCCACGGCTTGAACGCAAGCACCATCGAGGTCTGGAAGTTCCGCACGATGCGGGTCACCGAAGATGGGCCCACGGTGTCGCAAGCCACGCGAGGGGATCCACGGGTGACGCCGCTCGGCGCGTTCCTGCGACGGACCTCTCTGGATGAGCTGCCGCAATTCTTCAATGTGCTGCAAGGCCGAATGAGCATGATCGGGCCTCGACCGCATGCACTGGCCCACAATGCCTTCTACCGCGATCGCATCGACGGTTACATGATGCGACACAAGGCCAAGCCGGGCATCACGGGCTGGGCTCAGGTCAATGGGGCTCGCGGCGAGACCGACACGCTCGACAAGATGGAGCGTCGGGTGGCGCTCGATCTGCACTATCTGCGCGAGTGGTCTCCTGCCCTGGACGCACGCATCCTGTGGCGCACCGTGGCGCAGGCCGTCAAAGGCGATGATCGGGTTTACTGACCCGGGCTCAATGAGCCGTGCTTGCCGGGCCGCTCCCGCTGACCGGCGCTGGCCGGCGTGTTTTACGACAGCAGGCGCTTCATGTTTTACGACAGCAGGCGCTTCAGATCGGCAGCGATATCGGCAACCGGCGTGTCGTGGCGAATGTAGAGCCGCAAGCGGCCATCAGTCCCGATGACATAAGAGGCGGCCGTGTGATCGATGGTGTAGCTGCTGGGCGTTGCGCCCTTGTTGCGCTGAACGATCACACGAAATTCCTTGCGCACCACGTCGATCTGCTCAGGCGAGCCCCGCAGGGCCATGAAACGCGAATCGAAGGCCTGGACGTAAGGCGTCAGGACCTCGGCTGTGTCCCGCTCGGGATCCACGGTCACGAAGATCACCTGCACCCGGTTGGCGTCATCGCCGAGCAGCTTCATGACCTCGGCCATGGTGGCCAGCGTACTCGGACACACATCGGGGCACTGGGTGTAGC